>NZ_JBEXGR010000001.1:0-525867 GCF_040607415.1 Micromonospora sp. NPDC005291
ACGTACTGTCGGAAAGCTTGTTCGTCGCGACAGCAGCGCCGAAGTAACGACCCTTCTCGGCCGCCGACGCTCTCAGGGTCGTCCCGGCACTGGCCATGGGGGCCAGCGCCATCGTCATACCCGCGGTGAGGGCGACGGCGAGAGTCACCGTCGCTAGTAGAGCTCTTCTGGGTTTCATGTCGTCCTTCTCAGTGGTTGCATCGGTGGTGGTGATGTGCCACTTCGCTCAGGACAAACCGTCCGGGACGGCGCGCAGTCCGACAGGCTGTCGCCAGCAACTGCCGAGAGTCCTGAGGTGACGTCCGCATGCCCTGGGGGACGTCGTGATCCGAGGTACGACGACCTGCGGGGCTCGCCCGGTGAGCCGTCTGCCGTCGTCCTGCACATCGAGAGTGAGCGATAACATGCCGTTCGTCAAGACGTAACGAACCGTTCACGCCAGTCCCCCGGAACACGTCGTTTCACCCGAGGCGGACCTCGCCCACCACATGCCTCCACCCCGCCGCGCTACCAGCGGGCAAGCCCAGCGACTCGACAGCCGGGGGTGCACATGACGGTGGTCCTGTTATCGCTCACAGCCGGTGGGCGAGGACAGTCGTACCGGCGAGCGGGAGCGCGCGGCCGTCAACCTGCCGACCTGCCCTCAGCGGGGTTCGCCCGACTCGCGTTGGCGCTCACCCCCGCGATGATCTCGGCCGTGGTGTGGGCCTGGATGCCGGGCTCCGCGCCGTCGGTGAAACGCGCGACGACCGCCCGGACGTGTCGTTCGGCGGGTGCGCCGAGGCCGTCGTAGACGGCCTCGAACAACTCCCGTGCCGGCCGCCTGAGCCATCCTTCCGGGAGGAGTTCCACGGGTAACTGAGGATCGAGGACGGGAAAGCGCCGGAAGGTATCCATGATCTCGGTACGAGCCCGCACCGCGGCTGCACCGTCGACCTGTCCGGACACCACCCGGGGCAACAACGGTGTCCAACGCCGGAGGAATGCCTCGTAGCTGCGGCTGATCGCCTCGATGTCCCAGGCCTCGATCGGGGCACGGTGGCTGGTCGAGTCGAGCGCGCTCTGCTGTCCGCGAAACACCGTGACGGCACCGAGGGTGAGCTGGTCGAGCTGCGCCCGAGCCGGAGGGGTCAGCTCGTGCGGCGAGATCCACAGCCCGTCGTACAACGGCGCGTATCCGAGCCACCGGAGCTGAGCGCGCAGGGCCCGTCGCTGCGTGCTCCGGTCCTGGGGCAGCGAGAAGGCGACGATCGTCCAGCACCCGTCCCACCGCGCCGTCGAGGTGGTGGAGACGAGGATCCAGTTGCCCCCGGCGGAGAGGTTGGCGGCGGCGGCGCGGCTGAGCCGGTAGGAACTGCGCCGTCCCAGTCGGCTGCCCTCCAGTACGCCACGGCGGGCCAGCCGGCTGATCGCGGTACGCGCGCCGGCCGTCGTCACCCCGGTCTCCGCCAGCAGGGCGACGATGGCGGCGGACGGGAGGGCGGCACGGGTCCGCAGGGTGTAGTCCGCCAGCAGGGTCACGGCGACGCCCTGGGGCGAGTTGCCGATCTGCCGCCGGGGCAGCCGGAGTGGGTGGTCTCCGTCGTCCGGATATATCTCGTCGATGTCGAACGGGCTTGCCACAAGCGCTCCGTGCTCTTCAGGGACGGTGTGACGACTGTAGACGGACCGCCGACGAGCCGGTCTCGTCGCGGCAGACGACATCGACGGCCAATAGAGTGACATCGATTGACACTTGTCTGGACGGAGGGAACACTAACTGCTACGTGATGCCATCCGGAGCCGGTCAGGGCGAGCCACAGGCAGCGGGCATGGCGCGGTCACAGCGGGAGTCGGGCGCACCCGCGGACGGATCGCGCGGCCAATCCCACCTGCACAGGTAATCGAAGGAGTCGTCCGTTGAGAATCAGAAGGAAACTGCTGCTCGCCCTGGCCGCGTCGCTGGTGGCGGCCGGCCTGGTGGTCCCCGCGTTCCAGCCCGCGTACGCGGCGTCGCTGACCGAGGTGACCAGCTTCGGCGACAACCCGGGCCGGATGCGGATGCACGTCTACGTGCCGGACAACCGCCCGGCCAAGCCGGCGACTGTGGTGGCCATGCACGGTTGCGGCGGGTCGGGCCCCGGCTTCTACTCCGGTAGCGAGTTCGCCAGCCTGGCCGACCGGTATGGATTCATCGTGATCTACCCGTCCGCGACCCAGCAGGCCGGGTTCGGCAACTGCTTCGACGTCTGGTCGGACGCCGCCAAGCGCCGTGGCGGCGGCAGCGACCCCGTGTCGATCGTCTCCATGGTCCAACACGTTCAGCGGCAGTACGCCGCCGACCCCGACCGGGTCTACGCCACCGGCAGTTCCTCCGGCGGCATGATGACCAATCACATGCTCGCGCTCTATCCCGACCTGTTCAAGGCCGGTGCGGCATTCATGGGGGTGCCCTACAACTGCTTCGCAGGCGCGGCGGACTTCCCACCCACCAGCAGCCAGTGCACCGGTGGCAACATGAACCGCACCCCACAGCAGTGGGGCGACGCGGTGCGCCAGGTCAATCCCGGTTACTCCGGCCCCCGTCCACGCGTGCAGTTGTGGCACGGCACCAACGACACGCTCGTGCCGTACTCGTTGTTGCAGGAGTCGATCGAGCAGTGGACCAACGTGTTCGGGCTGAGCCAGACACCCACCTCCACCGACACTCCCCAGGCAAACTGGAACCGGCGCAGGTACGCCGACACCAACGGCACTGTTCAGGTCGAGGCGTACAGCATCCAGGGCGCCGGGCACAGCCTGCCCGGCAGCGGCATGGCCGCGGCCGCCATCCAGTTCTTCGGCCTGTCCAACCCGACGACGCCGCCGCCCAACCCGACCACCCCGCCGCCCAACCCGACCACCCCGCCGCCGAACCCGACGACGCCGCCGCCCAACCCGACCACTCCGCCGCCAAGCACCGGCACCTGCGGCGTGACCATCGCCGTCAACGCCTGGAACACCGGTCTGACCGAGAACATCACCGTCACCAACAACGGCACCGCTGCCATCAACGGCTGGTCCCTGGTCTTCACCCTGCCCTCGGGCCAGACCATCACCTCGGGCTGGAACGCCTCCTACTCTCCGAACTCCGGGCAGGTGACGGCCAGGAACGTCGCCTACAACGCCGGTATCCCCGCCAGAGGATCGGTGACCATCGGCTTCCAGGCCACGCATTCCGGTAACACGGCCAAGCCGAGCTCGTTCGCCCTCAACGGCGTGTCCTGCTCGGTGGCCTGACACCGAGCGGTACTCCGGGGATGGCCACGCCGCACGTACATCCTCGGAGTGCCGGCGCCTGTTGGCCTCGACGAGAGCGTGCGCCGGCCACCACAGGATGGTGGCCGGCGCACGAGGTGTTCAGCCACCGGCCCGGGTCAGCGGTAGCCGGCGGTCACCACGTTGGCCTGCACCGCGTTCTCGACCGCGTCGGACGGATAGCCGGTGACCATGGCCCCCTCGTAGAAGGTGCCGGCGCTCAGGTTCGCGCCACCGTCGGGCTTGCAGCAGTCACCGCCACTGCCCAGGATGATCGCGCCCTGCTTCTTCATCGGGCTGTATCCCGGCGGGAGCGAGCCGTCCCACAGTGTGTAGAGGCTGCCGGACTGGGCGTTGCTGCCCTTGATGGCGAAGCGGCTCGTGCCGTTGTTCTTCAGCGTCGCGGTGACGAACTTGCTGGTGAAGGAGCGCTGGTTCGGGTTCCAGGTCTGGCTGCCGCCGGGGAAGAGGCCCCACTCAAGGTCCGCCTGCACCCAGGGGCCGGAGCCGGAGCAGCCGCCGAACCAGCACTGCGTACCGAAGTTGATGGCGTCCATCGCTCCGGCGGCGTCGGCCTTCCTCGTCGTCTCGCTGTTGCCATAGTCGAAGCAGCAGCCGTTGTTGACGTGGGTGCCGCTGGTGACCATGTACATGCCCTCGGGAGCGGCACCGGTCGGCACTCCGGTGAGGTGCCCGTCCCGCCAGTAGCTGTTACCAGGGTTGATGTAGAGCGAGTACGCCTTCGCGCCTCCCACGGTCAGAGACTCCGACGTCGCTACCGAGGGCCTGCTCTGCGGGCTGCCCGGAACCACGCTCGACCCCTGGTACCAGAGGTCGTTCCCACGCCCGGACTGGTCGAAGACGACCGTGATCACGCAGGTCGTACCGGAGCAGAACGAGTCCTGTGTCGCCGCGTTGGCGGTGCCGCCCGCGCCGGACAGCCCGATGGTGCGGGTCGTGTTGTCCGACGAGCGTCGGACCTGGTAAAGGTTGCCGGCGTACGCCGCATAGAGTGCCCGCGTCGTGCTGTGCGCCGCTATGCACGGAGTGCCGCCGGAGGCGTAGATGTCGCACGGGCGCGTACCGGTCGGCGGCGGGGTGGTCGGCGAGGTCCACTGCTGGTTCGTGCCGCCGTGGCAGGCCCACAGATGGATCTTGGTGCCGTTCGCGGTGCCGTAGGCGCTGGCGTCGAGGCACAGCCCGGAGTGCACACCGGTGATGGTGCCGTTGCTGTTGACGTTCCACTGCTGGTTGGTCTGGCCGTTGCAGTCCCAGATGATCGCCAGCGTGCCGTTGGCGGAGCCCTGGCCGGAGGCGTCCAGGCACTTGTTGCCGTACACCGTGAGCTGCTTGCCCGAGGTCCAGGTCCAGGTCTGGCCGGCGCCACCGTTGCAGTCCCACAGTTGCGTCTGGGTGCCGTTGACGGTGCTGGAGTTGGGGACCTCGAGGCAGCGACCGGATGGCGTACCGACGATCGGGGCGCTCTGCCCCGGCACGATGGCGGCCGCCGACAACGGTGCCGCAGCGGCGGCGGCCTCGGCGGCGGGAGGCGGGGTAGCGGATGCGGCGCCGACGCCGACGAGTACGCCGACCAGCGCGCCAGCCAGGAGGGTCAGACGTCGGACGCGATGGCGTCTCGGGATGAGTTCGCGGGCCATTCCTGGCCCAGTGCGGGACGGAGTTCGCACGAGGTGGCTCCTCGAAGGTGATGTCGATAGATGGGATTGCGGTGGGGAACCTGGTGCGGGCGGTCGGGCGAACGGCCAGCGCCAGGTTCCCTGGTGACGACTAACGCCCCAGGACCCGCCACGTCTGGTTCAACGGGCTGCCCTGGCTGGTCGCGTTGCACGTCCACTGGTGGATCGGGGCACCGGCGGCTGTGGAGATCGTGCTGACGTCGACACACTTGCCGCTGTGCCGGGCGACGAGCTGGTAGTCGTGCGAGTCGTTGCCCCCGTAGGTCACCTTGCGGAGGGTGAACTGCTGGTTGAGGCCGTTGAGGCAGGTCCACTGGTGCACGGCCGCGCCGTCCGCGGTGGACACGCCGTTGACGTCGAGGCACTTGCCGCTCTGCTGGTTGACCACCGTGTACGTGTTGGCCACGCCAGCGACCGGGCGGAAGTTCCAGAGCTGCTGGTCACCGCCGTCGCAGTAGTTCTGCTGTTGGACGTTGCCGTCGGCGGTGCTCAGACCGGCGTTGTTCAGGCACTGCTGGGAGTGCTGGGCCACCGCCACCGACTGGAAGCTGCCGTCCGACGGGGGCAGCAGGGTGACGGTGTAGGTGTCGGTCTGGTTGGTGTACGGCAGGGTCACGGTGACGTTGTTGTTGGACACGTTCACCACGCTGTTCGAGACCGTGATCGGCCCCTGCACGGCGCCGCCGTTGTTGTGCGGGATGCGTTGGGTGAGGACACGGACCTGGTTGTTCTGCACGATGCCGCTGGTCGTGTCCAGGCGTTGCAGGTTGACGGTCAGGTTCCCGGTGGTACGGCCACCACCGACCAGGACCTTCGCCGTGCCGGTCGTCTTCGTGGCGTATGCGTCGTACGACTGGCTGGCGGTCACCGCGGCGATCTGCCCGGTCTGGGAGGCGTAGTAGCGGTAGTTCCACCACTCACCCTTGGGCTGGTGCTGTCCGGCCGAGTTGCGGATCAGCAGATTGCCGAGGTCGTTGTGCAGGCTGCCGCCGCTGGCCCAGTTCGCCCGTAGGCCGTCCGCCCGAGCCCGCTCCAGACGCGCGATGTACCAGGCGCCGTCGGCCGGGTTCTGCTCCTCGGGTGAGCCGTACTCATTGATCTGGTACGGACGCGGGTGGGCGATGCCGCGCGGGTCGAGGGTGGCGTTGGCGGCGGCGACGTTCGCGACCGGGTCACCCGGCAGCGAGTGCCAGCTGATGATGTCCGGCACCGTGTTGGTCGAGCGGACGAAGTCCAGGTACTGGTTCCAGAAGGTGTGCGTGGTCGACGGTACGCAGGCACAGCTCGGGCCGACGATGAGCTGGTTGGGGAACTCCGCCCGGATGCGCTGGTGGGTCCGGCGCCACAGTTCGAGGTACTGGGAGATCGGGCGGTTCCAGAAGATGGTGATGTTGGGTTCGTTCCAGATGTCCCACTGCACCGACAGTCCGGACGCCCGGACGTCGTTGATGAGGCGGGTCAGGAAGTTGTCGTAGTCGGTCCAGTTGCCGTTGTCGCCGGGGAAGCGGGAGATGCCGGCACCGTCCGCGCCCCACAGGTCGTGCGGCAGCAGGATGAACTGACCGCCGAGAGCGGTGGTCCGTCGCGCCTGGGCAAGGGTGGAGTTCCAGCGGCGGTCGTAGCTTCCGCCGACCCAGCCACTCCCCGGGAGCTGCGCCCCGCCGGCGCGCATGTACTGGAACTTGACGTCTCGATAGAAGTGGTCAGCGGGACCGTTGGCGTTCTCGGTCATGCCGTAGATCCAGCCGGAAGCGCGGTAGGTCGGCGTACCGCTGGTCGTGGAGAAGTTGACACTGATCGACTCGTCGGCGGCCTGGGCCGGGGGCGGAACGACGGTTACGGCAGCAGCGGCGGCGAGCAGGCCGACCACGAGTCGGGCGACGAACGCACCGGCTCGTCCTGACCTGCCGCGGGACGGGGTTTTCACGGGCGGCTCCTTGGTGGGGCGTGGGGGACGCTCTCCGGAGGGCTGCGCTTGCGAATCGATTCGCACGGATCTTAGGACCGGACACTGAACCATGTCAATGAAGTGAAGACGCGATGAAGGCGGTGTTTCCCGGCGCCGCTCTCCGCGCATCCGACCATCCCTTGACCCTCGGCCATGGACCGACCTATCTTCGTGCGAACCGGTTCGTCGAATCGATTCGCCTCATGATCGGACTGCTTCCGACCCGCGACGGTCACCCGCACCTCCCACCTGACGATCGACTTGAAGTGAGGCACCACATGACAGGACTCAGCCGTCGGCGGCGCCTGGCCGCCGTCGTCGTGATAGCGCTCGCCGCAGCGGCAGGCAGCGCCTGCTCGTCGTCCGCCGACAGCCCCACCGGTGGCGGCGCCTACCTCGTCTGGGACCCGTATCCCCAGTTCGCCGACGACTCCGAGTGGGTCGCTCTGCTCAAGAAGTGCGGCACCTCCGCAGGGGTGACGGTCGAGCGGACCGGCTACGACACCACCGACCTGACCAACAAGGCGCTGCTCGCCGCCCAGCAGAGCAACTCGCCGGACGTGCTGATCGTCGACAACCCGGTCATCTCGACACTGGCCGAGGCCGGCGCCCTCACCACCACCGACGACAACAAGCTGGACGTCTCGGCCATGGCGCCGAACCTGCTCGGCGCTGGCCAGAGCGAGGGAAAGACGTACGGGGTGCCGATCGGGGCGAACACCCTCGCGCTCTACTACAACAAGGATCTGCTGACCGCCGCCGGCGTCGATCCCGCCGCCGTCAAGGACTGGACGTCACTGACCGCGGCGCTGACCAAGGTCAAGGCCAAGGGAAAGAAGGGCATCACCTTCTCCGCGATCGGCACCGAGGAGGGCAGCTTCCAGTTCCTGCCCTGGTTCTGGGGATCGGGCGCCCAACTGACCAGTCTGGACTCACCGCAGGCGGTGTCCGCGCTGACGCTCTGGACGGACTGGCTCAAGCAGGGCCACGCCCCGAACTCGGTCATCAACAACACCCAGACCACGAGTTGGCAGGAGTTCGCCACCGGCGACTACGCGTTCGCCGAGAACGGCACCTGGCAGCTGGCCAACGCGGAGAAGCTCGGCTTCTCGTACGGCACCATCGCGATCCCGGCCAGCGCGGGCGGTCCGGCCCCGGCACCCACCGGCGGTGAGTTCGTCTCCATTCCGGTGCAGAAGAACACCGGCCGGTACGAAACGTCGCAGAAACTCGTCGCCTGTCTGACCAGTGCCGACAACCTCCTCACCACCGACACCACACTCTCCTACGTCGCACCCGTCGCCGCCGTCCAGGATCGGCAGGCGGCTGCGGACCCCAAGCTTGCGGTCTGGGTCGAGGCGGTCCGGGCAGCGAAGGGCCGCACCGGTGACAACCTCGGCACGAAGTACCCGAAGATTTCCGAATCCCTGTGGACCGCGGTGCAGGCAGCCCTCAGCGGTGGGAAGTCGCCGCGCGAGGCGCTGACCGCCGCGCAGGCCGCGGCCACGACCAGGTAAGGGCGCCGAACCCACACCATGCCCCCCACGAGACAGACCTCCACCGTCGCACAAGACCAGGGTGGGGTGGCCGTCGCCGCCCCACCCGGGCCTCCCCCGTCCCGCGTCCGCCAGCCCAGCCGATGGGTGGCGTGGGGCTTCCTGGCACCGGTGACCGTCTACCTGGCGGCCTTCTACGCCTACCCGCTCTACCGCAATGTCGAGTTGAGCCTGCGCGAGTACACCGTCCGCTCGTTCGTGCAGGGCGGCGCGCCCTTCGCTGGCCTCGACAACTACCGGACGGTCCTGACCGACCCGGCCTTCGGGCCGACGCTGGCGCACACCCTGGTCTTCACCGCCGCGTCACTCGCCTTCCAGTTCACCATCGGCATGGGCCTGGCGCTCTTCTTCCACCAGCACTTCCCGCTGTCGCGCACGCTGCGGGCGTTGATCCTCGTACCGTGGCTGCTGCCACTGATCGTCTCGGCGTCGACCTGGTCGTGGCTGCTCAACAGCGACTCCGGGCTGGTCAACGCCGCGCTCGGCGTCATCGGCATCGGCCAGGTCAACTGGCTCACCTCGCCGGGCTGGTCACTCACCTCGGTGATCATCGCGAACGTCTGGATCGGCATCCCGTTCAACCTGGTGGTGCTGTACAGCGGCCTGCAGGCGATCCCGACCGAGATGTACGAGGCGTCCGCGCTCGACGGCGCGTCGAGCTGGCAACGGTTCTGGTCGATAACGTTTCCGCTGCTGCGCCCCGTCTCGGCGATCACGCTGCTGCTGGGGTTGATCTACACGCTGAAGGTCTTCGACATCATCTGGATCATGACCAGGGGTGGCCCGACCGGCTCCTCTGCCACGCTCGCCACCTGGTCGTACCGCCTCGGCTTCGGCAACCTGCTGCCCGAGTTCGGGCCGGGAGCGGCCGTCGGCAACCTGCTCATCGTGCTGGCCCTGATCGCCGGGCTCGTCTACATCCGGCTCGAACGGAGGCGGCACCTACGATGACCACTCCAACGCCTCGGGCCTGGTGGAAGACCGGTATCGGCCTGGTGCTGACCGGGCTGATGCTCTTCCCCGTCTACTGGATGATCAACGTGTCGTTCACCCGGGACCAGGACATGCGGGCCAGTCCCCCGCACCTGATCCCGACCAACGGCACGTTGGACGGCTACCGGGCGGTGCTCGACCAGCAACTGCCCTACCTCGGCACCAGCTTCCTGGTCGGCCTCGGCACGGTGGCGCTGACCGTGGCGCTGGCCGCCCCCGCCGGATACGCGTTGGCGAAGCTCCGACCGCCCGGCGGCCGGGCGCTCAGCTTCGTGCTGCTGATCGCGCAGATGATCCCGGGGATCATCATGGCGATGGGCTTCTACGCCATCTATCTCCACCTCGGCGTCCTGAACACGCTGCCCGGCCTGATCCTGGCCGACACGACACTGGCGGTGCCGTTCGGCGTGTTGATCTTCACGGCCTTCATGTCGGGAATTCCCGACGAGCTGATCCAGGCTGCCGTGGTCGACGGCGCCGGTCGGCTGCGGACCTTCTGGTCGGTCGTGCTGCCGGTCAGCCGCAACTCGATCGTCACGGTGTCGCTGTTCGCGTTCCTCTGGTCCTGGTCGGACTTCATCTTCGCCTCGACCCTCGCCGGCGGGGGCGACCACCAGCCGATCACCATCGGCATCTACCACTACATCGGCAACAACAACCAGCAGTGGAACGCCATCATGGCCACCGCTGTCGTCGCCTCCATCCCTGCCGCCGTGCTGCTGGTCCTGGCCCAGCGGTACGTCTCGATGGGCGTGACCGCCGGCGCCGTCAAGGACTGACCACCCGCACCGCAGAAAGGCACCCGCCACCCATGACCGTCGCCCCGTCCGGTCCGGAGTTCCCCATCCAGGACATCCCGTTCAGCTACCGCGGATCCTGGTTCAACATCTCCCCGGTGGTAGCCGAGAAGACCTACGCCGACGATCTGCACCTGGTCTCACACCAGACCGGGCTGCACCCCGTACTGCGCCTCGCCCCCGCGGTCGCCGGCACCACGGTCGTCGCCACGCCCGCGCTGCTGACCTGGCGGAGTGGCAACGACCGGATCGAGGCCGTCTACGACGGGCCGGACACTCTGCGGATCCGCGGTCGGCGGCTCGGCCTGCGGGTAGCCGCAGCCGAGAACACCCTCACCCCGTTCAGTGGCACCTACCTGTATCTCGACCCGGCCGACGGGTCACATGTGTTCACCTCGTACGAGACCGGTCGCCGCTACCGGATCACGGTGCTCTCCGGTGCTCTCCAACGGACCGACGGCGTGGAGGCGCTCGGCACCGCTGACCGGTCACTGGACCTCGCCAGCGACCAACCCTGGGAAATCGCGATCGAGGAGTACGCCACCGCCCGCCGCCCGTACCCCGGATCCGCCACCTTCGACCAGTTGTGCCGCGACCGGACCGCCGAGTTCACCGCGTTCGTCGACGCGGTCGCGCCGTGGCGCGGTGCGGACACTCCGGCCGCCGAACTGGCCGCGTACGTCCTGTGGTCAGCCACCGTAGCCCCGGCGGGCTTCGTCACCCGGCCAGCCGTCCTCATGTCCAAGCACTGGATGGACAAGGTGTGGAGCTGGGACCACTGCTTCAACGCGATCGCCCTGGCAGCCGGCGAGCCGGAGCTGGCCTGGCATCAGTTCCAACTCCCCTTCGACCACCAGGACGAGGCCGGTGCCCTACCCGACTCGATCGCGCACTCCGAGGTCCTGCACAACTACGTCAAGCCCCCCATTCACGGCTGGGCCCTCCGGCACCTGCGCCGACGCCTCTCCCAGCCGCCGGACCGGACGGCGCTGGCGCAGACGTACGACCGGCTGGCCCGCTGGACCCGTTTCTGGCTCGACGCGCGCCGAGCGCCCGGCCACGATCTGCCCCATTACCAGCACGGCAACGACAGCGGCTGGGACAACGCGACCACCTTCGACGACGACCGGGTCCTCCAGACGGCCGACCTCGCCGCGTTCCTGGTCTCGCAGCTTCGTTGCCTGGCCGACCTCGCCGGCGAGCTGGGCGAGCCCGCCGACCAGTGGTCCCGGGAGGCCGACCGGATCTGCGGGGCCATGCTCCGGGACCTGTGGGACGGTGAACGTTTCACCGCTCGCAGCCCCCACACCGGGCAGCGGCGGGCGAGCCGAAGCCTGCTCGACCTGATGCCCGTCGCGCTCGGTGCCGACCTGCCCGCCCCGGTCGCCGCCGCACTGGCTCGGGGCGTCGAAACCCACCTGACCACGCACGGGCTGGCCACTGAGCCAACAGACTCGGCCCACTACGTAGCCGACGGCTACTGGCGTGGCCCGATCTGGGCACCCTCGACCGTCCTGGTCGAGGACGGCCTGCGGCGGGCCGGGCAGACCAGGATCGCCGACGACATCAGCCGCCGATTCCTCGCGCTGTGCGAGAAGTCCGGGTTCGCGGAGAACTTCGACGCCGAAACCGGCGCCGGGCTCAGGGATCGCGCGTACACCTGGACTGCCAGCAGCTACCTCATCCTCGCCGCCGCCCAGGAGGAACGGCGAGTCATAAGTGGGTAGACCGGCCTGGGCGGCCCGGCCCGGGTCTCGTTCCGGGCCCTCGCCCGGGTCAGCGGGACCAGACCGGACCGGTGCTGGAGCGCAACGAGATGGGCGGGTTGTACAGCCGGTGGCGGGGCACAGCGCCGGGCTCGGCGATGACCTCCAGCAGCAATGACACCGCCTCGGCGCCCATGTCGACCATCGGAACATCGGCCGCGGTCAACGGCGGGCGGAAATCCTCTGCCCAGTGCTGGGCGGCGACGCCGGTGACGGAGAAGTCGCGGGGCACGGCCAGCCCGGCGCCGGTCAAGGCGCGCTGCATTCCGGGCAGCGCGGCCTCGTTGATGGTGGCCACCGCCGTGACGTCCGGATGTGTCGCGAGCAGCTGTTCCACGCACGCCTCGCCGGAGGCCGTGTCGTCGCCGCAGCAGACCTCCACGCCCGTCAGGCCGCGCTCGGCCGCCGCCGCTCGGAAGCCCGCCAGCGCGCGGTGGCTGGGGCCGTAGCCCGCGGCCACCAACTCCGCGGAGCGGTTCACGAGAGCCACGTGCCGGTGCCCCAGGTCGGCCAGGTGGTGGACGCACCGGGCGATCAGCCCGGCGTAGTCGATGTCGATCCAGCTCATGCCGTGCGGTTCGGCGGTCCGCCCGATGGTGACGAACGGCAGACCGGCCTTGGTCAGCCGAGTCACCCGGTCGTCCTCCAACCGGATCTCCATCAGGACCACACCGTCCACCCGACGGCCGGTGACGATCCGCTCGAACGATCGGTCATGGTCGCCACCGGACGGCGACAGCAGCACATCGAGGTCATGGCGAGCGGCCGCCTCGACGACGCTGGCGACGAAGCCCAACTGCATGTCGGTCAACCGCTGACTCGCGGGAGGGATCACCAGCCCGAGGGTGCGGGTGCGCCCCTCCTTGAGAGCACGGGCGCTGGCATTCGGTCGGTAGTCCAGCTCGTCGATGACCGCCTGGATCCGCTGCCGGGTCGCCTCCGACACGGTCCGCTTACCGCTCAGCACGTAGGACACGGTGCTGCGGGACACCCCCGCCCGGCGGGCGATCTCCCCGATGTTCATGCACCGCCCCCGAATCGATCCTTGCCCCGACAGGGGGACGCGCCATGCTCGTTCACGAGCATAACCGGCCGGAATCTCGTGTCCGGGTCAGCGACGACCCCGCGGCCGTCACTTCCGATCAGGAATCGAGAAGCGCTCCGCGCGCCGCCGGGCCTAGCCTTTTCCCAGGTAGCCGGCAGCACGCCGGGCCTTTGAACGGCGAATAGGAGCCCAAGAATGTCCGCGAAGACCTCCACGACCGTGTCCGACGGCTTCAGTGCCGAGGAGCGCGCCGCGATGAAGGAGCGCACCGCCGAACTGCGCGCCGAGGGCAAGAAGGGCGCCAAGAAGGCCGACGGGTTGCAGGCGCTCCTCGACCGGATCGCGCAGATGGAGCCGGACGATCGCGCGCTCGCCGAGCGGGTGCACGTGACGGTCACCGCCGCCGCCCCAGAGCTGTTGCCGAAGACCTGGTACGGGATGCCCGCGTACACGAACGCCGACGGCAAGATCGTCGTCTTCTTCCAGGACTCCGGCAAGTTCAACTACCGGTACTCGACCCTGGGTTTCCAGGACACGGCCAACCTCGACGACGGAGACCTGTGGCCCGTGGCGTACGCGCTACAGCAGTGGAGCCCCACCGTGGAGAAGAAGGTCGTCGAGTTGGTGAAGGCCGCAATTTCCTGACTGTTGCGGTGACCGACGCGGAATGGCTCCGGTGGCGCAGGCTGGACCAGAGCCTGTCACCCGCAACGGCACTCGGCCGGGCAGCACGGATCGACCCTGAGGGCTACTGTGTGCCGCACCGTGACAGAGGGGGTGGGCCGCGGTGGGTCTCCGGCTGCGGCGCGTCGCGATGATGTTGCTCGGCGCGATACTGCTGGGCACGGTTGGCCTGAGCGTCGGGTCCTGGTACGGCGGACGCGGTGTCACACCACTCGGCGTGAAGCAGGCGCGGAACGTGGCGGCGGAACTGCTCCCGGATGCGGAGCCGTACGACTCGAACCAGATCGTGCATGGTATCCGCTGGGGCGTCGGCGTCGCGGCCGACGACCTTGGCTCGGGTCAGGTCAACTTCTCGTACCTCGACCGTGACGACTGCGCGCTCTCCGAGCGACTACAGCGCAACGCCGCGGCGCAACGGTGGCAGGGCCTCCGCCGCGAGCCGGGCTACCGGTGCGACGGATGGCGGGCCGAGCGGGATGGGCTGACGGTCACGCTCGACAACTTCCCGAGCGGGTCGAGGCTGACCGTCGCACCGGCCCCGCCCGACAGGTTCCTCGCCGTCACGATCGGTGCCACTGTTATGGGCGCCGCTGCCGGGGCGGTGTTGTTCTGGCTGCTGGCACGGCGACGTCCACCCGTACCCCTGTTGGTCGGCACCCTCGTGACGGTCGGCCTGCTTCCCGGCGTCGCCCTGACCTGGTGGGGCCTGGACATCAACCGCCTCACCGAGCCGGTGTGGCCCGTCTGGCCGGCGCTCGCTCCCCTGCTGCTGCCGCTCTGGCTCGTGCTCCTGGCGGTGGGCGTGTTCGCCGTCCCGAGACGACAGCACCGGCCCGAGGCCGGCACCGGCGCTGCCGACGCGAGTGCTGAGGCGGCACCAACGGCGCTGCCGCCTGCTCGCGGCGACACCCGAACCGTCGTGGTCGTCACTGTCGCGTGCGTCCTGATTCCGCTGGTGCTTGTTGTCGCCCTGGTCTTCCTGTTCCTTCGCGCCCAGCCCGATCGTGCGGCACTGCAAGCTCCTGCCTCGGCCCTCATCGTCATGGTCCGCTGACCGTCAGGCGCTGCGGAAGGCACGGCGGTAGGCCTGCGGGCTGGTGCCCGTGACGAGTTTGAAGCGGTCCCGGAAGGCGGTGGTGGAGCCGAACCCGACCTGGGCCGCGACGCGGTCGATGGGATGAGCGGTGGCTTCCAGGAGGCGCTGCGCCTGGTGGACGCGCACGCGGTGCAGCCACTGCAAAGGGGTGGAGCCGATCTGGTCGCGAAAGCGGCGGTTCAGGGTGCGGATGCTCATGCCGGCGTGACGAGCGATGTCGGTGAGGGTCAGCTCGCGGTGGGCGTTGTCACGCATCCACGCCACGAGGGGCTCCAGCGTGGTCCCGTCGGGGGTGGGCGGCTCGTGCACGATGAACTGCGCCTGCCCGCCAGCGCGTTCCAACGGCATGACCGACAGGCGGGCCGCGTCGGCTGCCACCGTGGCGCCGTAGTCGCGTCGGATCATGTGCAGACACAGGTCGAGCCCGGCGGCGGCGCCGGCGGAGGTCAGAAGCTGGCCGTTGTCGACGTAGAGGACGTTCGGGTCGACCTGAATCTGTGGGTACTGGGCGGCGAACTGGTCGGTGGCGATCCAGTGGGTGGTGGCGCGCAGTCCGTCGAGGAGGCCGGCGGCGGCGAGGGTGAACGCGCCGCCGCAGATGGAGGCGATGCGGGTGCCGTTGGCCGCGGCGGTCCGCAGCGCGTCGAGAACCTCGGCGGGGGCTGCCGCGTCGGGGTCGGCGACACCCGGCACGATGATCGTGTCGGCGTCGTCGAGGATGTCCAGTCCCCACGGCACTGCGATGCTGAACGCGCCGGTGGTGACGTTCGGCGTCGCCGCGCAGATCCGGACCCGGTAACCGGCCTGGCCATCGGGCAGACGGGTGCGCTGGAACACCTCCATCGGCGTGGCGAGATCGAACGGGACGACGCTGTCGAGGGCGAGCACGGCCACGGTGTGCATCGCTGAAATCTAGCCAGTTATGCCTCTACGGTGACGGGTGGCGTGGGTCTGCCCGCCTCGGTCGTACGGCGGCGGGTGAGCCGGCGGTACACGTCGCTGATCGACAGCCCGCCCGCGAAGCACCACAGGGCGATGACGGGATCGCAGATGGCGCAGCCGAACGACGAGTCGTGCACCGACGGAATGAGCGGGGTGCCGCGGCGGTGGTGCAGGACGTCCCAGGCGGTGTGCAGCAGCCATCCGATGCCGATGAAGGTGTAGGAGCTGAGCCCGGCGTAACCGACCACCACCAGCACGGCACAGAAGGCCAGCTCCCACAGACCGAATCCGCCGCCGCTGATGTAGGCGGCGCCAGCGCCGGTAACGATGAGCGCGTTCAGACGACGACGGTGCGGCTCGGGAACAAAGGAGTTGAGCCCGACGTAGACCAACCCAATGACGACTGGCATGACATAACGAAGCACGATTTCAGCCCTGTCACCTCTGCGGAAGTGCGGTTTCGAAAGGCAGCCTAAGCAGGGGAAACCCCGGGAGCGAGAGGCGAAAGTGCCACACCCCAACGGATTCCGGCCACGGCAGGCGGAGTCAGGCGATGGGCCGCAGGCGCTGCGCCCATTCCTCGAAGGTCGTGAGCGGGATACCGAGGGCCCGCGCGTACTCCGGGCGGGCGGGTTGCCCGGCGACGTGCATGAATTCGTGGGAGGTGACCGCCCACACCGGCATACCGGCGGCGACGGCCTCCTCCTCGGTCATGTCAGGCGCGGTGAGCGTGGTGCCCAGGGCACGCGAGAGGACTGCGGCGATGTCCGTCATCGTCAGGTAGTCGCTGGCCAGTTCCAGTTCGACTCTGTGGAACCGCCCCGGTGCGGCGATGGCCGCGGCGGCAGCGGTGCCGATGTCGTCGACCGCGACGAGGGAGATCCGGGTCTCGGGCTTCAGCACAGTGGCCAGGCCACCCTCGACGCCACGGGGAAGCAGGTAGGCCATGGAGGGCAGGAAGTTCTCCATGAAGGTGCCCGGCTTGATGATCGTCCAGTGCGTGAAGCCGGCCTCGCGTACCCGGTTCTGGATGCCGGCCTTGGCCCGGTAGTAGGGCTCCAAGGACGCCCAGCGACCTTCGGACCAGCCGGGAGCCTCGCTGTGCTGGCCCGCACCGGAGACGGACGTGTGCACGTACTGGGGCACACCGGCGGCCAGCGCGGCTTCGATCAGGTTGACGGCGTGGGTCAACTCGCCGTCGAAGTTGATTGCATCTTCGCTCATCGCGGGCATCTGCACCGAGAAGACGGCTCGGGCTCCTTCCGCTGCCCTACTCAGGGAGTCACGATCGTTCAGGTCGCCGGTGACCAGTTCGGCGCCGAGCGCCTCGACCGCCTTCGCCCGGTCGCTGCTGGGGTGGCGGACCAACGCCCGGACGGAGACGCCGGTCGCGAGCAGGGCCCGAGCGGTCGCACCGCCCTGCTTCCCGGTGGCGCCGGTGACCAGGACGGGTGCGGAATCGGTCGACATGAGCAGTCTCCTGTGGTGTGCGAGCACTAAACGGCGGGGTCCGCCGTTTTCCTTGAGCTAAGATACGGCGGACCCCGCCACTTAGCAAACTCCGAGGTGACGCCATGCCGGCCCTGCGTGCTGACGCCCAACGCAACTACGCGCGTCTGCTCACGGTCGCCGTGGCGGAGATCGCCGCGCACGGTGCGGACGCATCCCTGGAGCAGATCGCCCGCGCTGCGGGAGTGGGATCGGCAACCGCGCGCCGGCACTTTCCCAGCCGCCGCGCGTTGCTGGAGGCGGTCTTCCGGGAACGAGTCGAGACCCTGTGCGCTCTCGCCCGCGAGCTGACCGGCAGGGCCGACACCCGGGCCGCGCTTCTGGAGTGGCTGAGCGCCGTCACCACGTCCGCGTCGACGATCCGAGGACTGGCTGTCGCACTGAACCGCGACCTGGCGGCCGACGCCGACGCGGCGCAGGGAAGCTGTGCCTCGGCGCAGCTCACCGAGGCGGGCGACCCCCTGGTGCGCCGCGCCGTGCAGGATGGCGCAGTGGCACCGGGCGTGGCCATCACCGACCTGCTCACGCTGATCACCGGCATTGCCCTGGCAACGGAGCACCACCCGAACCCCGCCGCCGAAGCAGATCGACTGCTCGGCCTGACCGTGGCGGGGGTCAGTCCTCGACACGGTTGAGACAGCAGAACGGGCAGGCGGTTCGCATATATAGAATCCGTCTCACCTTCGGGCCGCCCCGGTCCGACTTCTCAGGAGGGTGCGCTGTGTCCGTACCCACCGTCACCGGCCCCCCGACGCTCTCCCCCGCCCGCGACGGCGAGCGGCTCGGCAGACGGGCCTGGACCTCGCTGGTGCTGCTCGGCTTCGTCGGCCAACTGGCCTGGACGGTCGAGAACATGTACCTCAACGTGTTCGTCTACGACACCATCACCGACGATCCCAACGCCATCGCCACCATGGTCGCGGCGAGCGCCCTGGCCGCCACCGTGGCCACGCTGCTCATCGGTGCGATCTCCGACCGGTCCGGCCGCCGCCGGGTCTTCATAGCCGTGGGCTACCTCGTGTGGGGTGTCAGCACCGCGGCGTTCGGCCTGCTCACCGTGGATGGCGTCGCTGCACTGGCACCAGCGGCCGACGCGGTGCTGTTGGCCGTGATCGCCGTGATCGCGCTGGACTGCCTGATGTCGTTTCTCGGCTCCGGCGCCAACGACGCAGGGTTCCAGGCCTGGGTGACGGACGTGACCAGGCCGGCGAACCGGGGCCGGGTGGAGTCGGTGCTGGCCGTGATGCCGCTGCTGGCCATGCTCGCCGTCTTCGGCGGCTTCGACGGTCTCACCCGGGCCGGCCAGTGGCGGACGTTCTTCCTGATCGTCGGCGTGATCATCGCTGCGGTCGGGGTGCTGGCCTGGTTCCTGGTACGCGACGAGCCCGTACCCGTCCGTCGTGGTGAGCGTCTGCTCAGCTCGGTGCTGCACGGACTGCGCCCTGCGGCCGTACGCGCCAACCCGGGGCTGTACCTGGCGCTGACCGCGTGGTCGATCTGGGGTGTGTCGACCCAGGTCTTCCTGCCATACCTGATCATCTACATCCAGCGCTACCTCGACATCGACGGCTATGCCCTCGTGCTCGGCGTGGTGCTGCTCGGCGCCTCCCTGGTGAGCGTCATCGTGGGCAGGTTCATCGACCGGGTGGGCCGGGTCAGCTTCCTCCTGCCCGCCGTCGGCGTGTACGCGGCCGGCCTGCTCGCGATGTACCTGGCGCGCGGCACGGGCCAGGTGATCGCCGCCGGGCTGCTCATGATGTCCGGGTTCATGTTGGTGCTGGCCCCGATCGGGGCGCTGGTACGGGACTTCTCACCACCGGAGCGCGCCGGCCACGTGCAGGGCCTGCGCATGATCTTCGCGATCCTGGTGCCGATGGTCGTCGGGCCCTACCTCGGCGCGGCGGTCATCACCGGCGCCGGTGAGACCTACACCGACCTGGGCGTTGTCAAGCAGGTGCCGACGCCGGGCATCTTCCTGGCCGCGCTGGCGGTGCTCGTCCTCATCCTCGTACCAGTCTTCACGCTGCGCCGCAGGCGGTACGGCTCGGCGGCGCGGACATGACCCGGCCGCTGCTGACCCCGTGGGGCGAGGCGCTCGACCCCGACCGCCCGTTGCCGGAGTATCCACGCCCGCAGATGGTCCGCGACAGCTACCTCAACCTCAACGGCCGCTGGCAGTACGCGATCACCGACAGCGGCCGGCAGCCGGACGGGTACGACGGCGAGATCATCGTGCCGTTCTCGCCGGAGACGCCGCTGTCGGGCGTCGGCCGGCAACTCCAACCAGGCCAGACGCTGTGGTACCAGCGGATGTTGCGACTGCCCGACGGGTTCCGGCCCGATCCGGCGGCGCGGGTGCTGCTGCACTTCGGAGCCGTCGACCAGACCTGCGAGGTTCTTGTCAACGGCATGCTGGTGGGCGGGCACACCGGCGGCTACCTGCCGTTCCACTGCGACATCACCGATGCGCTGCGCGACGGCGACAACATTCTGGTCGTCGCCGTACGGGACGACAGCGACACCGGCCACCACTCGCGCGGCAAACAGCGGCTCCGGCGCGGCGGGATCTGGTACAGCCCGCAGTCCGGGATCTGGCAGACCGTGTGGGTCGAGTGCGTGCCCGCGCTGCACGTACGACGACTCACCCTGACCCCACTGCTCGGCGAGGGTTGCGTCGACGTGACGGTCCACGCCGGCCCCGACGCACCCGACGCGACGGTGACGATCCTGGCCGGCGACGACGTCGTGGGCGTGGCGCAGGCACCTGCCGGACGGCCGGTACGCGTTCCGATCCCCGAAGCGCGGCGGTGGAGCCCCGAGGACCCGTACCTCTACGGTGTGACCGTGGACCTGGGCGGCGACCGGGTCCGCAGCTACGTCGGTATGCGCTCGTTCGGCGTCGGCCCCGGCCCGGACGGCACACCACGGCTGCTGCTCAACGGCGCGCCGTACTTCCACGCCGGCATCCTCGACCAGGGTTACTGGTCCGACGGCTGGTACACGGCTCCCTCCGACGAGGCGATGGTCCACGACATCGCGACCATGAAGCGGCTCGGCTTCACCATGCTCCGCAAGCACATCAAGATCGAACCAGCACGCTGGTACCACCACTGCGATCGCCTCGGCATGCTGGTCTGGCAGGACATGGTGAACGGCGGTGGTCGTTACCGGCCAGCGGTCGTCACCGCACCCGCGGTCAGCCCGCTCCGGCTCAACGACCGCCACCGGCGGTTGTTCGCCCGCGACGACGACGCCGGGCGTGAACAGTTCCGCGCCGAGTTGCACGACACCGTCGAGCACCTACGCAACGTCGTCAGCATCGCGGTGTGGGTGCCGTTCAACGAGGGCTGGGGCCAGTTCGACGCCGCCGCGATCGCCGCCGAACTCACCGCGCTGGATCCGACCCGCAGCGTCGACCACGCCAGCGGCTGGCACGACCAGGGCGGCGGCGACCTTCGCAGCCTGCACGTCTACTTCCGCCGCTTCCGCGTACCGCGGCGCCGCCGTGACCACCGCGTGCTGGTGTTGTCCGAGTACGGCGGCTACAGCCTCGCCGTCGGCGGGCACACCGCGACCGAACGCGAGTTCGGCTACCGCCGTTTCCGCGACGCGGCGTCGCTCGGCGCGGCTTTCCGCCGGCTGCACGCCGAGCAGATCGCCCCGGCGATCGCCAAGGGCTTGAGCGCCACCGTCTACACCCAACTGTCCGACGTCGAGGACGAGGTCAACGGTCTGCTCACCTACGACCGCCGGGTGCTCAAACTACCGGCCGAACTGGTGGTCGAGGTGAACCGCCAGCTCCGTCTCTGACCGTGGCTACCAGCGGTTGCGCGCCTCCTCGGCCCAGCCGACGAGCCCGTCGAGACTCACCTTCGTCCCGTCGTCCGTCTTCGCCCACCCGGAGAAGTGCCCGAAACACTGGTGCGTCTCGTTCGCGACGACACCGAGGTTGGTGCGGGCCACCTTCTCGTGGAACGGCCGGAACTCGGCCTCGACCCGTTCCCCGCTGATCCGCCACGGGCGGAGCCAGTCCGACCGGTCGTAGGTCCAGCGCAACTCCTCGCCGATCTTGTGCAGCCGGCCGTCGACGAACAGGCCGTTCTCGGTGACCCCGGTGCCGTCGGTCCACTGACCGCCGAGCTGGATCGCTCGTCCCGGTGCCGCGCCCGCGGCCCAGTTCCACGTGATCGAGTACGGCCACCTGCCGCGACCGTGGTCCAGCACGGCGAACGCGTCCGGCCCACCAATCTCGTACGTCTGGCCGTGCAGCTCCAGCAAGCCGTGGACAGGGCGGCCGACGTCCTTGACCGTGTACTGGAATCGTGTGCGGCTCCACGGCACCACCACGCCGAGCGACTCGTGCCCGGCCGGCATCGGCATCTCCACCTCCAGCCGTACGCCGGGGGCGGTCGCCGAGATGGCAGTGCCGTCCGGACGCTGAGCGATCCGGATCGCCAGCTCACCGCCCCGCGCCCGCGCCTCACCCACACCGCTGTGCGGCGGTAGCACCGTCCCGCGCGCCAGCGGCACCACCACGTCGGTCTTCGTCTCGACGCCGCTGTCCCGATCGAGTACGTAGACGCCGTGCACACCGGCGTAGTCGATCGACGAGGCGACCAGCCCGACGATGTGCTGTGGCGTGACGATGCCCCAGTACTCCCACCGTTTGGTCCGGCCCCAGCCGCGCAGGTTCGCGGTGTGCAGGGGGCGGCGGGTCCAGCCGACCGCCTCCGGGTTGAGGCGACCGTCCGGTCGGCACAGATCGACAGGTGAGGTCAATTCACGTTCGTGCGTCACGAGGTGCAGGATAGCCCCCGGCTGCGGGTGCGGCCCGCTGCGCACTCGCCAGAGTTCCACCACAGTTGACCGCGATCCCACAGCCGGCCGGCTGGCAGGTCCGCGACCTGGCCGGGTCCCAGACCTGTTCGCCGTTTGGCGTCCGGCTCGGCCTGCCGGCGCACCTTTCGGCTCATCTCGTTCTAAGTGAGCCGTAATCGAGGCTATCTGCGCCAAGTTGCTTGGTCAACGGCAACCATTAGAACCGTTTTCGTCCGTATTAAGGTACGCTGATCCCATGCGGCCGCCTGATGTCCCCGTCCTGCCGAGCCACGGCGCCACCGGCAACGAACGGCTGGTCCTCGCCGCTCTGCGGGGTGGAGCCGTTCTCAGCCGGGCCGAGCTGAGCGCCACGACCGGCCTGCCGAAGACGACGGTGACCGGCATTGCCAATCGCCTCCTGCAACGGGGCATGGTGGTCGAACACACCGCCGACAGCGGAGGGCAGCACCGGGGTCGCGGGCGGCCCGCGAGTGGCCTCACGCTGGCGGACGCCGGCGGCCTCGTCGCCGCCCTCTGCTTCAGCCACACCACGATCCGGGCCGCAGCGGTCGGCTGGGACGGCACGTTTGCCGCCTACCGAACAAGCGACATCGGCGAAGATCGCGACCAACAAAGCGTGATCGACCGAGGGCTCCGCCTGCTCGCAGAGGCGTTCGCCGAGACGGGGTCGACGCCAGAGCAGGCCGACCTTGCCGTCGTGGGCGTTCCGGCAGCCTTCGAGCAGGGGGTGGGGGCGGTGTTCGACCAGCTGCCCGACGCGGCCCGCACGGCCGTACCCGAGATGGCGAAGCTCTTCGGGTGGTTTCGGTCGGACCCGGTACCCATCGTCACCGAACGCCTCGGCATCCCGACGGCGGCGGAGAACTACGCCAACCTCGCAGCGCTGGGCGAGGCGACCGCCGGAGCGGGGCGCGGCATGGACGACATCATCTACATCAAGCTGGTCGAGGGGGTCGGCGCCGGGCTGATCCTCGGTGGCCGGCTGCACCGGGGCGCCCGCGGACTGGCTGGGGAGTTGGCGCACGTGCAGGTGCTCCCCGACGGACGATCGTGCCTGTGCGGGAGTCGCGGTTGCCTCGCGGCCACCTATGGCGGCTTCGTGGAATCGGTCGGCCGCTCGGCCTACCCGGAACCGTTGACCTTCGCCGACATGCGCGAGTTCGCCGCGGCTGGCGACGTGGACACCCGGCGCATGATGGCCGACCTCGGCCGGGGTTTCGGGCGAGCGCTCGCCGACGTCTGCGTCATGCTCAGCCCAGAGGCGATCATCGTGGACGGAATGCTCGGGGCCGCCGCGGAGCCATTCCTCGCCGGCATGCGCGACGCGATCGACCGCCGTATGCCGAGTGTCTTGGCCCAGAGCCTCCAGCTACTTCCCGGCGCGCTCGGAGAGCGGGCCGACATGCTCGGCGCGGTCGCGCTTGCCCGAACGGGACAACTGGCCGCCGCAACCTCCACACGGTAACGGCGAGGTTACGGCCGCAGCGCGTCCGCAACATTCGCGTCCCCTCCGGTTGCGAAGCCCCCTGGTAGCGGATATGTTCTGCCCCACAACAAAGTCTTCCTCCGTCCTCGGCCGGCCGGGGGAAGCGCCAGCGTCGCGACCGTTCCACTCCGGCTCCTTGCCCGGTACTCGCCTGAACCGTCGCCTGGCCTCCTTCGCGGGCCGGTGCATTCGTTGATCCGAATGCGCCTCCCGTTCACCGTGGACTCCCCCCGTCCACGACCAACTGCGGCACCGGACCGGTGCGAGCCGGGGACCTCCCCTGCCGCAAAGATGGAGGTACGACCACCGATGAAAATCCGACCAACCGCTCGATGGGTCGCGGGAATGTCAGCGGCAGCGGCTGTTGCCCTGGCCGTCACCGCAGGCCCACCCGCCATGGCCAACTTCGCCAGCGCCTCGCGCGGTGCCAGCAGCTACCCCGGCCAGTCCCCCGTCGTCCAGACCGACAAGGGTGCGGTCCGGGGCGAGGCCAAGAGCATGGTGACCTCCTTCAAGGGCATCCCCTTCGCCGCGCCGCCGACCGGTGACCTCCGCTGGAAGGCGCCGCAGCCGGCCGCCACGTGGAAGGGCACGAAGGACGCGACACAGTTCGGCGCCTCCTGCGTGCAGGGCACCGGATGGGACCCCGGATATGACAAGCCCACGCTGACGGAGGACTGCCTCTACCTCAACGTGTACCGCCCCAGCACCGTCTCCAAGAAGAACCTTCCGGTCTTCTTCTGGATCCACGGCGGCGGCAACTTCGCCGGCGCCGGGCGCGACACCAACCCGGACAAGTTCGTGACGCGAGAGGACGCCGTCTACGTCACGATCAACTACCGGCTTGGCGCCATGGGCTACCTCGTGAATCCGGCCCTTGAGGCGGACAACCGCGACGGTTCGGCCGGCAACTTCGCGATCCTGGACCAGCAGGCCGCGCTGCGCTGGGTCCAGAAGAACATCAAGGCCTTCGGCGGCAACCCCAACAACGTCACCGTCGCAGGGCAGTCCGCCGGCGCTGGCAACACGGCCGTGCAGCTCGCCTCGCCCTCGGCGCGAGGTCTCTTCGACCGCGCCATCCTCCAGAGCGGAGGCGGCAGCCCTCTGCGGACGTTGCCGGCGGCTCGCCAGAGCGGCGAGCAGTTCAGCGCCGAGCTCGGCTGTCCGACGGGCGCGGGCCAGGTCGACTGCCTTCGCTCGAAGAGCCCCACCGAGATCCTCGCGGCACAGGCCAAGGTCCGTCAGTCGGGCGCTGTCGCCGGCACTCGCGTCGTGCCGACCGACCCGATCGACCTGATGAAGACCGGCAAGCTGACCGATCTGCCGGTCCTGGTCGGTGGCACGTCCGACGAGTCGCAGCAGAGTGTCTTCGCCGCCTACGACTACCTCGGCAAGCCGCTCACCACCGAGCAGCTCAACACCCTGATCTCCACCACGTACCCGGACGGTGTCGACCGGATCCGCGCCACCTACCCGGTGGCGAACTACAAGTCGCCCACCGTGACCTGGGGTGCGATCCAGAGCGACCAGCGTGCGTGCCGGGATCAGACGCTGCGCGAGCGACTGGCGAAGGACACCAGGACCTACGCCTACGAGTTCGCCGAGAAGAACGGCCCGGCCTTCGTCTCGATCTGGCGCCTCAACACCGACTACCCCTTCGGTGCGACCCACGTCAACGACCTCGGCTACCTCTGGGACTACCTCGGCACCGCCCTGCCCTTCAGCAGCGAGCAGGTCGATCTGTCCAACCAGATGATCAGCTACTGGGGCAGCTTCGCCCGTGACGGCAAGCCGAACGCACAGTTCGCGCCGACCTGGCCCCGGTACGCCCCGCAGGGTGACCTCCTGCAGTTCGCTGCCCCCAGCGCCCAGCGGGTCGCCGACGCGACGATCGGCAACTCGCACAACTGCTCCGTGTGGGACGCGGTCAGTCCCGCTGTCTGACGAATTCAACGAGGTCCGCGGTGTGGTGTCTCGGCACCACATCGCGGATCCCGGAAGCGAGCGCAGTGGGCACGTCGTAGCTGCGCGGACCCCTCGAACCAACCGAAAGGGAATGTTAGGTGAGAAGTTTCTCCAAGCGCCGCCTCGCCACGTGGGTTGCGGCCGTGGTTGCTCCCGTACTGCTGCTGGGCGCGGGTGCCAGTGCCGTCGCTCAGGCCAACGGAAAGGGCGACCCACGCGGCGGTGACCCCGTCGTGCAGAGCCAGAGCGGGCTCGTCCGCGGCGTCGCTGCGGGCCAGTTCGACCAGTTCCTCGGGTTGCCGTACGCGGCACCTCCCGTACGCGAGCTGCGGTTCGCCCCTCCGGCCGCACCGGAGTCGTGGCGGGGAACCCGGACGGCCGATCAGCAGGCCCCGGCATGCATCCAGTTCGAGCCGACCGGCATCCGCGAGGAGCAGGCCGTCAGCGAGGACTGCCTCTACCTGGACGTCTACCGGCCGAGCAAGGTCGCGAAGAAGGCCAAGCTGCCGGTCATGCTCTGGTTCCACGGCGGTGGCCACACCCAGGGCACCGGCGTCATCTACGGCGGCGGAACGATGGCCGCCAAGACTGACACGATCATCGTCTCGATCAACTACCGCCTCGGAGCCCTCGGCTTCCTCGCCCACCCCGCGCTCAGCGAGGTCACCGAAGGTGGGTCCGGCAACTACGGCCGGATGGACCAGCTCGCGTCGATGAAGTGGGTTCGGGACAACATCGCCAACTTCGGCGGTGACCGCAACAACGTGACGATCTACGGCCAGTCCGCCGGGGGCCAGGGCGTCTGCGACATGCTGGCCATGCCCGCGGCCAAGGGCCTGTTCCACAAGGCGATCGTGCAGAGCCAGCAGTGCCTGGCCACCCGCAACACGCTCGCGGTCGGCGAGCAGCGGGGTGTCGGATTCGCCGAGTCGGTGGGTTGCACCGATGCCGCCACCGTCGTGAACTGCCTGCGCGCGGCCTGGCCCGGGAAGCTCGTCGCCAACCAGGCGAACTACCTTGGCAACTCGAAGGTGGGCGGCTCGCTGCTGCCCAAGTCGTTCGCCGACGCGTTCGCCGACGGCACCTGGAACAAGGTGCCGGTCATGAGCGGCACCACGCGCTCCGAGAACCGTCTCACCGAGACCGCCCTCGCCGGGATCACCGCGCAGGGCTACGTCGACACGATCAAGCGCGAGTACGGCGCCAAGGCGGACCGCGTCCTGGAGCTGTACCCGCTGAGCAAGTTCAAGAGCCCGTGGGACGCCATCACGCAGGTGCACACCGACGCCGGTCGCGCGTGCCAGACCGAGCAGGCCGCCCGGGTGATCTCGACCAAGACCTCGCTCTACCGCTACGAGTTCAACGACCCGACCTCGCCGACCCTCTACGGGTTCCGCGTCCCCGGTGAGGACGTCTCCAACGGACACAGCGGCGAGCTGGCCTACCTGTTCGACTTCACCCTCGGCGAGCGGCCCCTCACCGCACAGCAGAAGAAGCTGTCGGACCAGATGATGCGGTACTGGGGCGCCTTCGCCCACAACGGGAACCCGAACTACCGGGGTGCCCCGTCGTGGCCGACGTACGGCGGCGACGAGAACGTGATGCAGTTGCGCACCGGCGGAGCGAGCCGAGTGATCAACACCTTCGCGGCGGAGCACAACTGCGGCCTCTGGCTCAGCTGACCTCGCACAGCACGTATCGATAACGGAACAGTGCGGGCCCGCCCCCGAAAGGGGCGGGCCCGTCCGCGTCCGAGCCCCGCCGGAACCTGCGGTGAGCGGCACGGCGTCGCACAGAAGGCCCAGAGGGTGGGTGTCGGAGGACCGGCCACGGCGTCGCTCAGTCGACGCCGAACTCCATCGCGGCGCGGTCGAGTGCCGCATCGTCGGCGGAGGAGACGCCCCGGGAGGCGATGGCTTCCGCACCGCCCTCCGGCATCGCACCGATGAGCCCGGTCGAGGCCGCCTGGGCCGCGCCGACCATCCGTTGCGGGGTCGCGCCGCCGACCATCCCGAGGGTGGCGTACTGCTCCAGCTTGGCCCGCGAGTCAGCGATGTCCAGGTTGCGCATGGTGAGCTGGCCGATCCGGTCCGACGGCCCGAACGCCGAGTCCTCGGTACGCTCCATCGACAGCTTGTCCGGGTGATAGCTGAAGGCCGGGCCGGTGGTGTCCAGGATCGAGTAGTCCTCGCCCCGGCGAAGCCGCACCGTCACCTCGCCGGTGACCGCCGTGCCGACCCAGCGCTGCAGTGACTCGCGCAGCATCAGCGCCTGCGGGTCCAGCCAGCGACCCTCGTACATCAGCCGACCGAGCCGGCGGCCCTCGCTGTGGTAGTTCGCCAGGGTGTCCTCGTTGTGGATGGCGTTCACCAGCCGCTCGTACGCGGCGTGCAGCAGTGCCATGCCGGGCGCCTCGTAGATGCCCCGGCTCTTGGCTTCGATGATCCGGTTCTCGATCTGGTCCGACATGCCCAGGCCGTGCCGGCCGCCGATGGCGTTGGCCTCCAGCACCAGGTCGACGGGGCTGCCGAACTCCTTACCGTTGATCGTCACCGGGCGACCCTGGTCGAAGCCGATGGTGACGTCCTCGGTCGGAATCTCCACCGACGGGTCCCAGAACCGGACTCCCATGATCGGGTTGACCGTCTCGATGCCGGTGTCGAGGTGCTCAAGGGTCTTCGCCTCGTGCGTGGCGCCCCAGATGTTGGCGTCGGTGGAGTACGCCTTCTCGGTGCTGTCCCGGTATGGCAGGCCGCGTTCAAGCAGCCACTCCGACATCTCCTTACGCCCACCCAGTTCGGTGACGAAGTCGGTGTCGAGCCACGGCTTGTAGATGCGCAGTTGCGGGTTGGCCAACAGGCCGTACCGGTAGAACCGCTCGATGTCGTTGCCCTTGAAGGTGGAGCCGTCGCCCCAGATCTGGACGTCGTCGGAGATCATCGCCCGCACCAGCAGCGTTCCGGTCACGGCCCGACCCAGCGGGGTGGTGTTGAAGTAGGCCCGCCCGCCGGAGCGGATGTGGAAGGCCCCGCAGGTCAACGCCGCCAGGCCCTCCTCGACCAGGGCGGCGCGGCAGTCGACCAGTCGGGCGACCTCGGCGCCGTAGCTGAGCGCGCGACCGGGCACCGAGGCGATGTCGGGCTCGTCGTACTGGCCGATGTCGGCGGTGTAGGCGCAGGGAACGGCGCCCTTGTCGCGCATCCACGCGACCGCGACCGAGGTGTCGAGGCCGCCGGAGAAGGCGATGCCGACACGTTCACCGATGGGCAGGGAGGTGAGAACCTTGGACACGAGGAAGAGTATGCACAATCCCGCATGGTCATGCATAGAG
Source organism: Micromonospora sp. NPDC005291 (assembly GCF_040607415.1). Taxonomy (NCBI): domain Bacteria; kingdom Bacillati; phylum Actinomycetota; class Actinomycetes; order Micromonosporales; family Micromonosporaceae; genus Micromonospora; species Micromonospora sp. NPDC005291. Next base: position 28,931 of record NZ_JBEXGR010000001.1, read on the forward strand.
AAGTGGCCGACACCACGAGGATTTCCCTCGGAACGTCACGGCTCGCCGTCGGCCGGCACCCCCGATCCGATCCCGCCGGCCGTAGGCTCACCGACATGACGACAGCGCAGGCCCACACTCTCGCCGTGACCGGCGTCGATCTGGTCTACGACGTCCGCGGTCCGCTACCCCCGTCCGGCGGGCGCCCCGCGCTACTCATGATCGGTCAGCCGATGACGGCGGAGGGCTTCGAAGCGCTCGCCCCGCACTTCACGGACCGCACAGTCGTCACCTACGACCCACGCGGCCTGGGTCGCAGCATCCGCACGGACGGCCGGGCCGACCACACGCCGCAGCGTCAGGCGGCCGACCTGCACCTGCTGATCGAGGCGCTCGACGCCGGCCCGGTTGACGTGTTCGCCAGCAGCGGCGGTGCGGTGACCGCGCTCGAACTGGTCGCGACCCACCCCGACGACGTCGTCACACTGGTAGCACACGAGCCGCCGATCAACGCCGTGCTCCCCGACGCCACGGCCGCCGAGCGCGCCCGGGCCGCCTTCTATGAGGCTTACCAGGCGAAGGGCACCGGGGCAGGCATGGCCGCCTTCATCGCGATGACGTCCTGGCAGGGCGAGTTCACCGATGCCTACTTCGCCCAGCCCGCGCCCGACCCGGCGATGTTCGGTCTGTCGACCGACGACGACGGCACTCGCGACGATCCGCTGCTGTCGAAGAGCTCGTGGGCGATCACCGACTACCGCCCCGACGCGAGCGCGCTCACCGCGGCAACGACGCGGATCGTGATCGCGGTCGGCGAGGAGTCGGCGGGAACGTACACCGCGCGTACGGCCCTGGGCGCTGCTGCATTGCTCGGCCAGGAGGCCGTGGTCTTCCCCAGCCACCACGGAGGCTTCCTCGGTGGTCAGTTCGGTTACCCGGGCAAGCCCGAGGAGTTCGCGGCAAGGCTGCGCGACGTGCTGGACGCCGGCTGACCGTCGCAGGCCCGCGCAGCCGACAGGGCTCGGCGCTCAACTCCCGCATCACCTGACGACGTCTCGGTCACAAACGGTCCTGTCGTAACGGCCCGTGCCGATTGACGCGCGGCTCCGACGCGCACTTGACGAAGATATCGATGCATCATACGGTCATAAGACATCGGACATAGGATGTCATAGGATGTGGTGCATGCGGCGGCTTCGGCTGCTCCTGACTCTTTCTCGCCCAATCGGCCTCTCCGCCGCTGCGTCCCTGCCCGCCGGTTCAGCGCGGCGGCCAGGCCGGCCCTCACCTCCGGCCAGGGCACCCTCGCGAACCTGCACAAGACCGGCAGGACTCCCCCGTCATCAGCCGCTTCAGCCCCGCTGGCTGCGTGTGGCCCGACGCTGCCGAACGACGTCGCATGTCCACGACAACGGTGTCCGTGGCCGTCCGGCATCCTCCTGAAGGAAAAGGACCCCATGAAGCTGTCTGCCCTTGGCCGCATCGCTCTGGCCACAGGCATCGCCGTACTGACCACCGGCGTACTCCCCAGCCCGGCGCACGCGGCCGCCGCCCCGGTGAAGAAGAAGATCCTCCCCGTCCTGGTGGAGTTCAGCGACGCATCCTTTCAATACCCGGACAAGGTGAAGGCGTCCACGCCGGACACCTACTTCGGTGCGAAGAAGGACTCGGTCACGTCCTTCCTGTCGGAGGTGTCGCGCGGGCAGTACACGATGGTGCCCGCCGTCAAGGAACAGTTCGTGGGCCCGATCAAGCTGCCCATGAAGGCAGGCGGATGCGACCACGGCCAGATCAACACGCTGACCCGGGCGGAACTCACCAAGCGAGGCCTGGTGGAGGGCAAGGACTACGACAGCCTCTCGATGGTCTTCCCAGCACAGAAGACCGAATGCTTCTGGGCCGGCCTCGCCACCGTGCCCGGCGGCACCACCTGGATCAACCTGTACGGCACTGCCAGTGGACTGGACGTCGTCGGGCACGAACTGGGACACAACCTGGGCTTCGCACACCAGGGACGCCTGGTCTGCACCGGCGGAAAACTGACCGCCTGCAAGTCGGACGGCGGCAGCGCCAAGACCATCATGGGCGGCGGCGGTTGGGTGTCCGGCTTCTCCGCCCCCGAACTGATCAGGGCCGGATGGCTCTCCGGCAGTGCGACGCTCAAGGTCACCAAGTCGGGTGCGTACACGCTGCGTTCCCTGCACGGCGTGGGCAGCGGGACACGTGCCCTGGACATCGCGCTGGGCAAGGACCGGCTCGTCATCGAGTACCGCCACGCGGCCGGCAGCCTGGACGCGAAAATTGAGGGCGTACACGCCTACCGAGTGCCCAAGGGCGCGTACGGTTCCTCCTCGATCATCGACACCACCGTCAAGAACAAGGAAGCAGCCGACGCGGACGCCATCAAGACCCTGACGGACAAGACGAACAAGGTCTCCGTGGCTGTCGTCTCCTCCGGCGGCGGCCAGGCCAGGGTCAAGGTCGCGCTCAACGGCGAGTCCCTCTCTGCCGTCGAGGCAACTCCCACGAAGACCGCGACCCCGAGCCCCAAGGCCACCGGCGCCAGCCCCAGCGCCAGCGCCAGCACCGAGGCCAAGGTGGAGGTCGAAACCGGCGGCTCCGAGCCGGTCACCGAGACCAGCTCCGGGACGGACCTCGCCGCCACCGGCACCCTCTCGAGCACCCTGCCGCTCGCCGCTGGTGGCGGCGCCGCCCTGTTGGCGGCCGGCGCGGGAGTCCTCGTGCTGAGGCGTCGCCGCAAGCGCGCCTGACCGACCCACCCGGCCCCCGGTCGCACGCCCGCAAGGCGGGCGACCGGGGCCGGCCGCACTGTGTTCAACAGGCTGTCCGGCGAACCGCCGGCCCTGCAGGTGCCGTGCGCCTAGGGTAAGAGCCGGGCGACCACCGCGGCCGAATCGCGCTACGGACGGCGCCGCACAAGGCTCTTTCCGTGCTAGCCGGAAGGCGTGCGATGTCCGGGGTCAATTCGCCTTGCCGCGTACGGATGGGCGGCGCGGCGCTCGTTCGACCGGTGCCGACCCGGCCACCTTCACGCTCTGACGCGAGAGCGTCTTCGGCACCGACACAGGCACCGGCAGCGGCGGCAACGGACGACACCGACTCTCGCTGAGATGGACTGGGCTGGATGGGCACTGTTCGGACTGGTCGCCACTGTGGCGCTCACTGCGGTGATGATCACCGCTCAGATGGCCGGGCTCACCCGTCTCGATCTTCCCTTGGTGCTCGGGACCATCGTCACCGAAGATCCCGATCGGGCCCGGGCTGTCGGGTTCTTCATCCACCTCACCGCCGGTCAGGGCTTCGCTCTCGGGTATGCGGCCGTGTTCGCCATGCTGCATCGCGCCAACTGGTGGATCGGGGGGTTGCTCGGTGCGCTCCACGTCGCGATAGCGCTGACCGTGCTCCTGCCCCTGCTGCCCGGTGTCCATCCGCGCATGGCGTCACACCGGGCCGGGCCGGCCAGCACCGCCGTGCTGGAGCCGCCCGGCCTGTTCGCCCTCAACTATGGCGTTCAGACACCGGCGGTCATGGCTGTCGTCCATGTCATCTACGGGGTGGTCCTCGGGCTGCTCCTACAGGCTCGGTGACCTGCACCGGCCGCGGTGAGCGTTCGTGGCTGGCGCGCGGCCGCAACCGGCGCCGGTTGCCGCTCGTCGCTGGAGGTTCTCCATGACCGACGTCCCCATGGCCCATCAGCGGCCTACGGCGCCGATCGGCGACTACGGGCTGCTGAGCGACACCCGCACCGCTGCCCTCGTCGCCAGTGACGGCGGGATCGACTGGCTCTGCGTACCCCGCTTCGACGGTGACCCCCTGTTCGGCCGGCTGGTCGGTGGCCCGGCGGCGGGGACGTTCCGGGTCGGGCCGGCCTGGCCTGCGACAGTCGTCGAGCGGCGTTACCGGCAGCACACCGCCACGCTGGAGACGACCTGGATGGTGGACGGTTGTCGGCTCACCCTCACCGAGTCCATGGTGGCCGAGCTCGCCGGACGTCTGCTGCCCACGACGGTGCTCGTACGCCGCCTGTCGGCTGAGGGAGGTGCTGTTGACGCCGTGGTGGAGTTCGATCCCCGGCTCGGCGCCCAGCACCGCCGACCCCGGGTCCACCACCGAGGCAGGGATCTCGTGTGCGAGTGGGGGGCCCTCGCGGTGTCGCTGGGCTGCGCACCTGGGTTCACCGTCGAACCGGGTGCGCGCACCGCGATCACCGTCCAGCCGGGTATTCCGGTCACCCTCGTGCTGGCCATCGCCCATCGCGAACCACTGATCCACGTCGAGCCAGCCGCGGCCTGGGAACTTCTCGTCGCCGACGAGAACCGTTGGCGGGGCTGGGCCGCAGAGATCGACGCCTCACTGCCGTTCCGGGAGAGCGTCGTACGCAGTCTGCTGACCCTGCGGTTGTTGACCTACTCTCCCTCGCAGGCACCGGTGGCCGCACCGACGACCTCGCTGCCCGAGGATCCCGGCGGGGTGCGCAACTGGGATTACCGCTATGTCTGGCCACGAGACGCCAGTATCAATGTCAACGCGTTCCTCGGCGTGGGCAAACTGGAGGAGGCCAACGGATTCCTCGCGTGGTTGCTGCACGCCAGCCGGCTGCAGCGACCACGCCTGCCGGCGCTGCTCACCTTGGACGGCCGCCACGTACCGCGAGAGCGGGAGCTGCCCGGCTGGGCCGGCTACCTCGACAGCACGCCGGCACGGGTGGGCAATGGCGCAGCCGAGCAGCACCAGCTCGACGGTTACGGCTGGGTGGTCGATGCCGCGTGGGTGCTCGTGCAGGCCGGGCACCGCCTGAACTCGGAGACGTGGCGGGCGGTGCGCGGCTTCGCCGATCTGGTCGCCCGGCGCTGGCCGGAGCCCGATGCCGGCATCTGGGAGGTACGCGAGCCCGTCCAGCACGTGCATTCCAAACTCATGGGCTGGCTCGCCGTCGACCGTGCCCTGCGCATCGCCGCAACTCACCGGGTCTCCGAGCGGCAACGCCGCCGGTGGCAGGAGGCCCGGGAAGCCATCGCCACCGACGTCCGCGCCCGGGCCTTCGACCCGTCGCAGGCAAGCTACGTCCGCAGCTACGGCTCACCGGACCTGGACGCGGCTCTGCTCGTCCTGCCGTTGCTGGGCATGGACGACAGTGGGTCGGATCGCGTACGCGGCACCATCGATGCCATTCGCGACCGGCTCACTGCCGGCGGCCCGCTTCTCTACCGCTACCCGCCGGGACGCGACGGCCTCCCCGGCCCCGAAGGCGCGTTCCTGCCCTGCTCATTCTGGCTCGTGCAGGCCCTCGCGCACACCGGACGATGCACCGAGGCGGTCGAACTGTTCCGGGAACTGCTGGGACGCGCCAGCCCGCTCGGCCTCTACGGCGAAGAGGTGGACCCGACAACCGGCGCTTTTCTCGGCAACTACCCGCAGACGCTGACCCACGCCGCGCTCATCCAGGCCGCACTCGCGATCCGAGACGCCGCGCCTGTTGATCAGGAGAGCGGACGATGACGACGCCCCCGACCCGCGGCTGACGCGGGACCGCCCGACGCCGTACGCCCGCTCATCGGTCGGCGGTCAGTCGAACTCCTCGACGTACTCCTCGGTCGGGCCCAGCTCGGGCCGGTCGCGCAGCTCCAGGACCGTGCCGAGAAAGGTCAACGGCAACCCGTGGACCACCGCGGCGGAGATCTACGCCCTCAACTGACCGGGCATGCCAGGGAGCTTCCGGCATCGCGCCGGGGCTGCTTGCGTACCGGTGGATGGGCTTGGGTTCTGGGCGGCGCTTCGCCGACCGCCTTTCCCTCCGGACTGCTCACGCTGGCGCGGAAGGCGACACCTTGACGACCTTCGCCACCTCGCTCAGGTCATTGTCGAGCTGATGATCGCGCCCCGGAAGCCGGTGCAGCTGTGCCTGCGGGATGACCCGGGCGTACAGGTCAGCATGCGACGGTGGAGCAGTTTCGTCCTGGAGCCCGTGGAACACATGCACCGGCACGTCTTGCGGCAGCCTCGCGCCGAGGTTGGGCAGCACCTCGAAGTCGCCGCCGGGCCAGCCGCCCGCACCGACGAACGGGGCGGCGACAAGCACGATCGCCCTGAGTTCCCGCTTCGGTGGCCGCTCGGCGAGTGCGTTGATGAGGATCGTCCCGCCCACTGAATGGCCCACGACGACCGCCCCGTCGTCCAAAGCCGCGATCTCCCGCTGGATGGCGCCGCTCCATTGGGCGTAGCTCGGGTCGTCCTCGTCGGGCATCCGCGGGTAGCGGACCTCGTACCCGTCCCCGAGCTCCCGCCTCAAGCTGTCGACCAGCTCGTTGTCCCATTCGTCGTGCGCACCGGCGCCGCCGCCCTGAACGAACAAGATCTGCGCGGTTCCTGTCATGACGATCCTCCTGCACACACTCGTGTTGACCGGGTTCGGTTCTCGCTGCCGGCCCCTGCCATCGTCTGGTGGTGGTCGGTCGCGACCGTCGCCACAGGGTCAGCCGAGGTGGCACTCGACGGTGTCGAGGTTGAGGCTCGACGGCGACCAGCGTCTCTTCGACCTGCTCATAGCCTGGGAACCGGACGAGTAGGTACTTCTGGACCATCGGCACCCGACCTCTGAGACGGACCTCCTGATGGAGTACGAGGGCGGCTGGTCTTTAGGACGCCTGGCGGATGTGCATGTCAGCCAGCCAGACGGCGGCCAGGTCGCTGAGGGGGACGTCGAGGGCCTGGCTGAGGCAGACCACGGTGCCGAACGCCGGTGCGGGAAGGCGGCCCGCCTCGATCTTGCGCAGCGTCTCGGGGGAGATGCCGGCTGACAGGGCCACCTCGATGAGGCTACGGCCGGCCCGTGCGGCCCGGAGGGCGGCTCCAAGGCGCTGGCCCGCTGCGATCTGTTCGGTGGTGAGTGGTTGGCGAACCATGGCAGCAGGATAGCCCTTCCGGAGCACCCCCGACCTGGCATGGTATAAAAATAACGGTATAAAAATACCGCATCCGGAGAGGGAGACCGTCGTGATCGAGCTCAAGTCCGCCGAGGAGATCGGCCGGATGGCGGTGACCGGCCAGTTCGTCGGCGAACTGCTCGCCGAGCTGAGCGGTGTGGCGGCAGTCGGCGTCAACCTGATGGATCTCGAACACCACGCCCGCCGCCGGATCAAGGAACGCGGTGCGGAATCCTGCTACTGGGACTACGCCCCTTCGTTCGGCCGCGGCCCGTTCCGCAACGTGCTGTGCCTGTCGGTCAACGACGCGGTGCTGCACGGCCTGCCGCACGACTATGTTCTGCGGGACGGTGACCTGCTCAGCATCGACATGGCGGCCGGCATCGACGGCTGGGTCGCCGACTCCGCGCTCTCCGTCATCGTCGGCACCCCCGACCCGGCCGACCTGAAGCTGATCGAGGCCACCGAGGTCGCACTGGAGGCCGGCATCACCGCCGCCAAGCCCGGCGGCCGGCTCGGCGACATCTCCGCCGCGATCGGCGAGGTCGCCCACTCCTACGGCTACGGCGTCAACGCCGAGTTCGGCGGCCACGGCATCGGCCGCACCATGCACGAGGCCCCGCACGTCTCCAACAACGGACGCGCCCGCCGCGGCATGAAACTCGACCCCGGCCTCACCATCGCCATCGAGCCCTGGTTCTGCCGCTCCACCGACAAGATCAAGTTCGACAAGGACGGCTGGACGATCCGCTCCGCCGACGGCTCCCGCACCGCCCACTCCGAACACACAATCGCCATCACCGCATCCGGCCCCCAGGTTCTGACCCGCCGCCCCACTCACGGCCCCAACTCGGCCGATCCCACCAAAAAGCCCGCCACCGCCCCCTGACCCACTGCCCGCGTGCGCTCCCCTAGACCGCGCGGGCCCGTCGCCGCGCGGCCCGGCCCACCATCAGCGCCGTGTGCACCGCTGGCGGGTTTGGCAAGTGTCAGGGTCACGGGTAGTAGTACCAGCTCCTTGGCGTCAGAACGCGATGAGGACCTTGATGGCCTCGCGGTCGTCCATGGCGCGGTAGCCCTCGGGCACGTCCTCGAGCGAGACGGTCCGGTCGAAGACCTTGCCGGGGTCGACGGTGCCGTCGAGGATGCCGGGCAGCAGCTCGCCGATGTAGGCGCGCACGGGGGCCGGGCCGCCGTTGAGGGTGATGTTGCGGCCGAACAGGCTGGCGAAGCCGACCGGCGCCTCCTCGTACTGAGGCACGCCGACGCGGCTGATGACGCCTCCCGAGCGGACGATGCCGACGGCTTGGTCGTAGGCAGGCCGGTGCCCCACCGCTTCCAGGACCTTGGGCGCCCCACCGCCGGTCAGGTCGCGGACCTTCGCGATGCCTTCCTCACCGCGCTCCGCGACCACGTCGGTGGCACCGAACTCGCGGCCCAGATCCGTACGGACCTTGTGGCGTCCCATCAGGATGATGCGCTGGGCACCCAACTGCTTGGCGGACAGCACGGCGAGCAGCCCGACCGCGCCGTCACCGATGACCGCGACGGTGTCCCCCTCGGCGACGTTCGCGCGCTTGGCGGCGTGGTAGCCGGTGCCGTACACGTCGGCCAGGGTCAACAGCGAGGGCAGCAGTGCGGAGTCGGTGTCGACGGGCAGGGCCACGAGGGTGCCGTCGGCGAGCGGGACGCGGATCAGTTCCGCCTGGGCGGCGCTGAAGAATCCGACGTGTACGCAGGCGGTCTGGAGGCCCGCACGGCAGAACTCGCAGGTGTTGTCCTGGTAGGAGAAGGAGGCGACGACCAGGTCGCCGCGCTTGACGGTGGCGACCTCGGCCCCGATCTGTTCGACGACGCCGATGAACTCGTGGCCCATCTGCATCCCTTGCTCCCGCACGGGCAGGTCGTGGTAGGGGTGCAGGTCACTGCCGCAGACACAGGCACGCACGATGCGCACGATCGCATCCGTGGGGTGCTGGATGGTGGGGTCGGGCATGGACTCGACGCGGACGTCGCCGGCGCCGTACATCAGGGTGGCACGCATGTGATGTTTCCTTCGGGTCGGGCAAGGGGTGGAGGTGCGGTTGTCGTTGAGGATGTCGCGGGCGGGGGTCAGTGCTGGTTCGCCGTCTGGTACAGCTCGTCGGTGACGGCTTCGAGCCACGTGGTGGGGTCCTCGCCGCCGGGCAGGGCCTCGAGTAGCGCCAGGTGGCTCATGAACGTGTCCGCTGCGGCGCCATGCCAGTGCTCCTCGCCGGGCGGGCAGATGACCGTCTCGCCAGCGTGGATGCGCACCACGGATCCGTCGCGAATGCCGACCAAGCCGACACCCTCAGTGACGTGCAATGTCTGGCCCACCGCGTGGGAGTGCCAGTTCGAACGGGCCCCCGGAGTGAAACGCACCAGCGCCACGATCATCCGCGACGGCTCCGTCCCGTTGAAGATCGGGGTCAGGTAGACGTCGCCGGTGAACCACGAAGCGGGCGTCTTCACGGTCGGGCTGACGGGCTTGAGTTCCATGTCGTGCTCCTCGGTTTCGGACATTGGGCCAGGTTGGGCGCATCATCGCTCCAGCCAGCGGCAGCAGTGGCCGAGCAGCGAAACGCTCGCCGTCGCGGCTCACGTCATCCATGGAACCTGCCCCAGGCTGCCCGTGGGAGGGGTTGTCGAAACAGGTAATGACAGAACCCCTCTGCCGTACGGCGGGGGTCGTAGCGTGGCAGACATGGAAAACCAGGACGACGTCCGCGAGTTCCTGGCTTCCCGACGCGCCAGGATCACCCCCGAACAGGCCGGCCTGCCGTCCTTCGGCGGCACGCGCCGCGTCGCCGGGCTACGCCGAGCCGAAGTCGCCATGCTCGCCGGAGTCAGCCCCGACTACTACACCCGGCTGGAGCGCGGCAACCTCTCCGGCGCCTCCGACAGCGTCCTGGACGCCATCGCCCGTGCCTTGCGACTCGACGAAGCCGAACGCTCCCACCTGTACGACCTCGCCCGCACCGCCAACACCCCGCGCATTCGGCGTCGGCAGGTCAAGCAGCAGATCCGGCCCGGCGTGCAGAGCCTGCTCGACGCCATGACGGAGGCCCCCGCCTTCGTCCGCAACGGCCGCCTCGACATCCTCGCCGCCAACCGGCTCGGCCAGGCCCTGTACGCACCCGCTTTCGACAACCCGGACCGTCCGGTCAACCTGGCGCGGTTCTGCTTCCTGGATCGCCGTGCCGACGACCTCTACCCACACTGGGACGACGCGGCCAACACCACCGTCGCGCTGCTGCGCACCGAAGCCGGCCGGGACCCGTACGACAAAGCCCTCAGCGACCTGGTCGGCGAGCTCGCCACTCGCAGCGACGAATTCCGCACCCGGTGGGCGGCCCACAACGTGCGTCTGCACCACACCGGCGTCAAACACTTCCAGCACCCGGTTGCCGGCCGGCTCGACCTGGCATTCGAGGCCATGCCTCTTCCGGCCGACCCCGGACTGACCCTCACCGCCTACAGCGCGGCAGCCGGCACACCCTCCGGCGACGCGCTGCGTCTGCTGGCCAGTTGGGCCGCGACCAGCACGCCGGTCGACACCTCAGCCGACCAGCGCTGAGCAGCACGCCGGGTCGTCGATCCAGTCCGGAACGACGGGTCAGCAGCCGATCCGACTGGACCCGATCGCGACGTCGTCGTACCAGAGGGTGTCGGCCCCGCCGCCGTAGCTTTCCCAGCCCAGCTTCAGGTCGGTGAGCTGCGGCCTCCAGGTGCGGTTGTACCACTGGCCGTCGATGTCGTGCGTCGGTACGCCGTCCGCGGTCAGCCCGGTGATGGCGGTGCCGTCCAGCCAGGTACGGAGCTGACCGGCTGACCCGTCCACCATGAACTCCACGCAGGCCCACCGATTGGTGGGTAGCGGCACGCTCTGCGCCACCCCGGCCGGGCTCTGCTCGGGCAGGGTCGCGTCGTCGGAGGCGCGGTTCCACTGCATGGCACCGTTCTGGCCGCCCATCCGCAGGTCCTTGTTGCCGTCTGCGGCATCGGTCATCGCCATCATCGTGGTGTGATCGGTGGGCTGGGCGGTGGTGTGCCGCACCCAGATCCGGCCGTACCGGACACTGCCCACGCTGCTGAGGTTCTTCGTGGACCTGATGAAGACGTGGTTGCAGTACCCGGCCGCGCCGTTGATCCGGACCGCTCGGCCGCCGCTGTGCGTGACGGCCGTGTCGATGGTGGCTGTGCCGGCGCCGGAACAGTCCGGATTCACCACGGTCCAGTCGCCGGACGGCGTCGAGCCGGTCTGGTTCTCGAAGCCGTCGCAGAGCACCGCCCCGGCGCACCCGGTCGGCGGGGGCGTGGTGGGCGGGGCGCTGGTCGGCGGGGCGCTGGTCGGCGGCGCGGTGGTCGGCGGCGCGGTGGTCGGCACCATCGTGGTGGGCGCGCTGGTCGGGGTCGGCCCGGCGCCGTTGCACGGTACGCCGTTCAGGCTGAACCCGGTCGGCGCGCCGCCGCTGGAGCCGAACGTGCCCTGCACGCCGAACTCGGTGGAGCCGCCGGCCGGGATGCTGCCGTTGTATGACATGTTGCGGGCGGTCACCGTCGATCCGGACTGGCTGACCGTGGCGTTCCAACCGTTCGTGACGCGCTCGTCCGCGGCGTACGTCCAGGTGACGGTCCAACTGGAGACGGCGGTGTCGCCGGGGGCGACCTTGATGTTGGCGGTGAATCCGCCGGGCCACTGGTTGGGCGTGTAGTCGACCCGGCAGCCCTGGGCGGCGGCGGCCGAGCCGGTGAGCAGGACCGTTCCGGTCGCGGTCACGGCGGCGGCCAGCGCGGCGACGACCGCCAGGGTCGGGACGGGGCGGGCGCGGAGAATCGTCATGAGAGGTCCTTCTGCCATCGAGCTGGACGGAGGCGGCGCGGCGGCGCGCGTCCTGGACGGACGCGGCGCGACAACGCGCCCTGGGTGCGGCGCGGCGGCGCGCCACAGCGACCGGTCGGTGCGTACGACCGAAGTGCCCGGCTCGGGGTGGACCTGTCAATCGCCGACGGCCCGGTCGCCCGGACCCCGGCGGTGCCCGACCTCAATCTATTGACAGATTCCGATCCAATCAAGCGTCAGTGTTCCCGGTGGGATCAGATACCGGGCCGCCGGACCGGCTGAGCGTTATTTCGGTGGACCGGCCAGCCCCGGCCGTGCCAGCCTGACCCGGAGCGGAACCCGGTTTGACCGAATTCCGCCGGGTGAGCGCCATGACGGGATCGAACCGACCGAGGGAGTACGGCGATGCGAGGACTCGAAACCTTCCCGCCCATCCGGACGCGAGCTTTCGAGGACCCGTCAGCCCATGAAGACCGTCAACCTTGGCATTCTCGCCCACGTCGACGCCGGTAAGACCAGCCTGACCGAACGCCTGCTGCACGCCACCGGCGTCATCGACGGGCTCGGCAGCGTCGACGCGGGCACCACCCAGACCGACACCGGCGAGATCGAGCGCCGCCGGGGCATCACCATCCGCAGCGCCGTCGCCGCGTTCCCCATAAGCGACTGCCAGGTCAACCTGCTCGACACCCCCGGGCACAGCGACTTCGTGGCCGAGGTCGAACGCGCGCTCGGGGTCCTGGACGCGGCAATCCTGGTGCTGTCGGCCGTCGAGGGGGTACAACCGCACAGCCGGCGGATCATGCGGATTCTCCGGTCGCTCCGGCTACCCACGCTGATCTTCGTGAACAAGATCGACCGGGTGGGCGCCCGCGCTGACGAGCTGGTCGCGGACGTGCGCCGGCTGCTCACCCCGGCCGTCGCCCCGCTGGGCACGGTCCGCGCGCCCGGCACCCCCGAGGCCGCCTTCCGGCTTTACGATCCGCGGTACGACCCGAGCGGCGCCGACCGGCTCGCCGAGGCCCTCGCCGAACACGACGACGAGCTGCTGGCCGCCCTGGTGGACGACCTGCCGCCCGACCCGGACCGGATCGACAAGGCGCTCCGGGTGCAGACCGCGGCCGGGCAGGTCCACCCGCTGCTGTTCGGCTCGGCGCTGTCCGGCGCCGGCGTACCGGAACTGCTGAACGCCATCGCAGCCTTGCTCCCGGCATCGCCGCCGGCGGAGCTCGAGCCTCGGGCCCGGGTCTTCGCCATCGAGCGCGACCCCGCCGGCGAGCGGGTGGCGTACCTGCGGTCGTACGGCGGGCAGCTCCGGGCGCGGCAGCGGGTCATCGCGTACCGCCGGGAGCCGGACGGACGGATCACCGCGACCCGCGCCCGGATCACCCGGCTCGACGTGATCGGCGCGGGCACCGACCACGCCGACCCGACCGGGCGGGACCAGGGGCCGGCCGCGCTGACCGCCGGGTACATCGCCCGGGTCGCCGGCCTGACCGGGGTACGCCTCGGCGACCAGCTCGGCAGCCCAGTCGGCCTCGACGGGCGATCGTACTTTCCGGCGCCGACCCTGGAGGCGGTGGTTCGACCCCGCGACCCGGCCCGGACGCTGGCGCTGCACGCCGCGCTGCTGGACATCGCGGACGCCGACCCGTTCATCCGGACCCGGGTGGCCCCGGACGGCGGCACGAGTGTGCTGCTCTACGGCGAGGTGCAGCGCGAGGTGCTGGCCGCCACGCTGGCCGAGGCGTACGGGATCGAGGCGGAGTTCGGGCCGGGCCGGCTCATGCACGTCGAGCGGCCGACCGGCACCGGCAGGGCGGTGGAGATCATCGGGCACGGCTTCTTCGGCACGGTCGGGTTCCGGGTCGAACCCGGCTCCGGGGTGGACTACCGACTGGAGGTCGAACTCGGCTCGCTGCCGCTGTCGTTCCACAAGGCCATCGAGGAGGCCACCCGGGCCGCTCTCGACCAGGGTTGTTTCGGCTGGCCGGTCACCGACATCCGGGTCACCCTCACCAACAGCGGCTACTGGTCGCCGATCACCACAGCCGGGCACTTCCGGGACCTGGCGCCGTACGTCCTCATGCAGGCGCTCGCCGAGGCCGGCACCCGGGTCTTCGAGCCGTGCCGCCGGTTCGAAGCGGAGGTACCGGCCGACCGGCTCGGCTCGGTCACGTCGTACCTGGGCCGGCTCGGCGCCCGGATCGACGGCACCGACGAAATCGCGGCCGGCTGGCGGATCGGCGGGGTGCTGCCGGCGCGGCTCGAGCCGGAGGCGCAGCGGCGGCTGCCGGACCTGTCCAGCGGGGAAGGGTTGTGGTCGTCGGTGCCCGGCGGCGACCGCCTGATCGCCGGTGACGCGCCGCGCCGGCCCCGCACCGACGGCAACCCGTTCGACCGGGTGGAGTACCTGCGCTTCCTCGCCCAGCCAAGGAACCGATCCTGAAACTTCGCTGGTGCGGGCACCGGCGCCGCACCCGCTTCAACCCCTCTTCACCTGGCGGGAACGTCATCCAGGTGCAGCTGGTACCAGTGCTCGTTGGTGACCAGGTGCAGCACCGGCCCGCGGCCGACAGCCGTCACACGGGTCGGAAGCGGGCCGCCGTCGGGCAGGACGAGCCCGTACTCGTCGGCGACACGCAGCGCATCGCCGTCCAGTTCCCCGACGACGAGCCGGTCCTTGTTCGGCCCGTACCCGCCCAGCAATCCGATCCGGGTGCCGCTGACAGCCAGGGCTCTGGCTCCATCGATCGAGTTGCGCCAACCGGTGACCTCGCCACCTCGGACCCGCACGATCGGGAAGTCGGTGTAGTAGCAGGTCCAGACCGCGTCGTCGGTGACGTTGAGGGCGTAGCAGTCACTGATCGCGCCCACGGTCCCATCCACATGGGACGCGAACCGCCACACCGGCCGCAGCTCGGGTGAGAAGCGGATCAACCCCCTGTCGCCGACCGGCGGCGGGGCGTTCCCGCCACCCCAGCCGTAGTTGCCGTACACGCCCTCATCGAAGTACCCCACCCACACCTCGCCCGAGGTCGTGGTCAAGACATGCTCGATGCCGTCGCCGAGAGTTGCCGAGACCTCGACGTGTCCGTCGCTGTCGTAGATCACCGCGTTGCGGTCCGGGCCGTCCGGACGCCACCGGCACCGCGCTCCGACCACCAGCAACCGTCCCTGCGGCAGGGGCTGCACCGATGGATAGGCCACCGTCATCCCCTGCAACGACGTGACGTGGACGCTGTCGCCGGCCTGCCTACTTACCCGCACCGTGACGGGACGGTCGGTGGTCGGGTCAGGGAATGTCGCCCCACCCGCTTGGGTAGTGACCGACCCCATCGCCGCGCCGTCGGCCGCGTTGGCCCACAGCGCGAAAAGGTCGCCGGCCGGTCCGATCGACACCGACACCAACACGTCGTCGCGATAAGGCCGCACCACCGGCGAACCTGGCGCGAGCGTCCACGTCGGCCGCCCATGGGCAGTCTGATTCACGCTGGGAACTATAAGGTGGCCGTGGTCTTTCCCAGGATGCTGGCGAGTGCGCCGTAGTCGACGTCCTGCCCTTCTGTGATGTCGACAGTCTTGCGTTCACCGTTGCCCATGGCCCGGAGGAATCCCTTGACCTCGGGGATGTCCGTCGCGTTGAAGACCATGAACGAGACCTTGGACTTGGCTACCGCGATGACTGCCGCGTAGTGGCCGTTCTTCAGGTAGTGCGGCTTGCCGTACTGAAGCCGTTCCTCGACACCTGGGATGGTCTGGTCGACCATCGCACGTAGTTTTTCACATACGTCGATCTGCCACGGCTGCGTCTTGTTGATGTACTGGGTGACATCGTCGTTCACGGTCTCCTCCTTCATCGCTGTTCACTGGGAAGCGCGGGTCAGCCCGGTAGAGCCTGCTGCACGGGGGGCGGGACGGGCATCGGCGGCGATCACCCATTCCACCACTCATTGGACTACGCACTACTGATCCAGCGTCGAGCATGATGGGGCGATGGAGGTCACGCATCCCGCCGGAGCGTCGAAGCGAGAGCTCGAGGTGCTCGTCATGCTCGGCGCGCGCCTGCCGAACGCCGACATCGCCGGCAGGCTGCACATCTCCGTGCGGACCGTGGAGAATCACGTCTCCTCGCTGCTGCGCAAGTACGGCGTCGCCGACCGGAGGGCGCTCGGCGAGCTTGCCGTACAGATGCAGGCGGGGGCACCGGTGCCTGGCCGGCTGGCCGGCCTGCCATCGGCGCTCACCACTTTCGTCGGACGGAGCGCCGAGCGCGAGCACCTGATGGAGACGCTGCGCGGCGCTCGACTCGTGACCGTGGTGGGGCCAGGCGGGATGGGGAAGACCCGGCTGGCGGCCCAGATCGCCGGGGCGGCGGGGCCCTCCTTTCCCGCTGGCGGCGCGTTCGTCGACCTCGTCCCGGCCCGCGGCGGGTACGTCGCACAGGCGGTGGCCACCGCGCTCGGCGTCAGCGAGCGCCCCCAGCAGTCGCTGGAGGACGCTGTGGTGGAGCGGCTCGGAGAGAGCCGATCGCTGCTGGTGCTGGACAACTGCGAGCATGTGATCGACGTGGTGGCACCGTTCGCGGAGCGGGTGCTGGCCGCCTGCCCGCGTACCCACATCCTCGCCACCAGCCGGGAACGCCTCGGCATACGAGGTGAGCGTGTCGTACCGCTGGGCCCGCTGCCGCTGGAGTCCGACGCCGAGCGACTCTTCATCGACCGCGCTACCGCCGCGGACCCCGGGTTCGGGGCGGACCCGGTGGTGGTCGGCAAGCTGTGCGCGCGACTGGACGGTATGCCGCTGGCGATCGAGTTGGCTGCGGCCCGCAGTGCCACCCTGGGCGAGAACGGGTTGTTGGCGGCGCTCGATGATCAGCTACGGCTGGTGGCCGGCGGTAGGGGTGTGGACGAGAGGCACCACTCGCTGCGTGCGGTCATCGACTGGAGCCACGACCTGCTCGATGACGAGGAACAGGCACTGTTCCGGCGGCTCGCCGTCTTCGCCGGGGCGTTCGACCTCACCGCCGTCGCCGGGGTGAGCCCTGCCGGGTGCACCCGCGGTGCGGTTGCCGACGTGCTTGGCAGGCTGGCGGACAAGAGCCTGGTCAGCGTGCACCGCCGGGGCGGAGCGGCCCGGTGGCGACTGCTGCAGACGGTGCGCGCGTTCGCCATCGAACAGCTGGACGTGTCGGGCGAGCGGCCGGAGGTCCAGGACCGGCACCTGCGCTGGGCGGCGGACGTCGCCACCGAGCTGGAGACCAGGCTGGACGGCGACGAGTGGTACGAAGAGTTCGACGGAGCCGCCGACGATCTGAGAGCCGCCCTCGCCGTCGCCCCCGAAGGCCCGGGTGAGCTGCCGCACCGGCTTGCCCAGGCACTGGCACACCTCGCCTACACGCGGCGGTTCCTGATGGAATCGCTCTGCCACTACCGGACCGCCGCCGAACGGGCCCCCGCTCCGGGCGAGGCCGCGACGAACCTGCACGCGGCCTCCGCCGTTTCCCACGCGATCGGCGACGACGGTCAGCGGCCCTTCGACCTGCTGCTGGCCGCCGCGCAGCGGGCCCGTGCGGCCGGGGATCGTGAGGCCACGGCCATCGCGCTGGCGCAGGCGGTCACCACCGCGCGGCGGCACCCGGCAGGGTTCGCCGCCCAGGTTCCCTACGAGCGTTTGCGTGACCTCCTCGACGAGGCGATGTCGGCAGCCGACGGGGCGAGCGACGCCGTGGTGGTGGCCCGCCTCGCCGAGGCGGCGGCCTGGGCCGCAACCTCCGACAGGTACGAGGCCGACCCGGCGCTCGCCGAGGCCGCCGTGGCAGCCGCCCGGGCCACCGGCGATCCGGTGCTGATCAGCGCGGCTCTGGACGCGGTGGCCACCGCCGACATCGTGGCGGGGCGGGGCGCGGACGTTCGCCGGATCATGGACGAACGGTTGACCCTGCTGCCTGCGATGTCCCGGCACGACCCGGGCGCCGCCCCGGAGATCGTCGACACGTACCGGATGGCCCACCTGGCTGCCCTCGGCGTCGGTGACCTGCCAGCCGCCCTGTCGATCGGCCAGCGGACAGTGGACGACGACCTCGCCGGCAGCTCCTACTACTCGGCCGCCCTCCTGATCACGCCGCTGGTGCTCAGCGGACGCTTCGACGAGGCGCTGCGGATGGCGGGCACCGCGTGGGAGGGTTGGCGGCGGGCCGGCCGCCCGCGCACCGGCACGATGTCGCCGCCGATGGCCGCGGTCGCCCTCGTTCACGGGCTGCGCGGCGACGACGAGGGGCGCGCGCTGTGGCGTTCCCGCGCGATCGAGGTCATCGGGGAGCCACCCCCGCACTCCACGTTCGTGTCGATGGTCGACGCGCGGCTCGCCGTACACACCGGACGCGTCGAGGACGCCGCCGCGCTTGTCCGCCTGACGTTCAACGGCACCCGCAGCTGGTCTCCGCCCTACTCGCGGGCGGTGGGCGCCGAACTGGCCGTCGTCGCCGAACTCCCCGACGCACCGGACCTGCTATCGGCCGCCGAGCGGCACGAGAGCGCGTGGGCCGCCGCCTGCACCGCCCGCGCCCGAGGCCGCCTGTACGGCGACACCGCCGCTCTCACCGCCTCTGTGGCGGGATGGGAACGCATCGGCGCCCGGTTCGAACGAGCCTGCACTCTCCTGCTGTTACCCGACCGTGCCGCTGAGGGCCGGCGAGACCTCGCCGCCCTCGGTGTCGGGGTCTCGGCTCAGGGCTTCGAACCCCTAACGACAGGGGATCAATAGTGGTGTGTTGATGTGACCGGCATGGCGGCTTGCGTCGAACAACGCCATTTCGATCCGGCCCGTTCCGCGAGCGAGGCCGTAAAGCGGATGCTGGCGGCGCTAGCGGCGGTCAGATCTCGACACCAGTGCTGTTACTCGGCGGCCGGGCGCAGTCGTACCCGGCGCAGGAGTTGGGCGTTGAGCGCGACCACGATGGTGGACGCGGACATGAGCACCGCTCCGATCGCCGGACTGAGTGTGACGCCGGCCCAGGCGAGGACACCGGCTGCCAGGGGCAGGGCGATCACGTTGTAACCGGCGGCCCAGGCCAGGTTCTGGATCATCTTGCGGTAGGAGGCCCGGGACAGCCGGATCACCGCGGTGACGGCGCGGGGGTCGGATGAGGCCAGGACCACTCCGGCGGATTCGATGGCGACGTCGGTGCCAGCGCCGATGGCGATACCGACGTCGGCGCGGGCCAGGGCGGGGGCGTCGTTGACGCCGTCGCCGACCATCGCCACCCGCAGGCCCCGCTGCTGAAGGGCGGCGACGACCTCGTCCTTGTCGGCGGGCAGCACTTCGGCGAACACCTCGTCCTCCCCCGGGCGGAACCCGAGGTCGGCGGCGACGGCCTCGGCGACGGACCGGGCGTCCCCGGTGATCATCGCGATCTTGCGGATGCCCTGTTGGCGCAGTTCCGTGATGGCCTGCCGTGCCTCGGGACGCACCTGGTCCTCGAGTGCCAGGGCGCCGACGACGCTGGCCCGGTCGCCGTCGTGCAGGCGCAGCAGGTGCAGCACGGCGGCACCGCGCCGCGCCCAGTCGTCCTGGTGTTGCCGCAGGGCCTCGGGAACGGTTGCCCGCAGTTCGCGTAGCAGGGCGGGTCCGCCGACGGCAAAGGCGGCGGCGTCGACGTCGGCGCGTACGCCCCGTCCGGTCAGCGATTGGAAGTTGGAGCCGCGGCGGGTAAG
Organism: Micromonospora sp. NPDC005291; assembly: GCF_040607415.1. Lineage (NCBI taxonomy): Bacteria > Bacillati > Actinomycetota > Actinomycetes > Micromonosporales > Micromonosporaceae > Micromonospora > Micromonospora sp. NPDC005291. Next base: position 48,433 of record NZ_JBEXGR010000001.1, read on the forward strand.
GCCACGGTCAGCGGCCGCGGCGACGATGGCCCGGGCCAGCGGATGTTCGCTGTCGGCTTCCACGGCGGCGGCGATGGCCAGGACGTCGTCGTCGCTGGTGTCGGCGGTGGCGGCTACGCCGGTGAGGACGTGTTCGCCGCGCGTGAGGGTGCCGGTCTTGTCGAACAGCACCGCGTCGACGGTGCGCATCCGCTCCAGCGCGAGGCGGTCCTTGACCAGGATGCCGCCCTTCGCCGCGACCGCGGTGGACAGGGCGATAACCAGCGGGATGGCCAGGCCGAGAGCGTGGGGGCAGGCGATCACCAGGACGGTGACGGTTCGCACGACAGCCTGGTCGAGGTTGCCGATCAGCGTCCAGACCAGCATGGTCAGCACGGCGGTGGCAGTGGCGATGTAGAACAGCCACGCGGCGAACCGGTCGGCCAGAACCTGCGCCCGGCCGCTGGACTGCTGCGCCTGCGCCACGAGCCGCTGGATGCCGGCCAGGGCGGTGTCCGCGCCGACGGCGTCAACGCGGACCCGGATCGCCGCGTCCGTGGCGATGGTGCCGGCGACGACCCGCCCACCCGAGGTGCGCGACACCGGCCGGGACTCACCGGTGATCATGGACTCGTCCATCTCTGCGTCGCCGTCGATGATCGTGCCGTCGGCCGGCACCCGTGCGCCCGGGCGTACGAGGACCAGGTCCCCGACCGTCAGGTCGGCCAGGCTCACCCGCTGCGGCTGGCCGTGCGGGTCGAGGCGTTCGGTGTCGTCGGGCAGCAGTGCGGCCAGGGCCGACAGGGCGCCCTGGGCCTGCCCGATGGCCTTCATCTCCTGCCAGTGCCCCAGCAGCATGATGGTGACCAGGGCGGCCAGTTCCCACCAGAAATCCAGGTCGAACGCGCCGGCCGCGGTGGCAAGCGACGCCGCGTACGCCACGGTGATCGCCATCGCGATCAGCAGCATCATCCCCGGCGCCCGGTCGAGGACCTCCCGTACCGCGCCCTGCAGGAACGGCCACCCTCCCCAGGCGAACACCACCGTGCCCAGCACCGGCCCGACCCAACCGATGCCGGGGAAGTCCAGCCGGTAGTCGAACCAGTCCATCACCATGTGACTGGTTGCCACGATCGGCACCGTCAGCACCAGGCTCAGCCAGAACCTGCGCCGAAACATCTCCGGGTCATGCCCGGCGTGCTTGTCATGCCCACCCTGCCCGCCGTGTCCCTCGTGACCAGGGCTGGCAGGAGAGGCTGCCGCGCCGCGCTCCCCGTGTCGATGGCTGCCCGTCGGCACCATCGGCGTGCTGTCGTGTTCGTGCGACATCGTCATCGCCTCCCTGACCGACGACTATACCCCCCACGGGTATCGCCTTCCCGGCGTATCGCACCCGGACGTTCACCTTCGTCGCCGGTATCGAGCCGGCCATGACGCTCGTTCGCGCCCGGTCATGAGCGACCGGGCGCGGACCGCCGAGTGATGCAGCCGGGGGCGAGGCCAACGTGCCTCTCCCCTCGACTCAGACCCTGGGCGAACCGGTTGCGCCGGGCGATCAGCGCGTCGGGTGGGACGGTCGCCTGGGACGCGAACCAATGAGTTGCCGGAGTAGTCCTTCAGGAGGATCGCATCCAGGTACCGGACCGGGACGCGAACGTGAACGGTGATCTTGTTGTTGCGGTCGCAGGAAACGCAGGCAGGCAGGGGAAGGCCCGTGCGCTGAAGAGTCCAGGACAGCACGATATGAGGACGCGTAGACATGATCCCTCTTAAGATCTGACGAAAGGCATGGGAATGAGCCGACGGCGACGTCGGCGACCGATGCGCGGAAAGGTGTCAGGTCTAAAGAGCAGGCGGCGTCACGCGGGGTGAAGTCCTCTCGTGAACGGGTCGGAGAAGAACGATCCAGCTGCAAGGTAGGGCGGGGCCGCTGTCGAGGCCACCGATTTTTGTCCTGGTGCGAGGACGGAGGTGGGGATTCGGCCGCTTCTCCCCCGCGCTCGACAGTCGCGACTCGCGCAGGGCCGGTATGGCCATGGTGTCGTTGACGACGGCCTCCTCGACCCAGCAACACCGTTGCAGCACAGTCACCTCGGACGCGTCGTCGGGGGCCAACCGTCTCGCGTAGGACCCTGGCTGGTGCGTAGTGTTTCGGTATGGCACAGCGACTCGTCAGCGTATGGCAACCGTTCTTCCTTGGTAGCGCGAGTCAGGGCGCGGCCATCGATGCCGCGACCGAGTTGGAGGAGCTCGGCTATTCACGGCTCTGGTTCTCGGGCGGTTTCGAGGAGAACGTCGCCCCACGCTTCCGGGAGATCCTGGACGGGACCAAGCGCATCGGGGTCGCGTCAGGGATTGTGAGCATCTGGCACTCGTCGCCCCCTGAGGCGGCGGCGTTCGCCCAGGACGCGGAGCGCGCCCATCCCGGCCGGTTCCTGCTCGGTCTCGGCGCCAGCCACGCGGTGCTGCTGGAAGGCAGCGGCACCACCTACCGCAAGCCGTACTCGAAGATGGTGGAGTACCTCGACGGTCTCGACGCGGCCGGGCTCCCTCCCGAGCGGCGGATCCTGGCCGCACTCGGCCCGCGGATGCTTGAGCTCTCCCGCGACCGTTCGACCGGCGCGCACCCGTACTTCGTCCCTGCCGAGCACACCGCCGAGGCCCGGGCGGCACTCGGGTCTGACCGGCTGCTCGCTCCCGAGGTCGCGGTGGTCCTCGAACCGGACGCCGCCATCGCGCGTGCCACCGCACGGCAGTACACGAGCGGATACCTCGCCCTACCGAACTACACCAACAACCTGCGGCGATTCGGCTGGACCGACGAAGACTTCGCCGGAGGCGGCAGCGACCGACTCGTCGACGCCCTGATTCCCTGGGGCACCGCCGAAAAGGTCGCGGCCGGGCTGGACAAGCACTACCAGGCCGGGGCGGACGAGGTGGCGGTCCAGGTACTCAACGGCGGCGACGCCACCACATTCCCCGCCGACGCGTTCCGCGCTCTCGCCGCAGTTCTGATCTGACTCGGCGACGGCCCGGTCAGCGACCAACCCACCGGTACGGCAGCTACCCACGGACGGAGTGCACCCGAAGTTACGTCGAGCGGTACCTGACCGAGAGAGCCACAACGCCGGCCGGCGCGAGCTGTCCGCCCGTCCCGGTCTGACGCACCGAAGTCGTCGCGGCGACGCCCCAGCTCACACGGCAGGTAGCCGGCCCGATCCAACGGGGCTCGTGGCCGATGCGTTGGACCGGATAGATCGCGGGGTTTCGCCGGCTGTCGCTTCCGGGTAGCGGATGGCTCATGAACCGCAATCTCGTGAAGGCTCTGCAGGTTGCGTGGGGGCTGCCGGAGTTCCGCAACGGAGTGCGCCACCTCATCGATCTCGACGAGGTGGCGGTCCTGCTGGCCACGCTGTCCGTCGCGGATCATGATCGCGAGGTTGAGATCAGCCTGCTGAGCCTGCTGCGATCCGGCCTGGACACGATCGAGATTCGGGAGGCGGTCTTGCTGATGCTGGAGCAGGACGAGGTGCGCCGGCCGCTCGTCGCAGCGGTGGTGGAGCCGCTTGCGGACCGGCCGGGTCAGGCTGCCGCCATCGCTTCGGCGGCCGAGGATCCTGCGGTGCGGCGGGAGGTACGGGCGGTGCTGGACAGCGCCAAGGTGCGCGAGCTGATCTGGCAGGCTGTTGACAACCAGGTGAGCGACAACCGGTTCGGCTTGATCCGCCGGGTGGCGGTGTTGTTCGTGCGGCACCCGAGCGTCCGGCGCCTCGTGTGGACCGCGCGCCGGCACGGAGTGTTGCGTGAACTACGCCGCAAGGCGTGATCTTCAACGGTCGTGTGACGCTAGCCGCAGCGCACGAACGGCGGCAGCGGAGTGCGTTCTTCGGGGCCAGCCCAGTGGGCGCGGATCGCGTACCTTGCAGGCATGCCAGTGGCATCCGCCGACTCGCGGCACGTTGCGGTCGCTATCCCACCAGATCGTCGCCTCGCGATGAGTCCATTCACCCTGGCGCTGGTCGCAGTAGGGCTGGTCGGCGGCTTCGGAGCTGGCAGGACGTAAGCGGGAAACTGCACCACGACGGCACCTATCCAACCTGCACCGAGACATGCTCCTCTGCCCGATGCTCACCTCGCTCGACGGCTACGTCGAGGCGGCGGAGGGCGACCTCGGCGCAGGGGCGACCAAGGACCAGGAGGTGTATCCGTCCTGATGCGCTCGACGACGGTCCTGCTGGAGCGCCTGTTGCGGGCCGGGATGCGCGAGGTCGTCACGGTGGAGCCGGTGACGGGTGGGGTCGCGGCGCTCGCGGGCATCGCCACCCGCCGGGACGCACCGTCGGTGTTCGTCAAGGCCTTCGCCGAAGCCCCGGCCGACGACGTCTTCGTCGCGGAGGCCGCGGGGCTGGCCGCCCTACGCGAGCTCGGCGGGGTGGCGACACCCGAGGTGATCCTGGCGAACCGGGAACTGCTCGTGTTGTCGGTGCTGCGGCCGAGGCCGCACGGCGAGATCTTCTGGGAGCAGTTCGCGCACGTGCTCGCCCGCATGCACATGAACACGATCCATCCTCGCTTCGGCTGGCACCACGACAACTGGCTGGGTCGCCGCCGCCAGATCAATACGTGGAATGACGACGGCTTCGTATTCTTCGCAGAGCACCGGCTGCTTCGGTGGCTCGGGCAGCCTCGCGTTGAGGCGGCACTGGATGCCGGAGACCGGGCGGCGCTGGAACGGTTGTGTCACCGGCTGCCCGACCTGCTGCCGGACCAGCCGGCATGCCTGACACACGGCGACCTGTGGGTACAGAACATCTTGGCCACTCCGGACGGGCGGCCCGCGCTGATCGATCCGGCCGTGTCGTACATGTGGGCCGAGGTCGACCTCGCGCATGTGTGGTCCACCTCGCCCCCGCCCGAGGCGCGACGAATGTTCGAGGTCTACGCGGACCTGACCTCGCTCGACGGCGACTGGCGGGCTCGCATGCCGATTGTCCAGCTGCGGCAACACCTCGCCGTGCTGGCCCAGTTCGACGACGACTGGGGCGCAGGTGACCAGATCCGTTCCGTCCTTGCCCCGTTCCGGACGCGATCCTGACCAAGTGTGACCTTGGCGCCGCACTGGCAAGTGGTGCGACGTCAGCCAGCTACCTGGTTACCGATTGCGCCGCGTTGGTGTTCTCCGTTGGCGCGAGCGAGCAGGATCCCGGTCTGGACGCCCGGCGGCCGGACGACGACCCACCGCTTTGGGTCGACCGTCATTGGCTAGCACGGTCGTGGTTTGCGGTGGTGCTGCAAGACGAAGGCGGGGCCCACTCTTGCCATTGTCGGCGCCCTCCGAACCGCCCCCTGTCAACGCGCAGGCTGGCTGCGAGACCGATCCCGGTCACAACATTGTCGGTGCGTCAGTGGTCTTCGGTGTAGTAGGAATGCACGGCGGGTTGTCCGGTGTAGTTGGCACCAGCGCGATCGTCGGCGCCCAGGTACCGGTACGGGAGGCGGACGTCACGTCGGCCGACGCAGCTGATCCGGCGGCGACGGGGGTCGTAGGAGAAGCCGGCGGCGCGGAGCCGGGCGGTGAGGCGCCGCCCAGCGAGTCGCCCGTCAGGAAGCCGGATGCTGGACAGGTCCAGATCGGCCACGAGCCGGCCGGTGGGAGTCAGCCAGCCCGCCGTCCGGGTCAGGACGGCGAGCTTGTCTCCGACGTAGTGCAGTCCGTGCAGACAGGTGATCAAGTCGAACGTCCGCGTTGGCGCCCAGTTGGCGACGGAGGCGCAGATCAGCTCCAGGTTCAGCGGTGGTGCCGGTACGGGATCGAAGGCGTCCACCAGGTCCACCCCGACGATAGCTGTCCGCTCAGCCAGCCCTGCCAGGCGCAGCTCCTCAGCAGCCTGAATCAGCGCCCGACCAGTGCCGCAGCACAAATCCAACCAAGCGGCTGCCAACGGTTCAGCCCTGCCGGTGCCGACAAGGCCGGCGGCAAGAACGTCCAAAGGGTTGAACCTCAACTCCCGGGTGTAGCTGTTGACCCCGGACAGCTGCCGTTCGCGGTTCATGGCGCAGTTGGCCACCACCGCCGACACTGCTCCAAGGCATCGTTACGAAGCAGGTCGAACTTGGCGCGCTGGTCAACCACGGCACCATCATCCCAGGGACAGCTCCTCAGACCGAACCCTCGACCAGCCGTGGGCTCCTGCAGGTGACCGACCCGCTGCTCGCCGCTCAACATTTGAACTATCTAATTTTGTCAGTCCCCGCGAACGAGGCTATGTTCTCGACCCGAGACAAGCCATACAGCCGCCGGCAACTACAGCGCTACGCAGACGAGGCGGTCCGTGTTTTCATGGCCGCCTACGAACGTCGGTAAAGACTCGTCGAGACGTACACCTTGGGTGGTCGCGGCGCCGGCGGTGCGGACGAGTCGTCTGATCGATTAGTCATTGCGGTCTTCGATTCCAGCGGGCGGGATACCCTACCCGCGGTGCCTCGAACCGCGTGACCGGAGGAGTCGATGCTGGGATGACGGCAGGGCGACCGATACCCACACAGGACGACGTGCTCGGGTATTTCGACACGCTGTCGAACTGGGGACGGTGGGGCGACGAGGACGAGCTCGGAACTCTTAACCACATCACCGACGACGTCCGGCTGGCGGCGGCGCGGGCCGTGCGCCACGGCAGGAGCGTGTCCTGCGCGTGGGAGGTTGCCGTGCCGGAGGACATGGAGCGGTCGACGACGACGTGCCCGTGCGCCGCCGACATGCCGGGTGCCGAGAACATTCCGGTGCCCGGCTTCCACGCCGACCGGCGCTGGGGCTTTTCGTCCGAGCGGATCGGCATCACGTTCCACGGCAACACCCTCACCCACGTCGACTCGCCGTGCCACATCTTCTGGGACGGCACGATGTACAACGGGCGGTCGCACTCGTTGGTCGACGCCGCAACGGGATCGGCGTGGGCGGCCGTCACGGCGGCGGCGAACGGAATCATCACGCGTGGTGTCCTGCTGGACATTGCGAGGGCCCGCGGTGTGCCGTGGCTGGAACCGGGGCAGGGTGTGTTTCCCGACGATCTCGAGGAGGCCGAGCGTCGCCAGGGTGTACGGGTGCGACCCGGCGATGCGGTACTCCTGCGGACCGGCTACGGCCGCGTCCGGCACGAGGCCGGTGAGGCCAGCGGTTTCACGCAGGCCGGCTGGCACGCGTCCTGCCTGCCGTGGCTACATGAACGCGGCGTCGCGCTGATCGGCGCAGACACCCCCCAGGACGTTCAGCCGTCGGGGTACGAAGACGTGTTGATGCCGGTTCACGCCGTGAGTCTCGTCGCGATGGGTCTGTGGCTGCTCGACAACTGCGACCTGGAGGCGTGCGCGGCAACGGCTGTCGAGCTCGGCCAGTGGGACTTCCAGCTCGCGGTCGCGCCGGTCCGTTTCGCCGGGACGTCCGGCAGCCCGGTCAACCCGATCGCCACATTCTGACCGCGGTTCCCTGGTCGCGATCAAGACGGTCGGGTCACCGCGCCGGCCCGGTCGGGGCTGGGAGCTGATGCCGGCGGATCAGCCGCTGCCCGATGAAGGTCCGCCAGACCCGGTCGGCGACGGTCGGTTCGACGATCCAGAGCCGACGCTGCGCCTCGGCGAGGGTGAGCGGCGCGGTGAAGAGATCCAGGAACAGCCGGCTGCTGCGGTTGAGCGCGAACACCTGACCGTCGACCCGGCGGAACAGGTGCCGGTCCACAGGCAGGTCGCCGGGGACGCCGTCCTGCTCGTCCGACCGGATCCGCCGGTACGCGTCCCAGACCTGCTCGTCGTCGCGGTCCACGAAGGAGCCGTTGGCGAGGAACTCGGTCTGGTCGTCGGTGTCGTGCCGGACCCGGTCGTGGGCGAGTACGCCGCGCACCGCGGTGCCGTAGCGGTCGTGGTAGAAGAACGTGTGCGGGGTGTCGGTGCTGCCCAGCCACGGCCGGTGGTAGTGCCCGGGGTTCAGGCCGGCCTTGGCCTGGGCGACCTCGGCCTGCACCGCCTCGGTCACCGGCTCGTCGTACTGGAGCACCCGGACGATGTCTGAGCCTTCCACCGGCCGCACGTTGGTGATGCCGAACCGCTCCGGCTCCTTGGCGACGATGGCGCCCGGGGTCAGCATGAAGTCGCCGAGCCCGCCGAGGGTCCACAGGTCCGGGTTGTCGCGCAGGAATGCGATGCTGTCCAGCGCCTCTTCGCGGGTCTCGGTGGGGAAACCGGTGAAGCCCATCATCTGCACGCCGATGTTGGCCTTGGTCATCGCGGTCATGGTGCGCCGTGCCTGCTCCGGCTTGGTGCCCTTGTCGATCAGGTCGAGGATGCGCTGGTTACCGGACTCGAAGCCGACCGAGATGGCCACGCAGCCGCTGCGCCGCAACAGCTCGCAACGCTCGTCCGACCAGTACTTCTCCAGCCGGATCTCGGCACCCCAGCGGAAGTCCAGCCCCCGCTCGACGACCTGCTCGGCGAAGCGCAGGATGGTCGCGGGAGCGAGCACGTCGACCGAGAAGTAGATGAACTTGGCGAACTTCGACAGCTCGGTGACGTCCGCGATCATCGTGTCCACCGTGTTCTGCCGCCACGGGCTGGTGGGACCGTCGGTGTTCAGGCCGTAGTCGCAGAAAGTGCACTTGTTCCAGTAGCAGCCTCGGGTCGGCGAATAGTAGACGAACCGCTCCGGGCTGAGATAGAGGTCCCAGGGCAGGCCGGAGAAGTCCGGGACCGGCACCTGCGCCAGGCGTTCGTAGCGCAGGGGCAGCTGACGCTGGCGGCCGTACTTCGGGTGCAGCCGGACGTTGGGGTGCCCGGCCGGCAGGGTGCCGGCCTCCACCGCGTCCAGGATCTCCGTGTACGCGGTCTCCCCCTCCCCGACCACGATCGCGTCGAAGTCGGCCAGCACCTGGAAGACGTACTCGGGTTTGCTGGCGCACTTCCAGACGTCGGAGATTTCCGTGCCACCCGCGATGAGGAAGACGTCCGGGCAGGCCCGCCGGACGAGTCGGGCGATCCAGAGCGCGAACGGGAGCTGCCACTGGTAGGTGGCGCTGATCCCGATCACCTGGTGCCCGCCGGCGGCCAGCCGCGGGATCAGCACGTCCTCGTAGTACGGCAGGAAGGGCCGGTTGAGCCGAGCGAGGAGCGCCTCGTCGGTCAGCGCGGCCACCGAGCCGATCGAGATCATCGGCGGCGGGTGGAGCCGGAAGCCGGCGTGGAACTGCCCAGGGAATCCGACCGTGCCGAGCGCGTCCATCCAGGAAATCACGCCCTCGACGGCGTCCTGGTAGTGCCGGTAGTCGTAGAACAGGGTCGGATCCTGCAGCACCCCGATCGACCGTCGCAGCCGCTCCGGATCGGGGTCGGGCAGGCCGAGCTGATTCGCCCGGGCCATCAGCGCGTCCGGACCGCTGAGGTCGTCGATCGAGAGCCGGGACAACTCCCGCCGCAGCCAGTCGTACGCCGACGGCGTGTACGAGTGGTGGAACGCCTCGATGTTGGCGTCGATGATCTCCGCCGGCCGGTGCCCCTGCGCCCGGGCGTACGAATCGAGGTAGTTCAGGGAGTGGTATCCCGAGGTGGGATCGGTCAGCGGGGGGTAGATCAGTGCCGCCTTCACCGTGCCGCTCATCGACTCCTCCTCAGCCGACCCGGGCCGCTGAATCGGCCAGGGTGTCCTCCTGCGCGCGCTCGGCCACCGCCGGCAGTCGCGGGGCGCCGAACGCCTTGACGTACGCCACCAACGGTTCGGCGGCGTATCGGAACGCCGCCAGGTCGACGAAGCCCCGGTCCCACGCCGCCGCTTCCAGCCCGTCGGGGGCACAGCCCCACAGCCTCGCGAAGCACTGGTCGACGACCTCGGTGCGGAAGTGCAGCCGACCACCCGGGCGGCGGTGACCCGTCGTACGCGGGACGAGCGTCTCGTTCAGCGACGCCGCGGTCGCCGCGACCTGCCGCGCCGCGGCGAGCAACGCGGGGGTACGCAGCGGCGCCGCGACCATCCACAGCGCCAGGCTGCGGTACGGCGTGGTGCCGAACGCCCGCACCAACACCCGCAGCACCGCCTCGCGATCGCCGAGGCCCCGTTCCCGGTCGGCCAGCCAGTCCGACCTGCTCGGCAGCGCAGCGGTCAGCCCCCGCAGGCGGGCCGCCTCGCGGGCACGCTCCTCGACCATCGGGTCGTCGATGTCGACCTCGGCCAGCCCGGCCAGCACCCCCCGCCGGTGCCAGGTCGGCGTCTCGGGGTGCAGCAGCATCAGCACCGCGGCGGCCTCCCGGTCGCTGGCCCAGTGCCCGCCGACCGATTCCCCGGCGAACCGCGATCGCCAGCTGTCGAGGAAGCGGGTGTGCAGGTTGTCGATCGGCTGGTCGCCGGCGTGCGCCGGGCACAGCTCGGGCGCGTTGTCCGCCGCCATCGACAGCAGCATCCGTGCGTCGGTGCCCTTGGCGTCGCAGGGGTCCCGCCGGTGCCAGGTCAGAAACCGGTCCACCACGGCCGCCGCCTCGGGTGGCGCGCTGCGCTCCAGCGCGCGGTACGACCGCCGCCGGAAGGGCAGGTCCCGGCCGATGTCCAGCAGCAGCACGGCCTCGGCGTCGCTGAGCACGCCGGCCGCGACGGCACGGCGCAGCGCGACCCGGATGTTCACCAGCGGGACGCTCAACGCGCGGTGGCCGTCCTCGGCGGGCCCGTGCACGACCGCCACCTCGTCGTCGCCCGTGACGACGCCGTCGCGGTAGAGCTGGAACACCTCGCCCACGCCACGCATGCCGAACGGCCACAACTCGGCCGCGCGCAGGGCGCCCATGCTGGCGGCGCCGGCCACGGTCACTCCACGGTCGAGCAGGTAGAGGATCTCCCGGTGGCGGACCGGCGGGTGTTGCAGAAAGAATCCGTCGATGACGAGGACCCGGTCACCGGGGGCGACGTCCAGGCGGAGCAGGTCGCCGTGCGCGACGGGCGGCAGCACCACCGCGTCGGGCAGCAGCCGACCGACCTCGTCGACCGGCAGGCTCGGACCGATGAAGACGACGTCAGTCACGTGGCACTCCCGGTCGGGTACTCAGGGCCCGCTCGTCGAACATTCGCAGGCCGGGGGCGAACACCTTGCTCACCGGGATGCCGATGTCGTCGTGCGTCAGGTCGACGCTGAACGGCTCGACGCCGGTGACCCGCTGCACCCGCGACGCCAGCTCGCGCAGCACCTGGGTCACGTCCCCCACAGGCGGGGTGTCCCGGCGGACCGGCCGGACGGGTCGGTCGACGGTGGGGGGCGGCACCGGCGGTGCGCCGACGTCGTGGTACGCGGTGGCGTCGATGTCGTCCCGGGCTCCGGAGACCATGACCAGCCGCGATTGCGCCGCCTCCGCCATGGCCCGACCGACGGCGATCTCCGGGTCCACATGGCAGCCGAAGCCGCCGAAGGTGACCGGCAGGTCCGGGGACCAGATCGAGGCGGCGTAGCAGGGTACGTCGACAGCGTTGGTGATGTCGCAGATCTCCACCCAGCAGCCGGCCCGCAGCAGCGCCTCGTGCACCGTGCGGGTCATCGCGTTGGTGGCGGTGCCCGGGTCGGCATAGGTGCGCTCGGCCAACGGGGAGGTGCAGTACGGGGCGATGCAGTCGCGTTCGATGACCTCCAGCAGGGCGTGCAGGCTGGCCTCGGCGAAGGTGTTCCCGGTGGCCAGCCCGTTGCTGCTGGGGGTGAACAGGGCGCGGTCCCAGCCACGCCGGATGGTGAAGTCGAGTTCGATGGTGGCGCGGGGCACCAGGCAACGCACACCGGTGACCAGCCCACGGCCGGCCACCCAGTCGAGCTCGACGGCAGGGGTCAGGGGCGAGCGTTCCGCCAGGTGCAGCCACCGGACGTCGTACGGCAGGTCGAGCGCCTCGGCCGGGGACCGGACGACGGTCCCCGGCCGGAGGTTCTCCGCATGCCAGGACTCGATGCTCTCCATTACCGCGCTGACCCGGGCCTGCGTCGCCGTGGCGCCGGTGCCGACGCTCACCGCCATGGTGGCTCCGACCGGCCGGTAGGCGACGTGCACCGGTAGGCCGATCTCGTCGAGGCGGGTGATGTCGGCGACCCGGGTGATCCGGAAACGGTCGAGCATGCCACCGATCCGTTCCCAGGTCTGCTCCACGGTGGCCGTCCGGTAGGTGCCGGCTCGGAACGCGATGGTCTCGGTCGTGTCAGTCATCGAGGCTCCCGGCGGGGGGTGGGAAACTCAGAGGATGAGGACGGCGATGATGTTGACGTTGTTGTCGGCCACCGGGGCCACGCCACCGGCGACCGTCTCCAACTCGGCCTCGGTCAGCTCGTTGAGGTCGACCAGCGGCACCTCGGGCACGTGCAGCACGTGCAGGCCGGGCGTGCCGGACCAGTCGGCGACGACCTGATCCTTGGTGTAGAGCGTGGCGGGCTGGGCGCGGTCGACCTCGACCCTGGCGCCGGGGGCGACCGGCAGGCCGGCCGCCGTCGCGTAGCCGGTCGGATCGGCGAGGAGGCGCTGGAGTTCCTCGTCGCTGCGCCACACTGCGGTGACCAGTTCCGAGTACTTGGTCACGAACCTCGCGCCATATTCCTGTTCGTCGTTGCTCATCGTTCGGTCCTTTCCTCGGGGTCGCTGCAAGATGGCCGGTAGATCGCTGTGGCGAGAACGCTACGAAGATCGAGGCTCGACAATCAATGATTTCGTCTGACTGTCATCAGAATCTGCCGCGCGGGCCGGTGGGCGGCAGACATCGGTGTCAGGTGCAGCAGCACGGGCAGCAGCAGGCACAGCTGGGGTCCAGGCCGGCGACGACGCTGTCCAGCTCGTCCTCGGCCAGCTCCGACTGGGCCACCGGAAGCAGCGACGGCACGAAGAGCGCGAAGGTGCCCGTGGTCTCCGCCAGCTGCCAGGACTCGATCTGCACCTCGATGTCCGGATCGGTGTCGGCGACGTCCCGGACCACCCGGACCTGCACATTCTCGGACAGTTGAAGCCCGTAGCCGGCGAGGAACCCCCGCGGGTCCCGGTCGAGCGCCTGCTCCTTGACCGGGTCGGCCCAGACGTCGGCGACCAACCGGCTGTACGCGGCCACGAAGACCGCTCGATCGACAGGTGTCACGCCCTGCTCCCTTCGATGGTCGGCCGCCTGCGGCGGCGACAGGCAGCGCGGGAGGTTCCGGCCGCCGGTTTCGCTTCATCGTGGGCCACTGGCGTATCCGGTCCGCCCAAAGAGCGGGAATTTCATCGAATGTGGCCGCGAAAAGGTCACGCTGCGGCGAAAGCCGGGTAATTGGGGAATCAGCGACTGGCGGCGGAGAGCGATTCTAATGATTGCCACCACTGTGGACAAGTAGTAATTCCTCGCCTGTCACGCGCCCGGTGCCCGCACATACGCTGCGATCGGCGCACCGCCCACCGTCACCGCGGTTCGACGGGGTGCCGCGTTCCGTCACCGAGTGCTGCCGGAGGCCACCGTGACCATCGACGAGGTGACGACGACGCCCGGCGGCCCGGCCGGGTACAGCGTGGAGGAACTCGCCCGCAAGGTGGGGATGTCTCCGCGCAACATCCGTGCCCACCAGGCCCGACGGCTGCTGCCCCCGCCGGTGCGGCGCGGCCGGGCCGCGCTCTACGACGACTCCCACGTCCGCCGGCTGGACGCGATCCTCGCCCTGCAGCGGCAGGGCTTCAACCTGGTGTCCATCGAGGCGATGCTCGGGGTCCGGGCCAGTGACGAGGCGCCCGACGGACTGACCGCGATGCTGCAACGCCTGACCGCCGACCGTCCCGCGCTGGCCCACGCGCTGACCCGACACGGCGTGATCGGACGGACCACCGACGGCACCGTCCGCACCGTCCGGCCACGCCCACTGCGCGCCGCCCTGGACCTGCACCGGGTACGGGTGGGCACGGTGCCGGCACTGCAGACCCTCAGCGAGGTCCTGGACAGCCTCCGGCCGGTGGCCGACGAGCTGGTCGCCGCCGTCACCGCCCGGTTGCTGGCCCTCGCTCCGGAGTTGGTGCGCAGCGGCGCCCGGTCGTCCTGGGCCGACCTCGACCGGGAAACCCTGCTGCTGACCCAGGGCGTGGTCAACGTGCTCACCGAGGCGTTCCGGCTCGCCGTGGAGAACCAGTCGGAGGCACACGTCGCGGAGTTGCTGGAGAACCACCTCGACACCGACGTGTGCCTGGAAGACAGCACGGTCATCGACAACGGCTGACCGAACCGTCAGCTTGTCGCGCGCTGCCCGTCCGGCTGCCGGCTCTCCACCACGGCGTCGGATGGTTCCGGTTCGGCCAGCAGTTGCCGCCGCGCCAACCGGTGGAAAAGCCCTTCGGGGTGTTCCATCAGCTCGTCGAAGCTGCCCCGCTGGATGATCCGCCCCGCTTCGAGGACCACGATGGTGTCCGCCGCACGGACCGTGGACAGTCGATGGGCGATGACCACCCGGGTCGCTGCCAGGGCCGCGGTGCTCTGGCTGACCACCTCCTGGGTCCGGTTGTCCAGAGCGCTCGTCGCCTCGTCGAGGTAGATGATCCGCGGTCGGGGAGCCAGCGCGCGGGCGATCAGCACCCTCTGCCGCTGCCCGACGGAGAGCGTCCCGCCGCCGAACGGCACCATCGTGCTCATCCCCATCGGCAGCGTCTCCAGGTCGTCGGCGAGACCGGCCATCCGCGCCGCCTCCCAGACCTGGTCCAGTGGGAAGCTGCCGGCGCCGCAGATGTTGTCCCGTACCGAGCCGGCGAAGAGCTGGCCATCCTGCAGGACCACCCCGCACTGCCGGCGGACCGCGTGCACGTCGAGTTCGGAGAGGTCCTGGCCGTCGTAGAGCACTGCGCCCTGCTGCTGGCGTTCGAACCCGAGCAGTAAGCGGAGCAGTGTGGACTTTCCGCAGCCGCTCGGGCCGACGATGGCGACGAACTCACCCGGACGGACGTGCAGGTCGATGTCGACGAGCACCGGCGGTTCGTCCGGCTGGTAGGCGAAGGTGAGCCGGTGCAGCGCGACCTCGCCGCGTAACTCCCCCGGGTCCACCCGGTCCGGCCGCGCCTCGGGGTCGGCGCGCAGGATCTCCCGCAGGCTGCCCAGCCGGGGCACTGCCGCGATCACTTCGACCCCGGCCGACACCAACACCAGCAGCGCGCCGAGCAGCATCGCGAAGCCGACGTTGAGGACGAAGAAGTCGGCCGGCGCGACCCGGCCGGCGAGCGGCCCCATCAGCACGGCGAACAGGACCAGTTGACCGGCGACCGGCAGCACGGTGCCGAAGGCGACCAGGCCCGCCTGACTCTGTCGGACCCGTTGCAGCGCCGCCCGAGCCACTGCGGCCACCTCCGACCAGCGCGCGTGGGCCCGGGATTCGGCGGCCGCCAACTTGATCTTGACGATGCCGCCGAGCAGCTGGTTGGTCATCGCCGCCGCCCGGTGCTCGGCCGGCAGCGCGGACCGTTGCTGACGAACGATCAGTACGGCGAACGCGCCGAAGGTCAGCATGGTGACGGCGACGATCCCCGCCCCCCACAGCCCGAGCACGGGCTCGACCACCAGGAGCATGCCGAGGGTCACCGCGACGGTCGCGGCCGCCGAGACGAGCTGCGGCAGCAGCGCGCTCAGCGCCTCACCGACGAACGAGATCCCCAACATCGAGTTGGCGATCTCACCGCTGCTGCGACCGGCGAAGAACCGGGCCGGCAGCCGCATGAGCCGGTCCCAGATCGCCAGCTGCGCGCCGGACTGCATCCGGCCGTCCAACCGCAGCAGACGCAGGTTCTGCACCACACCGACCAGCCCCGCGACCACGGCGGCGCTGAGCATCAGCGCGAGGAAGCCGAACAGGCCGTTCACCTCGCCCTGCCGGGCGAGCTGGCCGAGCACCTCGCCGGTGGCCAGCGGTACGCCCAGGCCCAGCAGCGCCACGCAGGCGGCGGCGAACAGCAGGCCCCGCACGTCGCGCCGCGCACCGACCAGCCCGGCCCGCAGCAGGTGGCGCATCCGAGCGGTCGGCGGCAGCGGCGCCTGCACCTCGGTCGCCTCCGCGGCGAACGTCGCGGCCACCGTCGCGTCGACCGGACCGTACGCCCGGGTGTCCGGGTCGACGTGGTGGTAGCGGCCTCGGCGGAACACCAGCGGCACCGCGACGGCGCGCTCCGGGTCGTCGCCCGCCCGCCACCCCACCAGCGGCCCCAGGTCCCGCCGCCACCAACGGTCCGGCAGCCGCACCTCACGCAGGAACAGGCTGGACGCTCGGGTCACCGCGTGCACCGCCGCCCGGTCGTTCAGCGGCGCGCGGCTACGGTCGGCCGGCTCGTTGATCGGGCTGCCCATCCCCTCGGTGACCACCCGGACCACCGAGGCCGCCCGCCCGTACCGGTCGAAGCCGGCCTCCCCGTCCGGAATCGGAACCGCGCCGCCCGCGCCGATCACCCCGATCGACCGGCGGGCCGCCGCGGCGAGCACCGCGGCGTCGGCCTGCCGGCGCCGCTCCACGGCACTCAGCAAGGCCGCGTCGGCCTCCTCGATCCGGGTCTCCACCATCCGCAGCAGCCGGGCCACATGCTGGTCGACCGCCGACCGGAGCTGACCGCTGACCAGCAGGTCCCAGCTGCCGTGGCTCTCCACCGCGCACGGCGACTCGGCCACCACCCAGTCCCGCTCGGCGACCAGTAGCAACTCCCGCTCCCCCGACATCTCCGCCGGGCCACCGTCGTTGCGTCGCAGCTGTCCGCCGGCGCTGCGAAGCCACCAGGCACCGCCGGTGGAGGTGAGGGCGCTGCCCTGCGCCAGCGAAATGATCTCGCGTCCACGCAGGGTCGACGCCTCCCGGGGCGCCTGCCCGCGGCGCAGCGCGTCGGCGATGGTGACCAGCACCAGGTCCACCGCCGCGACCAACTCCATCGCGGCGGTCCGCGCCCGAAGCGACACCCCCTCGTCCGCCACGCGGCCGAGCCGGACGTGTCGCTCCAGCAGGGACAGGTGACGCCGGGACAGTCCGCACAACTCCGTGCCGGGCAGCGGCACCAGGATCAACTGCCACGCACCGATCGCGGTGGACGTCGGCACCAGGCCACCCGCGGGCAGCCGGGCCACATGGTGACGACGCGAGGGGCTCATCCCGGCCCGGCGCACCGCGAACAGGTCGGCCTCGCCGCCGGTCACCAGCCAGCCGGCCACCGGGCCGTCCAGGCGACAGACCTGGCGTACGCCCTCCGCGCAGAAGCCGATCAGGCCGCCGGCCGGGGAATCCTCCACCGCGCCACTCATCAGCGTCTCCTCGGATCGTCGTGGTCAGTGGTCCCGGACCAGGCGCGCGTACACCCCGTCCCGGGCGACCAGTTGCTCGTGGGTGCCGCGCTCCACCTCCCGACCGCCGTCCAGCACGACGATCAGGTCGCAGTCGCGGACCGTGGACAGGCGGTGAGCCACGATCAGGCAGGTCGCCCCCCGCCGACGCAGGTGCAGGTCGATCCGGCGTTCGGTTTCGGCGTCCAGCGCGCTGGTGGCTTCGTCCAGCACCAGCACCCGGGGGTTGCGGATAAGTGCTCGGGCGATCTCGAGCCGCTGCCGCTGTCCACCGGAAAAGTTGCGGGCGTTCTCCCGTACCGGGCTACCCAGGCCGCCCGGACGGGCCGCGACCTCGTCGTAGAGGCACGCATCGGTCAGCGCGGTGACGATGTCCTCGTCCGCGACCGTCAGGTCCCACATGGTGACGTTGTCCCGGACCGTCCCCTCGAACAGCCGCTGGTCCTGGTCCACCATGGCGACGGTGGCCGCCCAGAGGCCGTCGTCGGCCGCCGGCCGCTCAAGGCCGTCCACGGTGACCCGGCCCGTCCATGGACGGTAGAGCCCGGCGACCAGCCGGCCCACCGTCGACTTGCCACTGCCCGACCGCCCGACGAGCGCCACCCGGGCACCCGGCGGCAGGTCCAGGCTGAAGTTCTCCAGCAGTGGACGGCCCAGCGGGTTGTAGCCGAAGGTGACCTCCTCGATGCGCAGGTGCCCCTCCATCGGTGTCAACAGGCGGGCGGGTCGGTCCTCGGTCGACGGCAGTGGGTACCGCTCCACGTCGCGCAGCCGGTTCAGGTCGGCGCTCATGTCCTGCAGCCGCGAGCCCAGCGCGGTCAGATTGCCCAACGGTCGGTTCATCGCGACGGCCAGGCTCTGCATGCCGACCAGCACGCCGACGCTCATCGCCTCCGCCATGACCTGCCGGCTGCCCAACCCCAGCAGCACCGCGGTGGTCCCCGAGGCGAGGAACGCCGGCAGGACGGAGAGCACCGCCGTGGGCACCCCCAGCCGCTGCTGCCGGGTGGCGACGGTGGCGTGGCGCGCCGCGAACCGGGCCACGGCGCGTTCCTCCTCGCCGCCGGCCTTCACCGTCTCGATCATCTGGACCGTGGTGTAGACGGTTGTCACCAGCTTGCTGCGATCCGCCTGGAGGCCGGCGACGGCGATCGACCGGGTCGAGGCGACGTAGCGGAGCACGCTGACGTTCAGCCCGGCGAGGACCACCGCGCACAGTCCGAGCAGCAGGTCGTACTGGCAGAGCAGTGCCCCGTACGCCAGCACAAGGCCGGTGTCCACCACGGTGGTGGCCGCCCGGCGGGTGAGCACCTCGGCGACCACCTCGTTGCCGCGGACCCGCTGGCTGAGGTCGGCAGCCTGCCGCTGGTCGAAGAAGGTCGGCGGCAGCCGCAGCAGATGTCGGAAGAACCTGGCGGCGCTGCTGAGGGCGAGCGCCGTCTCCGCGCGTACGGTCAGGCGTTGCTGGAGCAGGCTGGCCAGGAACGTCAGCACGGTGGCCACCGCCACCGCCACCACCAGGCCGGCGAACGCGGCCCGATCCTCCTGTAGCAGCACCCGGTCGACGAAGACCTGGGCCATCACCGGGATGGTCAGACCGACCACGGCGATCAGCAGGCCGAGCAGCAGCATCTGCGCGATCGCCGAGCCCGGGCCGCGCCACCGCTCGGCCAGCGCCCGGACCAGCCGGTAGCGGGTACCGCCCGGCCGGAACTCCGGGCCGGGCTCCATGGTGAGCACGATGCCGGTGAAGGCGCCGTCGAACTCCTCCCAGCTGACCGCGCGGGGACCGGTGGCCGGATCGTTGATGAAGACCTTGCGACCGAGCCCTTCCAGCACCACGAAGTGCTCGAACCGCCAGAACAGCACCGCCGGCAGCGCCACGGTGGCCAGGCCGCCCAGGTCCATCTGGAATCCCTTGGCCACCATTCCGTACCGGCGGGCGCCCTTGAGCACGGTGGCCGCGGTGGAGCCGTCCCGGCTCACTCCGCACACCCGGCGCAACTCCTCCAGGGGCACGTGTCGACCATGGTGGGCGAGCAGGATGCCGAGCGCGGCGGCACCGCACTCCACCGCCTCCATCTGGATCAGGGTGGGCGTGCGGACTCGCCGCCGCCGGATCCTGGGAAGTTCCGGCGCGCCGCTGGCGGCGGTCGTCGACGCGCTCATCGCCGCAGCAACCAGTCGATCGGGTGTTCCCGGTCCACCGTGAACCAGGCGGTGACCTCGCTGGCCGAGTTGAGCTGGAACGGCGGCGGGGACTTGGTCCAGCGCAGGCCGCCCGGGGCGGCCGGGTCGGGCACCAGGGCGACCGTCACGCGGACCACGCTGCCGCGGGCGAGCAGCCGCCGGACGTCCGGCCCGGTGCCCAGGAAGGCGCGCAGCGAGGCCTCGGTCTCCGGGAACGCGCCGACCGTGGTCACCTGGCCGGCCAGGGTGCCGAACACGTTGCGCGGCGCGGCTGCGGCGGCCACCTCGACGGACACGCCGGGTTGCAGCAGCGGCGCGGCGACGGCGGGGGCGTAGACGACGGCCTGCAACGCGTCCCCGGCGGTGTCGAGCCGTTCCAGGTCGGCCAGGTGCGTGCCCGGGGTGACGATCTCGCCCTCCGAGACCAGCCAGGCGACGACGTACGCGTCACCCGGCGCAGTCTCCACCCGCACCTTGCCGTCCGCCGTACGCAGGCTGTAGAGGGGAGTGCCCTTCGGCACCCGCTGGTGCGGTGACGCCCACACCTTGGTGACCTGACCGCTCTCGAGCGCGTCGAGGGCGGAGATCCCGTTGGAGTGGATCAGAACCCCGGCCGCCTCGACGGTCCGGGGTACCACCGTGCGCACCGACCAGACACCCGCGGCGACCACGACGATGACCAGCGCGGTGGTGGCCAGCCAGTTCGGCACCGTGGTCAGTCGGACCGCCCGGTCCAGTTGCTCGGGCGCCTCCAACTGGCGCAGCGCCTGCCGCCGGAACTTCATGGCCGGCCCTCCGCTCCGGCCGAGCCGGCGGCGCGGCGCGAGCCGAGCAGGAAGTCGGCCACGCTCGGCTCGACCAGCGGGTCGAGCCCGGACAACTCGGCGAAGGCCTGGGAGTCCCCGGCGCCGAGGGCGCACGGTGCCAGCCCCATGGCGGTGGCGACGAGATACATCTGCTGGGTCAGCACACCCGCGTCCTTGAGAATCATGGCGTAGCTCATCCCTTCGTACTTCCACATCAGCCGCTGGACCCGGGCGGTGACCACCAGGACCATCTGCGGCGACCGAGGCATGGCGCCGGCCGCCCGGGCGTACGCCAGCAGCCGGTCGGCGGCCGGTCCCCAGCCGGCGACCGGTTCCAACCGGTGCCCGACCGCGTCGTAGTGGTAGAGCCCTGGATCAAGCCCGGCGCAGCGCGCGACCAGTGGATAGATCTCCAGCTCGTAGACCCCGCCGCCGCCCGGGTAGGGCCGGTGGCCGACCTCCTGCCCGCCGGCCTCGCCGACGGCGATGGTGTGCTGCGACCGGTGCAGGAATTCCGCCAGCCGCTCCAGGGGCAGCGGCGCGGCGTCGTCGTGTTCGCGCACGCTGCGCCGGTCCGAGACGACCTGACTGAACGCGGGATCCGCCTTCGCGATCGTCGCCAGGTCCGGCAGCGGCAACTCGACCGCCCGGCCCCCGTCGAACGGGCGGCGCAGCGGTTGCGGGGCGAAGCGCTCCCGCATCCGGTAGGTGCCGCCCACCGGCAGCGCGTGTCGGCCGGCCCGGGAGCGGTGGTGCAGCCACAGTTCCTCCGGCGACCAGTAGGCCAACGGCGCGTCGTCGCACTCCGCCTCGAACTCGGCGTCGGTGACCAGGATCCGGGCGGTGGCCAACTCGTCGAGCACCCGGCCGGCGGCCTCCGGCGGCACACCGAGCGTGCGGGCCACCGTGTCGGGACCGATGCCCGGCACGGCGGCGGCCAGCACCGCGCCGAGGGCGGCGTCGGCGCAGCCGACGGCGAGGGTGCTCAGCGGCGATGCGGCCACCAGCATGCCCCGTTCGTGCTGAAGGATGGCGAAGCGGGAGAGCCGGTAGCGAACCCCGGGTGTGTGCAGGCGGCTCTCCGGCAGACTGCCCCGACCCAGGCCGGTGGGCACCAGGTCGAGCAGCGCCCGGTCGTCGACCTGGACACGGCGCTCCAGCCAGGAGTGGGCGAGCAGCCGACGCAGCAGCAACTGCGCGGGCAGCACGCGACTCTCCCCCTCCAGGCCGCTGATCAGCCGGCCGACCTCGACGTCGCTGACCCAGTCGGCGGCGAGCCGCAGCAGCAGCGCCCGCCGGCCCATGCCCGGTTGCTCCAGGGTGAGTTGGAAGCGGGTCTGCCGCAGGGTCAGCGAGCCGTCCTCACCGAGCCGCAGTTCCGCGTCACGGCGCAGCCGGTACGACTCCTGAATCGGCGGACCGCCGACGGAG
Organism: Micromonospora sp. NPDC005291; assembly: GCF_040607415.1. Classification (NCBI taxonomy): domain Bacteria; kingdom Bacillati; phylum Actinomycetota; class Actinomycetes; order Micromonosporales; family Micromonosporaceae; genus Micromonospora; species Micromonospora sp. NPDC005291. Next base: position 70,141 of record NZ_JBEXGR010000001.1, read on the forward strand.
CCGCTCACGACGACCGCCAGCCGACCGGGTCCACCACGGTGGTCATCCCCACATCCCTCCCACGTCCCCGGTAGGCCCGGGAGCGCCGGCTAGAAGAAGACGTTCAGCGGATTGGCCGACGTCTCGTCGACGGCCAGCGGGCCCCGGCCGAGGCGGGCCGGCACGTCCCACAGCCGGCCGGGACCGAGCCGGCGCCAGAAGTGCCGCAGGCCCGGCACGACGACTTTCACCACCGCCAGGTCGACATCCGGGCGGGACTGGTCGACGACGATCACCTCCAGGCCGGCCCGCTCCGCCCGGCGTACGCAACGACGCACGTCATCCCCGACATCGCCGGTGGTCAGCGCCGGGTGGTCCGCTGCGGTGCGCGGCGGCCGGGTGGGGTCCGGGGACAGCCAGGGCTGGTCGGCCACGCGCACGGTGCCGAACCAGCGTGCGGTGTCCGGATCGTCGACGCCGTACCGGTTGCGTGCGGAGGTGGGTCCGGGAACGGCGGGCAGGAACTGGTTCACCTCGGTGAGCGCCCGGGTCAGCGCGACCCGCGCGTCCAGGTGCGCGCCGAAGCCGACCAGGACGTCCTCCGGCCCTCGGTCGACCCGCCGGGACACCGCGGCGAACGTGGGTACGCCGAGGTCGGCGGTCAGGTCGAGAGCCCACAGCTCACGGCCCAGCGCGGTGGCGTGATGGTCGACGCATGCGGCGGTCCACGGGTCGGCGAACGAGGCGAGGTCCACCCCGGGCATCCGGGAGCGGTGGTACCACCACAGGGCCACGCTGTCGCGCTCCACGAGTTCGCAGAAGCCCTGCAGGATCGCCTCGGACAGGTTGCCGCCGGCCGCGCAGCCGTTCGAGTCGGCCGAGCACACTCCCAGCCCGGTCAGCTCCGGATGCCCGTACCAGCAGTACGCGGCGGGCAACTCGCGCGGTGTCTGCCGGGTCAGCGACCAACCCGTGGTCCAGTCCAGCTCCACCTCGTCGGGCAGCGGGCGGGGAATGCGGTGCAGGTGGCCCAGGTCGCCGTTGAGCCGGGACCGGTCGGCGTACTGACGTTCCGAGAACAGCAGCAACTCCCGCAGGTGTACCGCCCGGTCCGGACCGAGCTGCCGGTAGCTCGCCCGGTGCACGGGGCGGTCGCCGCGCCACACCCCGCAGTAGCGCTCCACCGCCTCCCCGATCGCACTCATCCGGGCCTGCAGGTCGGTCCGGCCCTTGCCGCCGCTCTGCCCGCGCAGGTTGCGGCGCAACCCGGCGAGCTGGCGGGGTTGGGCGAAGTTGTGCCCGGCCGAGTAGGTGTGGGTGACGCCGTTGTCGGTCGCCTCCAGCGAGGTCAGCCGGCTCACCACGCCCAGATACCGGCTGACGTGGTGAACGAGCGCGGCGTACGCCTCGGCGGGTTCCCGGGTGCGGGAGTCCCCGGCCCGACTGGGCTGGGCGCCGCTCGGTGGCAAATCGATCCGTGGCTCGGCCTTGCGGACGAGGTCCGGGTCGCCGCAGGCGGGGCACTGCGGCTGGCGTACCAACTGGTGGCTCTCCGTGCTCAGGTCCCGGGTGTCCAGGGCGACCATCCGGCCGGTGAGGCGGGGTGACGTGCCCCGTACGGCCAGCACGGCGAGTTCGGCGGCGAGCAGCCCGGCGGCCATGGTGGCCAGTCCGGGCAGGACCGCCCGGCCGGGCTGCGGCAGCGGATCCGCCAGGTCCTGCCCGTCGAGAAAGGCGTTCACCTGCTCGTTCTCCTGCCAGCGTTGCCGCAGGCAGACCCAGCAGCCGGTGCTGCCCGGCACCAGGTGCGGGCCGAGGAAGACGACGTTGCCGTGTGGCCGGGCCAGGGTCCACGCGCGACCGGCAGCCAGCTGGCGGTCGTTGATCAAGGCCAGCCGAGGGTCGAGCATCGACGACGGCAGCACCAGCACCTGGGCGGTGCCCGGGTCGGGGTCCGTTGCCTCCGGCCCGACCACTGTCGCGGCGAGCCCGAGGGCGCGCAGCGCGTCGGCGGTCTCGGCCACCCGGGGCGCCCCGAGGTCCACGATGGTGACCCTTCCCCCGGCCATCCACCGCTGCCCGGCCTCGGGCGGGACACCCCGGGCGTCCCAGCCGGCGGCCTCGGCTGGCGAGGTGTGCGCCGGCCCGGACACCAGCAGGCCGTGGTCGCGCAGCCGGGCGAGGGCGGCGCCGACGGCGGCGACCGGGTGCCGGGTGGCCAGCCGGGCCACCACGTCGGCCAGCGGCGCGGCGCCGTCGAGCTGGTCGGCCAGGTCCGCGGCGACCGGGTCGTCGATGAGCAGGCTGCGGGTCTCCCCCAGCACCACGAGCGGGCCGTCGGGCAGCCGCACCGGCACGTAGTCCGATCGGAAGCGCGGACGCCACATGGTTCCTCCTCCCGAGCCTGGTGCCGGACCGCGGCACCACCGGCCCCGCCCTGATCACGACTGCTGCCATCGTCGCGGTCCGGGGCGTCCGATCCGATTGATGCCACCGGTTTCTGCCGTCGGGGGCGCCGTGGACGATCGGTGACCGGGTCAGCTGACGGTGACGGTCAGCGCGGTGTCGTTGAGCCCCAGCACCGATGTGCCGGCGGTCTGCGCCGGTACGAGCAGCAGGAAGGTCTCCACCCGGGTGACCCGGATCGACTTTCCACTGATCGCCGTGCGATGACCGGTGGCAATCAGGTCCGGGCTCTGCGGCACCATCTGGACGGTGGCCGGGCCGCCGGGCGCCGGACGCAGCGTGTCGGTGGCATGGAGCGTCAAGAAGGTCAGCGTGCCGGTCGGCACCGCGACCGCGCAGTCGGACCACTCCGCCCGGTCCATCGTCCGCTGCGCCGCCGCGCCGACACCGGCGAGCTGCTGCCCGTAGACCTCCCAACCGCCGGCGAACTGGCCATCGAGCAGCGGGCTCGACGCGACGAGGGTCTGATTGCCCGTCGTGGACCCGATGCTGCGGGCGAACACCTCGGCGGCGAGTGCCCGACGGCTGGTCTCGTCCAGGGCGGTGCCGCCCGCCGTGGCCGGCCGGCCGTCGAGGCTCCGGGCGACCACCAGCGACGGTTGCGTGACCTGGACGTTGTGGCTGAGCTTCCACTGGCCGTCGGCACCGAGCAGGAACTGGCTGACGTCGGTGGGAGCCAGCTCCGAGCCGGTCAGCCTGAGGGTGGCCGTGGCGAGGAAGCAGGCCGGGTCGCCGGGCGGCACCGCGAAGGCCGGGTTGATGTGCTGGAAGGACGGTTGCGCACGCTGGTTGTAGGCGGCCCGGCGTACTGCGGCGATGCTCAGGTCCAGCGAGGGCGAAACCTCCTGGACCCGCAGCGCCTCGACGTCACCGGCCACCGAGGCGGCCGAGTCAGCCTGGTCGAAGGCGGTGAGCACCAGCGCGGCCCGGTCCCGACCGAAAGTGGCCGAACCCTGGGGCGCCGGGGTGGCCGCGTCCACCGGCTCGCCACCACAGCCGGTGAGCACGAGCAGCGCCACCGCGGCGGCGGCGAACGGCATCGCCGGCACGCCGGCGGCGGGGGTACGCGGGCTCCTGACGGATCTTTCGCCCAGCATCTCGTCCTCCATCCGCCACCGGTCCACGGGAATCGGGCCCGATGCAGTCGAGTATGTGAGCGGTTGTCGTGCCAGACCGGTGGCGGCGCGGCCTCGTGCTGCCCGGCCTGTCGGCGTTGCACCAAACGACGTCATCCGCCCTGGAACGCGGTCACCGATCGGTGTCATCGAGCCGAGCGACCCAGGCGACCAGACCCGACCGGGAAGCGACGCCCGCCTTGCGGTAGATGCGGGTCAGGTGCGCCTCCACCGTGCGGGGGCTGATGTTCAGCTGCCGCCCGATCAGTCGGCTGGTGGCCCCGGTCGTCGCCAACCGCGCGATGTGCCATTCCCGGTCGGTCAGGGCGGCGACCTCGCGCGGGCCGACCGGACGGGCCAGTCGCAGGCTGACTCGTTCCGTCCCGCACCACCCGGCCAGCTCCAGCGCCCGGCGGCGGGCACGCGCCGCCGGGACGGCCTGGTCCGCGGCTTCGGCCGCCCGGGCCAGGGAGGCCAACGCAAGGCTGCGCCGTAGGACCATCCCACCGGCGCGGAACAGGTCGGCCGCCGTCTCCAGGTGCAGCAGCGCCGCCGGGACCTCGCCACGGGCGAGCAACACCTCGCCGTACGCCGACTCGGCGAAGCCCCGCTGCCCGGGGAGACCGACCTGATCCGCCTCGGCCATTGCCAGCCGCGCCTGCCGCTCGGCGTCGACCACCTCGCCCGCGGCGAGCGCGGCAGCGCAGAGCAGCTCGTACCACATGGGCCGGAGGGTGGTCTGGAAGCGGCTCAGCCGGCTGTCGCCGCCGGCTGAGCGCACCAGCTCGGTACAGGTCGCCGGATCTCCGGACAGCAGAGCCGCAGTCGCCAGCGCCGTCGCGGCGGTACGACCGCACCAGGTGGCGAGGTCGGGGGCGATTCCCACGGCGCTGCGGGCCAGCGCCACCGCCCGGTCGTCGTCCCGAAGGCCACCACGCCACGCCGTCGCCTCCGCCTCGAACGCCAGGGCGAAGCTCAGCAGGTGGCGGCTGCCGATGCGCCGGGCGACGATGCCCGCCTCGGTGGCCAATCCGATGGCGGTGGTCAGCTGGCCGCCGTAGTAGGCCACCTGACTGCGACCGAGCAGCAGCTCGCACAATCCGTCGTCGCGGTGCGAGGCGCGGACGAGCGTGAGCCCTCGGTCGAGGTGCCGCACCGCGTCGGCCTGCCGTTCGAGGTACAGCTCACTCAGGCCGAGCGCGGTGAGGCAGTCGGGGTGGTCCCGCACGTCCCGGTCCGGCAGTGAGTCGACGATCCGGACGCCGGCATCGAGCAGGCCCCGGGCGTCGTCGAGTGCGCCGTCGTGCGCGGCGGCCAGACTGCGGACGGCGAGCAGGCCGGCCCGGTCCGCGCCGAAGCCGCCGAGATCTCCGGTGAGCCCGTCGGGCACGGGGCGGCCGGCCAGGATGCCGGCGACGCCGATCTCGGTGGCGAGTCGGTAGCCGGGGGTGGGCCCGGCACCGACTGGCAGGGCGGCCAACTCGCGCCGGCTGATAGCCGCCGCCTCCGCGTAGTTACCGAGCAGGCGTTCCACCCGCGCCCAGAGAGCTACCGCTTGGGCCCGTCGTCCCTCCGGGTCGGCGGGGAACAGCGGCACGATCTCCTGGAGCAGGGCCCTGCTCTCGGCCAGGTCGCCCGCCTCCCCGGTGATCTGGGCCAGCGCGAGTGACACGTCCTGGCGACGCTGCGTCGAACCGGCCGTCGGCCGCAGCGCACGCAGCGCCAGCCGCAACCAGCGGATGGCCAGGTCCGGTGTCTCGCGCCGGATCTCCTGCGCGGCTCGGCAGAGCACGTCGACGCAGCGGTCGGCCCAACGGCCGTTCGGCAGGGCGAGCAGGCGCTCCGCGTAGCGGGCTCGATCCGCAGGTGGCGCGCCCAGATCGACCAGCGCGTTAAGGGCCCGCGCACACGCCTCCACCTGCCACTCCGGGTCGGTGTCCTGGGCGACCGCCATCCGCAGCACCGGGTGCCGGAAGGCGAACCGTCCAGTGCCGGGGACGCGGCGGATCAGGTCAAGCCGGGCCAACCGCCAGGCCGCCTCGACTGCCAGTGACGTCGGGACCTGCGCAACCTCGGCGAGCAGGTCCGCGCGGAAGGGCGCATCGAGGATCGCCCCGGCCCGCAGGCAGGCCAGCTCGACGGACGGCAGACCCGTCCACTCGCGGCGCAGGACGGTCACCGCCGCATCGGACAGCCGGGCGCCCTGTGGTTCACGGGTCGGGTCGGCGCTGTGCGAGGTGGGGTCGCCCGGCAGCGCCGCCAGGTAACCGGGGTTGCCGCCGGTCAGGTCGTACCGGGCGCGCAGCTCCACCTGGTCGACGTGGGGGTGCAGAAGCGCGACCTCAGTGAGGCTGAGAGGGCGGAGCTCGATCCGATCGTGTGACGTCGGTGCCGCATCGGCGGGTTCGTCGGGGTCCGGTGGACCGAACGGCATCGGGGTCGCCATCTGCCGCGGGCGGTAGACGAGCACGAGCAGCAGCGGGGCGGGCACCGGATACCGCAGTAGGTGGGCGATCAGACCGGTGGACGAGTCATCCGCCCAGTGCAGATCGTCGAGGATCAGCACCAGACCATCCCGGGCTGCCAGACCGATCAGCCGCCGGGCCAACTGGTAGGTCCGGAACCGCCGGGCATCCGACGCCCGCGCCGGCGCCGGTGGCACCGCGGCGGCGGACTCCGCCCAGGTCTCTCCGGTGGATTGCGCGGCACGCAGCCCGCGTCGGAGTGGCTGACCCCCCGTGAAGGCGTGCCGAAACACATGGAAGGGGACTCCTCGCTCGTCCGGCGCGCAGGTCCCGACGGCCCAGGGGACGGTGGGGACGCACAACTCCAGGGCCTCGCGGACGAACCGGGTCTTGCCAACGCCCGGCTCCCCGACCACCTCGCAAACCATCTGCCGGCCACGGCTCAGCAGGGCCGCCTGGGCTCTCCCGATACGCGCCAACTGTGGTCGCCGCCCGACGAATCGCGGGCTCGTCGACGCACTTTCCAGCCCAGGTGTCATCACGCAGACCAGACGCCTTCCGGCACACTCAAAGGGATTGGTCGCACTATACCGGAGCACCGTCCAATGTCGAATTGGCGATGTGACCAGCTCTTATTTCACCAGGCAGCATCGGGGCAGGTTCTTTTACCACATCGCATCACAACCGCATAAAGGGACCGGTCACCAGAAGGGCGGAACGATATCCCTGAAACCCAATAAATCACCCATGACCTACCGCGCCAAGACGGACGCCGGCGAGGTCGATGCCACGGGCGGGCTCCAGCCTGGCCACCTGGAGATTCATTGGAGGGTCGCGCCCACCCTGATATCACCACGATCATGACGGCCTATACCGAACCACCCGAAGCAGTCATATTTCTACCCTGCCTTCGACTTTGCCGCTCAGAACTCGTACGACAAGCCGCCCCCAAAGGTGTCGACGGCGACAAATGACCGGGAGTCGGTCTGGCGAAACAGCCCGTCTCACCGGCACGCTTGACACCGGCGAGAAAGTGCTTCGACGACAACTGCTGCAACGCACTCAATCCGGCAAACCCGTATGTCGTTTAAGGTCGCCCGACCGCGGCGACCTTCGCGAGAATAGGACGGGGCAGGACATGGACCAAGGCACCCGCGACGAGGTGCTCGACCGCCTCGCTGAGGCAGTCGCGTCCGTCACAGTCGCACACCCGACGCGGGTTGCCATCGACGGACCGCCCGCCGCCGGCAAGACCACCCTCGCCGACGAACTGGCCGACGTCTTGCGGACACAGGGCCGCAACGTCATCCGCGCGACGATCGACGATTTCCTCTTCCCCCGGGCACAGCGCTATCCGCGCGGCGAGTACTCGGCCGAAGGTTGCTACTTCGACACCCACGACTACGACGCGCTCAACCGGGTTCTGCTCGATCCGCTCGGTCCGGGCGGAGACCGACGCTTCCAACCCGCGGTCTACGACCGCACCACAGATGCGGTGCTGTCCCTGCCGGTCACAACTGCCCCCGCCGACGCCGTGCTGGTCTTCGACGGCGTCTTCCTCATGCGCCCGGAACTGGTTGACCGGTGGGACCTGCGCATCTTCGTGTCGACCGCGCTCGAAAAGACCGTCGATCGTGCCGTGATCCGCGAGCGCCGGGTGTCATCTCGGGTCGACGTCGAACGGCGCTGGCACGAGCGTTACATCCCCTCCCAACAGTTCTACTTCGCCACGGTCCGCCCGACCGATCACGTCGACATCATCGTGCACAACGACGAACCCCAGCAGCCGGTCTGGGAGACCCGAACACGCTGATCCGGATGTCGTGCGGCGGTGGAAGATGAATGCGTGATCGGTGACAGGTGGGGCGTGACGGACGGCGAGACATCCCGCTCCTATCCGTGCGATGACTTCGTCGTGTCACCCGCTCTCAAGGCTTGGCGGGGGGTACGCGTTGAGGCGCCCGCCGCAGCGGTGTGGCCATGGGTTGCCCAAGTGAGAATCGCGCCGTACGCGTACGACTGGATCGACAACCTCGGCCGCCGCTCACCTCCACAGCTGCTGGAGCTGCCCCCGCCTCAAGTCGGAGAAGCATTCACTACAGCGGGCGGGCGGAAGTTGGGCAGGATCGTCTCGGTCGACCTCGGACAACAGCTCACGGGCAGCATCATGGGTGCCTTCATGTCCTACGTGCTTGTGCCCCAGGAACACGACACCACGCGCTTGCTGCTCAAGGTCGTCATGCGGACCAGCCGCTGGACCGCCCTCGGGCTGTCGGTCGGCGACCTGGTCATGGCTCGACGGCAGTTACTCAACCTGAAGCAACTCGCCGAGCGCCACCACCGGGGCACGCGACAGGGTGGCTGAGCGCGAATCCCACCTAACTCGACAATTCTTCCCCTAGGTTCGATGCGCAGGAGGCAGCCGAAACCGGGGAGAGACGTGGACAGCTATCCGCCGATCGAGGATCACGGACTCATCGGCGACCTGCAGACTGCCGCGCTGGTGACGTGCGACGGGACGGTCGACTGGTTCTGTGCGCCGCGCTTCGACTCGCCGAGCATCTTCGCCGCGCTGCTCGACAAGGAGAAGGGCGGCTATTTCCGTATCGTGCCGCACGACGTGCGGTACGTCACCAAACAGCTCTACCTCCCCGGCACACCCATCCTGATCACCCGGTTCATCAGCGCGGACGGCGTGGCCGAGGTGATGGACTTCATGCCGGTCACCGGCGAGCGGGCCACCGACGCGCACCGCCTGGTCCGCCTCGTCACCATGGTCCGCGGCAGCATGCGCTTCAAGGTGGAGTGCCGGCCCCGGTTCGACTACGCCCGCGAAGAGCATCAACTGGAGCGCCACCGCAACGGCTACGTCTTCCGCAGCCGGTCGGCGACGATGACGTTCAACCCGGTCGACCCGGTGCGACAGTTGATCTCCGAGCGCGGCGACGTCCGCCTTGAGGGCGGCGACCTGGTCGCGTACGGCACCTTCAACGAGGGTGACATCGGCGGGGTGGTCCTGGAGACAGCAGGCACAGAGCCACGGATCATCTCGCAGGAAGAGGTCCAGGGGATGTTCGAGTGGACCCGGGACTACTGGCGTCGCTGGCTTGAACGCTCCCGCTACACCGGCCGCTGGCGGGAGATGGTCGAGCGCTCCGCCATCACGCTGAAACTCATGACGTACGCGCCGACCGGTGCGATGATCGCCGCGCCCACTGCCGCGCTGCCCGAGCTGGTCGGCGGCACCCGCAACTGGGATTACCGCTACACCTGGGTACGGGACACGTCGTTCTCGGTGCACGCGCTGCTCGGCCTCGGCTTCACCGAGGAGGTCAGCCGGTACATGAACTGGCTGGACGAGCGGATCCGCGAGGCGGGCGACCTCCAGGATCCGCTGAAGATCATGTACCGGGTGGACGGCTCCTCCGACCTGCACGAAGAGGTTCTCGACCACCTGGAGGGCTACCGCGGCTCGCGGCCGGTGCGGATCGGCAACGGCGCCGCCGACCAGGTCCAGCTCGACATCCACGGCGAGGCGCTCTACGCCATGCATCTCGCTGACGAGCAGGGCATCCGCGTCTCGCACCAGGTGTGGAAGAGCACCGTCCGGCTTGTCGACTGGGTCTGCGGCCACTGGGACCAGGCCGACGCCGGCATCTGGGAGAGCCGCCACCACCCCCGTAACTACACCTTCGGGCGGGTGATGTCCTGGGTCGCGCTGGACCGGGCCATCCGTCTCGCTCTTCGGACCGGCCGGCCCGGGGACATCCCCCGCTGGACCGAGCAACGCAACAGCATCTACAACCAGGTCATGGCCCGTGGATACGACCGGGGTCGCGGCACCTTCGTGCAGGCGTACGACGAGAGCGTGCTGGACGCGGCGTTGCTCTCCATGCCGGCATTCGGTTTCGTCACGCCGAGTGACCCACTGTGGCAGTCCACCCTGCACGCGATCGAGCGTGAGTTGGTCTCCGACAGCCTCGTCCACCGGTACGACCCGGTCCACTCCCCCGACGGTCTCCCTGGCCACGAGGGCACGTTCAACATGTGCACCTTCTGGTACGTCGAGGCTCTGGCACGGTCCGGCCGCCTCGACGACGCCCGGCTCACGTTCGAGAAGATGTTCACCTTCAGCAACCACCTAGGCCTCTATGCCGAGGAGATCGCCGCGACCGGGGAGCAGATCGGCAACTACCCCCAGGCGTTCAGCCACCTCTCGCTGATCAACTCAGCGCTGGCGCTCAACGATCTGCTCGACGCCGAGGCCGACGCCCGGCGCCGCCGCTAGCTCCACCTCGTCGATCCAGGGCATATCGCTGCTAGTGGATCTCGAATCACGACGATATGCCCTAGATCGACGGTGCTGGCGCGGGCTCAGTGGCCGCGAAACGCCTCTTCCAGCCACCATGAGCCGCGCGCGCCGCAGACCTTGGCGTCGACCACCAGCGGCCGGGTACGGGGACCAGCGAGCCAGCGGCGTACCGGCCCGAGATCGTCGACGGTCCGGACGGTCAACCCGTCGCAGCCGTAACCACGGGCGATCGCGGCCAGGTCGGTCTCGGGGAAGGTGACCGTCTCCAACGGGTGCCCGTCCGGGCCGAAGTGGTGCACCTCGGCGCCGTACGCCGCGTCGTCGTAGATCACCACGAGCAGGGGTAGCGCCAGCCGGACGGCGGTGACCAGCTCGGTCGCGGACATGACGAAGCCACCGTCGCCGACCGCGGCGACGGTGAGCCGGTCCGGCCGGGCGACCGCCGCGCCGAGCGCACTGGCCAGGCCGAGCCCGACCGACTGGAACGCCTGGGTGAAACAGAATCCGGCCACGTCCGGCACGTCGAGCCACATCGACGGGTAGCCCATGAAGTTGCCGGAGTCGACCACCACCGTCCGGTCGGGCGGCAGCAGGTCGTCCAGGACAGCCGAGAGCGTCCTCGGGTCGATCGTCGCCGGGGCGCCGGGGCGCGCCGACCCACTCTCGTCCCGATACGGGACAGTCCGCCACCGGCCGTGGTCGCGAATCCGTTGTGCCAGCTCCGGCGTACGCCAGCCGCCGGTCCCGGCCTCCACGGGCCCCGCGGGGCCGGCCCCCAGCCGACCGAGCACCGCCTCGGCGACCGCCGCCACCTCGCCGGCCACCGTCAGGTCAACCGGGCGGTTCACCCCGAACGCGGCCGGGTCGTGGTCTACCTGGACGACGACGGCGGAGGGCGGGATCAGTTCGCCGTGCCGGGTGGTCCACATGTTCAGCGTGCTGCCCCACGCGACGACCAGGTCCGCCTCGCCGATCAGCTCGGCGGCGAGCGGGGTGGCGAAGCCCCCGGCCACGTCGATGTTCCACGGGTTCCCGGCGAACAGTCCCTTCGCCGCGGCCGAGACCGCGAGCAGCGCGCCGCACGCGTCGGCGAGCCGGGTCAGCGGTTCCCGGGCCGCGCGGGCGCCCCGACCCGCGATGAAGACCGGTCGACGTGCGGCCTGGAGCGCGGCCAGCAACGGCTCGACCTGCGGGGCGGTGGCCGGGGGCGGCGCGACCGCGGGGACCGGGCCGGACCACGGTTCGGTCTCTGTCTGCTGCACCTCCAACGGGAGGCCCAGCACTACCGTCGCGCCCCGGGCGGCGGCCCGGTACGCCGCGCCCGCGTCCTCGGCCGCGTGCGTCGCGCGTACCCGATGGAAGTCGGCCCCGACCGAGGCGGCGAGCGCCGGCAGGTCGATGAAGAAGTTCGACCGCGGCGCGGTCGCCTCCGGGGCCAGGACCACCATCGGGGTACGGCTCTTCGCGGCCTCGGTGAGGCCGGTCAGCGCGTTGGTGACGCCCGGACCCTGGTGCACCGAGAGCAGGCCCACCGTCCCGGAGGTGCGGGCGTACCCGTCCGCCATGCTCGCCGCACCGCCCTCGTGGGCCGCCGCCACGAACCGGGCGCCGGCCGCCACAAGCGCGTTCGTGACATGGAAGTTGCCGCTGCCGACCACCCCGAAGACGTACCGTGCGCCGTGTCCGTACAGAACCCGCCCGACCACCTCGGCTACCCGCATCGGTGGCCCGGTCCTACCGTTCGACAAGCGCCAGGACCCGGCACGGGCTGCCGGACCCGGAGACGATCGGCAGTGGTCCGGCGATCACCACCGCGCCGGTCGCCGGCAACTGCGCCAGGTTACGTAGCTGGGTCAGGCCGTACTTGTCCTGGCCGAGTAGGAACGAGTGGCACGGGAACGGCGGGTCGAACGAATGCGCGGCGCCCGCGTCGGTGCCGACCGTCTCCACCCCGACGCCCTGAATCGGCGACTCCTCGGCCAGCCAGCGGGCGCACTCGACGGAAATGCCCGGGGTACGCCCGGCGTTGGCGTACCGCTCCGGGTCGTCGCCGTACGCGTCCCAGCCGGTGCGGTAGAGCAGCCAGCCACCGGTGGGCAGGGCACCGTGTTCCGCCTCCCAGGCCTTGATGTGCGCGACCTCAAGCAGGAAGTCAGGGTCGTCAGCGGCCTCGGCGGAGTGGTCGATCACCACCGCCGGGGCGATCAACTGGCTCACCGGAACCTGCGACACGTCCGCGCCCTGTTGACCGGAGACCCAGTGCACCGGGGCGTCGAAGTGGGTGCCGGTGTGCTCGCCGGTGGAGAAATTGTTCCAATACCAGGCCGGACCGCGATCGTCGTACCGGCTGATCTCGCTGAGCCGGAACGGCCAGGTCTGGCCGAACTGCTCGGGCAGACCCAGGATCGGAGTCTGGTCCGACAGCGGAGCGGTGAGGTCGACAACCTGGATCCGGCCGCTGGAAAGAGCGGCGACAAACTCCTGCAGCACCGTCATGCGGCGACGGTACACCGCGCCTCTGCTCCACGATGGACCCTCGAACAGGGGGTGTCAGCGGCGCTACCCGGGCCCTCGGCTCGTCGACCGCGGTGCTGAGGCCGTGACGGAGGCGGACCGCCACGTTCGGAGTTCACTACAGGAGCCAATGGTCGGCCCAACGCGGTCCTCGCCACTCACCAGCGCGGCGGGGACCGCGTCGTTCCGACTGATGGATAGGTGGGTTGCGGTTCGTCAGGAGACGGGTTCGAGAACCCACTGACTGGTCCACCAGCCGGCGGGCGCGGCGCCGTACTGGATGCTGCCGGTCATGTTTTCGGTATGGGCGTAGGTGCCCTTCCAGCGGTTTTTCAGGCGCAGGTGACCGTCGACGGACTCCTGAGTCCACTGCGCCGACCAGTAGGTGCCAGGCACCGCCCCGGTCTCCACGTTGCCGGTCTGGTTCTCCACGTGCAGGTAGTTGCCGGTGGCACGGTTCTTGAGCCGGACGTAACCGTCGACGTTCTCGACGGCCCACTGGGCGGACTGGTCGGCGGCAGAAGCGGCAACATACTTGCCGGTGCCGCTTCCGTCGTCCTTGGCGTACTGGCCGGTCTGCCGGTTCTTCAGCCGCTGATAGGACAACGGGTAGCCGCCGTCCTTCTTGTAGACGCGGAGGTAGTCGACGCTCCAGGTTTTGGGCCAGACGTCGTTGTGCTGACCGGAGCCGGCGTCGGTGTAGATACCCATGATCAGCCCCATCGGCATGTTGGGGGCGTCGTTGATCGTCCGGTAGAGCTGGCCGTCGTAGTAGAACTTGATTTCGGTGGGCGTCCACTCCATGCCGTAGGTGTGGAACTCGGTGGTCGGCGACCCGCTGGGAACGGGGGCGATCGACGCATACGAGTTGGACAGGAAGTTGGGGTCGCCCCAGCTGTGGGCGGCGATCCGCCACTTGTTCGGCTCGGAGAAGAACGTCTCGACCATGTCGACCTCGGGGTTGCGCGAGGCGCTGGAGGTGTCCCCGGTGCCGACCAGCCAGAGAGCCTGGTGGCCGCCTCCGCCGACGTTCGACTTCTTGGCGCGCAGCTCGACGTAGCCGTACTGGAAGCTGTAGCCGTTGAAGTCGGGTTCGTGGTGGTTCAACGGCATCGAGCCATTGAACTTGTGCCAGTAGTCCTTGTTGTAGGTCTGGATCGAGGAGATCTTGACCGTGCCGTCGTACTGGGGATTCCATGCCGGGGTGTCGGCGTCGATCCGTTGGGTGAGCACGCCGTCGGCGATGGTGTAGCGCGCCTTGGCACCCAGCTCACGATTCGTCGGAGAGGTCCAGTGCGGCAGGTAATAGGGCAGCCAGCGGTTCGTGTTGAGAGTGCTGACGTCGAACTCTTCAGCGAAGTCGAGGGTGTAGCCCGGCTTGGCGAGCGGGCTGGGAGGGGTGTCGACGGCCTGGGCCGGTGGTGCGGTGATGACGCCGGCGAGGGTGACGCCGAGGATCATCGAGCTGGCTGCGGCAAGAACTCTTCGAAGGCGATGCGCCATGTGGCACTCCCGGGGTAACGAAAGAAAACTTCTTTCGGAATATGCCGGTGGGCCTTGCCGCTGTCAAGAGCCGTCTGTGAAGAGCTCCGCGCGGACGGCGTCCCGGGCGGTCTCGACGGCTCCGATCGCCACCGCATCGTCTCCCAGCGCGGAGATCGCCAGGCCTGGCAACTCGTACAGGATCTCGGCGAGGTGGCGCCGCACCGGCTCCATGACCGTCTCGCCGGCGCGGGCGATGCCGCCACCCACTACGACCAACTGCGGGTCCATGGCGAGAACCATGGCACCGACTCCTTCGGCGAGTGCCCGCGCATAGCCGTCGACGGCCTCGACCGCACGCTTGTCCCCCCGCCTGGCCTGCGCGAAGACCCACTCACGTGAATTCATGCCGGGAGCGACCCCAGCGTCGGAGAGCAGCTTTCGGGGCGCCGCCTCCCAGCCCAGGCCCGGGTGCCGGCCAATCTCGCCGGCAGCCCCACGGCCGCCGCCGAACGGCCTGCCGTCCACCAGGACACCGACGCCGAGGCGGTGCCCGGCATGCACATACAGGACGTGATCGACTCCCTGTGCGGCACCGACCCGGTGCTCGGCGAGGACCGCGAGGTTGGCGTCCTTGACGGCGCTCACCGGGCAGTCCAGGCGGGCGGTGAGCTCCTTGGCCAGTGCGGTGCCGGTCCAGCCCGGGATGGCCACGCTCAGCCGGACGACACCGTCGGCGATGATGCCCGGGGAACCGGCACAGGCCGCCCACAGCCGAGGTGAGTCGGCCGGCATCGTCCGTCGTAGCAGGTTGACCGCGGCATCGATACGGCCGGCCGGGTCCAGGTCCGGGTCGATCGCGGCCCGAGCGGCCGCCACCTGCGCGCCGGCAAGGTCGGTGATCCGCACCGACACCGCATGCGCCCCGATGTCGAGGCCGGCCAAAATGCCCGCGTCCGCCGCGAAGCGGTACCGCTGCGCGGGCCGTCCTCCAGTTCGAGCGGTGTCGAATCCGTCCAGGGCCAGCAGTCGAGACTCCACCAGCGAGGTCAGGATGCCCTGGACGGTGGGGCGGGACAGCCCGGTCTCCCGGGCGACACCGCTGATGGTCAGCGAAGGCCCCTCGTAGAGGAGCCGCAGCACACGACGCGTGTTCAGATGCCGTAGGGAGCTCTGGTCCCCGCCTGGAAGAGCATCACCTACGGTCATTCGCTACCCCTTGACGTGCGTCGTCGCTACGCGCACTATATCGAACGCAAGTTTCCTTCGAAACCGCTCCTGCCCCAGGGAGACCTTATGAAATCCATGACATCCGTGAAATGTGCGCTCAGCGCGACCGCCGTGGTCCTCGCGCTCGGCGCGTGCGCACCCGGCAGCTCATCCGACGGGGAGCCGGCCGCCGACGGGAACGCGACCGTCCAAACCGGCGTTCCGGCCGGACAGGTGAAACTCGACCTGATCGCCACCCCCGAGTCGGGTGCCGCCATGAAGGAAATCATCCCGGCATTCCAGGCGAAGTACCCCAACGTCAAGATCAATTACGTCGATACCACGTACGACGACTACAACAAGTCCCTCAACCTTGCGTTGTCCAGCGACACCTCGCCCGACATCGTGCTGCTCAACGCGGTAGGTACCACCGTCAAGGACCAGTTGGTCCTCAATCTTCAGCCGTATGCCAAGGCATACGGCTGGGAGTCGGCGTATCCGGCCGGACAGCTCAACCAGTGGCGGGTTGCCGAGGACGGCACCACCCTCGGTTCAGGCGACCTGTACGCGGCACCCGCATCCTTCTCCCAGGTCGGGCTCTACTACAACAAGGCCAAGTTGAAGAAGCTCGGCATCGCCGCCGCTCCGGCCACACTCGAGGAGTTGGAGGCCGCCCTAACCAAGGCCAAGGCCGGCGGTGAGACCCCGCTCCAGCTCGGCAACAAGGAGGGCCACGCCGCCTTCCCGATTCAGCTCATTGGTCAGTCCACGGACGGCCCGGCCGCGTACGCCAAATGGGTCTTCGGTGAGCGCGGAGCGACCTTCGACACCAGCGGGAACGCCAAGGGCGCCCAGAGCATCACCGACTGGGGTACGAAGGGCTACTACTCCAAGGACGCCAACGGCATCGACCTCCAGGGCGCGGTGGACAAGTTCACCAAGGGGGACGGCGTCTTCTTCGTAGACGGTTCCTGGGACTCGAAGAAGATCGGCGACGCGCTGCGGGGCGACGCCGGCTTCGTGCCCTTCCCCGGCCCCAAGGCCACCGCCATCGGCACCTCGGTCGCGTACGGGATCTCGCGGAAATCGAAGAACGCGCAGGCCGCCGCCGCCTTCCTCGACTTCCTGCGCGGTCCGGAGGCTGCCAAGGCCTCCTTCGCCCAGGGCTTCCTGCCCTCCGACACCTCGACCGTGACCGCCGAGCCCGGCACGATCTCCGCCGACCTGATCGCCGCGTGGAACAAGGTCAATGCCGGTGACGGGCTCATCGGATTCAACAACAACGCCACCGCGACCATGAACGACACCCTGGTCGCCGAGACTCAGAAACTGATCGCCGGCAAGGTCGAGCCCGCCACGTTCATCCGGGCCGTCCAGTCCGACTGGGCCAAGACACATGGCTGACAGCCTCTCGAACCGCCTGGCCGTCCGGGGTCGCACCGTCGTCGCATCCGCGACGCCGGTGCGGGCCCGGCGGTCGCGAGCACGACTCGTACCGCTGCTCTACACCGCGCCCGCGCTGCTGTTCTACGCGGCCTTCGTGATCACGCCATGGGTACGTAGCCTGTGGATCTCGTTCTGGGACTGGAACGGGATCGGGGTCGCCACCTGGGCCGGGCTCGACAATTACCGGGAGATCCTCGCCGATCCGGCGCTGCGGCTCTCCCTGATCCACGCCTTCGGGCTGATCCTCTTCTACTCGGTCATCCCGATCTGTCTCGGCTTGGTGCTCGCGTCGCTCGTCGCGAACGTGCCCTGGAAGGGCATGCCGTTCGTCCGGACCGTGATATTCCTGCCGCAGATCCTTCCGCTGGTCGCGGTCGGCGGCGTGTGGAAGCTGTTCTTCGACGACGACGGACCGTTCAACGCGCTGCTGCGCGCGGTCGGCCTGTCCGACTTCACCCGGGCCTGGCTGGGTGACTTCACCTGGGCTTACCCGGCGGTCGGAATTGTCGGGACCTGGGTCTCGACCGGGCTCTGTTTCCTGCTGCTGTATTCCGCAATCGGCAAGATCGATCCGGCACTGTACGAAGCCGCCCGGCTTGACGGCGCCGGTCCGGTCCACGAGTTCTGGCACGTGACCGTGCCGGGTCTGCGCCGGGAGTTGTCAGTGGCGGCGACCGTGACCGTGATCGCCGCCCTGGCCAGCTTCGACGTCGTCTACGTGATGACCGGCGGCGGCCCCGGCGAGTCGACCATGGTGCCCGGTGTCGCCATCTACCGGCTGACCTTCACCGCGGGACAGGTCGGCACCGCCTGTGCGCTCGCCACCGTTCTGTCCTTGTT
Source organism: Micromonospora sp. NPDC005291 (assembly GCF_040607415.1). Taxonomy (NCBI): domain Bacteria; kingdom Bacillati; phylum Actinomycetota; class Actinomycetes; order Micromonosporales; family Micromonosporaceae; genus Micromonospora; species Micromonospora sp. NPDC005291. The sequence continues at coordinate 87,969 of NZ_JBEXGR010000001.1, forward strand.
GACCTGCGCGGTCATGTACACCTTGAACCGCCTCACCCGGGAGAAGCCATGATCCGATCGCTGACCCGGTTGTCGCTGCTGGCTGCCACAGCCTCGGTGCTCGTCCCCTTCTACGCGATCCTCGCCGCGTCGCTGCAACCACAGAACAATCTCAGCCCTGGCCTTGCGTGGCCGTCGGATCCGCAGTGGCACAACTACGTCGACGCCTGGTCGACCGGCGGGTTCGCGGACCTCATGCGGTCCAGTCTGATCATTGCGCTCGGCGTCGTACCCCTCGCACTGGTGCTCGCGACACTCGCCGGATACGGGCTGGCGACGATGCGGCTCGCCGTCCGGGGGCCGATCTTCGCGTTGCTCATGCTGGGTCTGGCCCTGCCGTACGAGTCGATCGTCATCCCGCTCTACTACGACCTCAAGTCGATCGGTCTCCTCAACACCTACTGGGCGGTCATCCTGCCGCTCATCGGGGCATTCATGCCGTTCGGGGTGTTTTGGATGCGCAGTCACTTCGAATCGATGCCCCCGGAACTCACCGAGGCCGCCGAGATCGATGGCGCGTCCGGCAGGCAGATCCTGCGACGGATCCTGCTGCCCACCGCACGGCCGGCTCTGACCACTCTCGGCCTTCTCTACTTCATGTGGGCGTGGAACCAGTTCCTGCTCGCGCTGATCCTCATCCAGGACCCGGCGATGCGCACGGCGCCATCCGGGCTCGGAAAATTCATCCAGGCCTATGGCCGCAACATCCCGTTACTCAGTGCCGGAACGATCATCGTCATCCTGCCCGTGGTCATCCTCTACCTCTTCTTCCAGCGCCATTTCGTCAAAGGCATCCTTTCCGGCGCCATCAAATAGGAGACAACTGATGTCCGTCACCCTGGCGATCGTCGGTGCCGGAGCGCGAGGCGCTGCCTACGCGCGGCTCGCCGTCGCCACCACCAAAGCCACGATCGCCGCTGTCGCCGATCCCGACCCCGCCCGCCGCATCACGCTGGCCGATGAGTTCGACGTGCCCGCAGAGCACCGGTTCGCCTCGTGGGAGGAACTCGCTGCACATCCTCGGCTCGCCGACGCGGTGATCGTCGCGACTCCCGACCGCGCGCATGACGAGCCCGTGGTGGCATTCGCCATGCTCGGCTACGCGATCCTGCTGGAGAAGCCGATGGCGCCGCTCCCCGAGCAGGCGGAGCGGATCGTCGCCGCAGCAGTCGACAACGACGTTCTCCTCGCCGTCTGTCACGTGCTCCGATACACGCCCTATTCCCGGACACTCAAGCGGCTCATCGACTCCGGGCGGATCGGCACGATCGTCAGCATCGACCACTTGGAGCCTGTCGGCTGGTGGCACCACGCCCACAGCTACGTCCGCGGCCAGTGGGCGGTGGAGGCCGAGTCCTCCTCGATGCTGCTCGCCAAGTCGTGCCACGACATCGACTGGCTCGGCCATCTCATCGGCCGACCGGTCCGACGGGTCTCCTCCTTCGGCGGCCTCGCCCACTTCCGGCCGGAGAACCGTCCGGCCGGAGCGACCGAGCGCTGCGTCGACTGCCCGGTCGAACGATCGTGTGCCTACTCAGCGATCCGGATCTACGAACGCTTTTTGGGCGACCCCGTCCACGAGGCATGGCCGCTGGGCGTGCTCACCGACGATGTCAGCGTGGGGGGCGTCCGCAAAGCTCTTGAAGACGGCCCGTACGGCGTCTGCGTCTACACAGGCCGCAACGACGTCGTCGACCACCAGGTCGTCAACCTCGAATATGAGGGCGGCATCACCGTCGCTTTCACGATGACAGCCTTCACCGCGCTCGACTTCCGCAAGACCCGAATCTTCGGCACGCACGGCAGCATCGAGGGCGACGGCCGCACCCTGCGCGTCCACGACTTCCTCACCGACACCCTCGAGACCATCGACCTGGATCCCGACGGCGACGCCTCGGCCGCCGACGGACACGGCGGCGCCGACGGAGCACTCATCGAGGCGTTCATCGCGGCGGTTGCCACCGGGGACCGCGCACTGGTCACCTCCGGACCCGAGGAGAGCATCTCCTCACACCGAGTCGTCTGGGCGGCAGAGCAGTCCCGCGCCACTGGCAGCGTCGTCGAGCTCAGTCCTGCCACGCCGATGTAGGCAAACGCGGGCCAACCGCCGGACGGAACCCCGGGGCGATCGACTTGTGGTCGCCCCGGGAGGATGCCCCCCTCCGTTGGGGCCCGATCTCGACCTGCCCGCAGGGACAGCAGTACCTGCTGATCCTCCACCGTCAGCTGATCGTGGCTGGCGTCGGACGTGGCCACGTGTCCGCACTTCGCTCCTGCACTGCCGGCGTCACACCAGGCGCTGGTTGCGGACCTTCGGGCACACGTTCCTGAGGTGGCCTTGCTTGTGCTGGCGGACCTGCTCGTCCCAGACCTCCTGGTCGTAATCGGGGCCTGGCGGGATCCATTTGTGGGAGCCGTCGCTGTAGTGGTACTTCTCGTCGCCCAGTTTCAGGGTGCTCATCGTGTCCAGCTGAGCGAGCCCAGCGACAGCAGGTACCGGACTCCCTGAACCAACTCTCAGCCCGTCGGTCCTACTAGAGCTCTTACAGCCACCGCGGCTGGTCAGCGGCAGATCCGGATGCCTCACCGAGACGGGTCGGCTGATCCCCTCGAAACGCTTCTCGCTGATCGGCGGCCGTAGCAAACGGTTGTCCCAACCAGCAACACAGCTCCGGTGAAGAAGTAGGTGTTAATTCCGATGCCGGTCCAGAACTCGCCCGTGGAGATGTCTGCGTCCCCCATGAAGCCGCCGCGACGGATACCGGTGACCATCAGCAAATTCTCGGCCATCCCTGGAACACCCCGGATGACGAGCAGCATGCTGCCGGACAACAGTGGCGCCAGCAGTAACCACCGGGGGAAATGTAGAGCCAGCGGACGGACTGTGGCTAGAACGACGGCTGCCCCGACGGCCGACATCGAGATGAGCACAACGTTGAAGATCACGTAAGCCCTCATATCCCAGGGTCCATCACCGGTCGGATCGTCACCGGGGAAGAAAACCAGGATCACATGCGACACCACAAAGAAGATCAACCATGCGAAGGCGCCGTACGCCCAGCGACGACCTCTGAAAACGGGCATACAAGCACCATCGCCAAGTCAGCACCATGATGCCTCCCTCCCTGGTTGGGTTTCACTCCCCCAGCGGAGTGAGGCACTGGTGGAGCCCGGGACTGCCGGAGCGTCGACGACAAGGTGTGGTGGGCGTCGCGAAGGACCCGCCCGCGCGGGTACGCCTGATGCTGGCGACGTCACCGTTGATGGGTAGCCAGTAGGACGGAATGAACGCGGCGACTGCGATCAGGCAGGGCATCCTCCCGATAGCTCCAACGACCTCGGGCGCCCTGATCACCCGTGGCGGCATCGGTTGCCAGCGGATCTCTACGGCGCTAGGTTGACATTTCATCGATCAACGTCTACCTCGCAAGGTACCGGGGGTCCGCATGTCCACGTCTGTCAATCGCCGCACCGTCCTGGCCGGTGGCGCCGGTGCCGCCATCGGCCTAGCGCTGCCCGGCCCCGTCGCTCACGCCGGTGGCCACCACCCCACCAGCGTGAGCTTCACCCTCGACGCGAGAACGCTCGACGGCGGTGAGCAGGTCACCTCGGTCACTCTCGACACCGGCCGGCTCGGGCCGATCGACCCCGCCGGGCTCACCCCCGGCACGTTCACCGTGCATGCCAAGGCCACCAGCCCGATCCCGATCGCTCCCGGCGATCTGATCTTCAGCGAGTACGACCTGGACCGCACGGTGACCGCGGCCCGGCTCGACCGGCACGGAAACATCGTGCTGGAGCTGAGCTACGCCGAAGGTCAACTCGGCGGTGGCACCCTCGGCTACATCGCGAGCAGGGGCCGCAACGTCCGGCTGGACCTCGTCTACACCATCAGGCAGAACACCCCGCTCGTCCGGCGCCACGGCTCGCCGGTCACCATCACTCGCTTCGTTCAGGGGCGGCTGTCGAACCCCGAGGTGGACGCCTTCAGCCACCACGTCTCGGGCTCGGGCCTGAAGTACCGGTTGTACTCCCCGGAGCGTTCGCCCCGCCGCGGTCGCCTGCCGCTGGTCCTCTGGCTGCACGGCGGCGGCGAGGGTGCCTCGCTGCCCGACGATTACTACGACAACGAGACCACGCTGCGCGCCAACCGCGGCGCGCTGGGCTTCGCCACCCCGGAGGCTCAACGGATCTTCTCCGGCGCGTACGTCGTCGCTCCGCAGAGCACCTCCTACTGGATGGAGGACGGCCCCCGGTTCGCCCCGCTGATCCGCGAGATCGTCGAGGACCTCGTACGCCGCAAGCGTGTCGACCCCGACCGGATCTACGTGGCCGGTTGCAGCAACGGCGGCTACATGTCCCTGGAGATGACCGTCGCCTATCCCAACCTGTTCGCCGCGTCGGTGCCGATCTGCGGCGTCGTCGAGCCGCTCGGCGGAGAGGGCCCGCCGCTGATCACCGACGCGGAGCTGGCGCGGATCGACACCCCGACCTGGCTGGTCACCTCGCGCGACGACGACACCGTGCCACCCGAGACCAACACGATCCACGCCCATGACCTCATCCCGGGATCACTGATCACCCTGTACGACCACGTTGTCTGGAACGGCCACCAGTTCCCCGGTCACTGGTCCTGGATCTACGTGGCCCGCAACGACCCGAGCCGCAACGGCACCCACATCTGGCAGTGGATGGCCCGCCGTCGTCGGTGATCCACCGCTCAGGGTCATCGTCCGGGCCACTATGGTGCTCGGTGGCACAAACGTTGCGAGGTGCCCCGCGCGAGTGGGGAGAATCGGGAAGCCGGTGTGAGTCCGGCACGGGCCCGCCGCGGTGACCGGGGAGCTGCCACCTACGCGTACCAGACGCAGCCACTGGCCCTGAGGGGCTGGGAAGGCGGGTGACCAGCGTAGATCCGGGAGTCCGAAGACCGGCCTCGCGTCATCGGCCCCGTCAGGGGCACGAGCGCAGCGGGAGCCTGCCTTGAACACCGGACTCTACGAGACCATCCACCGCCGCCGGGACGTACGTGCCCAGTTCACCGGGGCGCCGATCCCTGACGAGACGTTGCACCGGATCCTCACGGCGGCGCACGCCGCGCCGAGCGTCGGTCTCTCCCAGCCCTGGGACTTCATCCTGGTCCGCGATCCTGAGCTGCGGCAGGAGTTCCACCGGCACGTGGAGCGGGAACGGGACACCTTCGCGGCCGCACTCGACTGCGCGGCGGCGGAACGCTTCGCCCGGATCAAGATCGATGGCGTACGCGAGTCGACGTTGTCGGTCGTGGTTACGTACGACCCGGAGCGGGGTGGTCCGGCCGTGCTCGGTCGACACGCGATCGCCGACGCCGGCCTCTACTCGGTCTGTCTGGCGATCCAGAACCTGTGGCTGGCCGCGACCGCGGAGCAGCTCGGAGTCGGTTGGGTCTCGTTCTACCGGGAGCCGTTCCTGCGCGACCTGCTCGGCATTCCGGCCACCGTCCGCCCAGTGGCGTGGCTCTGCCTCGGCCCGGTCACCCATCTGGAGCAGACGCCGGACCTGGAGCAGCACGGCTGGCGCCAGCGACGCCCGGTGTCGTCGGTGATCCACCACGATCGCTGGACGACCGGGTGACCGGGTGGTTGGGCTACCGACCTCCGCACTCCCCCAACTTCGCGGGATCTGTAAACAACCCTTGATATTAAACTTCACGGACGTCAATATGTGTGGAGGTCGCGGGTCGCCGAAGCCTGGGGAGTGAGCCATGAGAAGCCGTCGGATTTTCGCAGTGGTGGCCGGGGCGGCGATGACCGTCACGGCCGCCGTCGCCTTCGTCCCCAGCAGCATGGCGGCCGTGTCCTCGGCCAACGTCGTCCCGATGGTCGCCTGCACCGCCCCGGCCTGGGCCGAGGGCCCCACCTACCAGGCGGGCGCCCAGGTCACCTATGGCGGCCGGCTCTACCAGGCTCTGGTCACCCACACCGCGCACCCCGGCGCCGGCTGGAACCCCGCCGCGACCCCGTCGCTCTGGCGTGACCTCGGCGCGTGCTCGGGAAGCACTCCGCCGCCCACCACGCCACCACCGACGACCCCGCCGCCCACCACGCCGCCACCGACCACACCTCCCCCCACCACGCCGCCACCAACCGGTGGGACCTGCGCGGTGAAGTCGCGGCCCGCCGGCAAGGTGTTGCAGGGCTACTGGGAGAACTGGGACGGGGCCTCCAACGGCGTACACCCCGGACTCGGCTGGATCCCGATCACCGACAGCCGGCTCAACCAGCACGGCTACAACGTGATCAACGCGGCGTTCCCGGTGATCCGCTCGGACGGCACGGTCCTCTGGGAGAACGGCATGGACGCCGGCGTCAAGGTGGCCACCCCGGCCGAGATGTGCCAGGCCAAAGCGGCCGGCGCCACCATCCTGATGTCGATCGGCGGGGCCGCGGCAGGCATCGACCTGAGCTCCAGCGCGGTCGCCGACCGGTTCATCGCGACGATCGTGCCGATCCTCACGACCTACCACTTCGACGGCATCGACATCGACATCGAGACCGGCCTGACCGGCAGCGGCAACATCAACACTCTGTCCACGTCGCAGGCCAACCTGATCCGGATCATCGACGGAGTGCTGGCCCGGATGCCGTCGAACTTCGGCCTGACCATGGCACCGGAAACGGCCTACGTCACCGGCGGCAGCGTGGTCTACGGCTCGATCTGGGGCTCCTACCTGCCAATCATCAAGAAGTACGTCGACAACGGCCGGCTCTGGTGGCTGAACATGCAGTACTACAACGGCAGCATGTACGGCTGCGCCGGCGACTCGTACCCGGCGGGCACCGTGCAGGGCTTCACCGTTCAGACACAGTGCCTGAACAACGGCCTCACCATCCAGGGCACCACCATCCGCGTGCCGTACGACAAGCAGGTCCCGGGCCTGCCCGCGCAGAACGGGGCGGGCGGTGGCTACATGTCGACGTCGTTGGTCACGCAGGCCTGGAACTCCGTGCCCGGTCTCAAGGGCCTGATGACCTGGTCGGCGAACTGGGACGGGTCGAAGGCGTGGACCTTCGGCGACAACGCGAAGCGCCTGCAGGGCCGCTGACGGGCCCACGCCAACCGGCACCGCGCGTCGCACTCATCGCGGCTACTTGTTTCATTGACCTGCGACCGTGGCCCGGCCAGCTTCGGTCGAGGCGCCCGGGCTGTCGCTCTCAACTCGGCTGCATCTGATCCACAGTCAGCGCCGCAATCAGACCGGTAAGACCAACGAGGTCACTCCGCTTCCGCCCGCTGCGGCGAACAACGGCGCGGGGTCAGGGTTTCCGCCCCGGGGCAGGGCGGGATGTTGTGGTTCATCCGGAACATGTTGGCAGGGTCCCAGCGGGCCTTGATCCGTGTCAGCCGGTCGTAGAGGTCAGCGCCGTACACGGTGCGGACCGCTGCCGGGGTGGTGGCCTCATCGGCGGACAGGAAATTGGGCACGGTTCGCTCGTCGGCCCACGGCTGCATCGCCTCGATGACCTTCGCCAGGTGGGCGCCCAGCGACGCGGCCTGCTCCGCAGGTCCTACACCGAAGCCGAACAGCACGAACGGAAGGCCACGGGATGACACGGCGTTGGGCACCTCGGCCTGGTGGTCGAGCGCGCCTCCGAGGGCGCGGAGTTCCACGCTGGCCAGGGGGCAGTCCGCGTTGGGGCCGACCACATCGAGCAGGGCGTCAACCGCCTCCGGCGGCAAGGCGCGCAGCCCGGTCGTCCGGTCGACGTACGGCAGCGGGTCCACCGGGTCCGAGTGGATCCTGCCGACCTGTGCGTACGGCATGTCGGTTACCTCGTCGAGCAGCACCGGGGCGGCGGCGCGCATCTTCGCCACCAAGGATTCCCCCTCCGTGCTTTGCCCAAGGTAAGCCACCCGCACTGCCACGACGAACGCTCCGCGAATCGGCTCCGGCAGGTCGGGCACCGGTGGCAGACGCTGAACCGCGACCGATGTCGTCATCTCAATGGGGAGGCCGACGGCCCAATCCCGCCAGGTGTGCAGCACGTCGGCCGCGTGTTCGCCGGCGAAGTAGATCGCACCGCCGTAGAGCCTACGTACCTCGAAGAGATCGGCCTCCACAGCGGTGACTACACCGAAGTTGCCCTTGCCGCCCCGCACGGCGAAGAACAGGTCCGGTTCGCAGTGAGCGGTGACGCGACGAACCTGTCCGTCGGCGGTGACGATCTCGACGGCACGTACGGTATCGGCGCCGTACCCTCGGGTGCGCCCGAGGGTGGGGCTCAGTCCGCCGCCCAGCAGGTAGCCGACTGCCCCGACGGTCATAGAGGAGCCGTTCACCGGGGCGAGGCCATGCGCCGCGGCCGTGTCCACGACGTCCTGCCATCGGGTTCCACCTTCGATCCGTGCCATGCGCCGGACCACATCCACGGTGGCGCCGGTCATCCGTCGCAGGGTGATGAGAACCGCGCCGGCGGCTGGTTGCCGGACCTGATGCCCGGTCGCCGAGACCGCCACCGGCATTCCGTGGTTGCCGGCGAAGCGGACTGCGGCCTGAACGTCGGCGACGCAGGAGGCACCCACCACCAGCGCCGGGCGCAATGGGTTGAGCAGGTTGTAGGTCGCACACTCGGCGACAAATCCAGCGTCTTCGGGCATGAGCACGGGCCCCCGCGCCACAGCGGCCAAGGCGGAGACTTCTTCCCGGGTAAGCGTGACAGCGAGCGAAGGCCGCGCGGCGTTGCGCCGACCCGGGTTCGTGCGCGTGGGCCCAACGGCAGTTGCCAGGGCCGGGTCGATCTCGGGTGCGGTCACGGCGATCCAACTTCCTTACTGGGGATTTCCGCCGACCAGCTAGGCATCAGCGTCGGCAACAGCACACAAGGTGCCTCAGCCTCCTGCTCGGGCTCCAGCCCGATCCCCGATCAGCGCTGATCACCGGTGATCGCCCCCAGTTGCCAGCGAAACAGTTGCCTGCCAGCGCAGGCGGCACGTCCCGGCCGTGTCCGCAAGCAGCAGCGTGCCGTCGGACGGCGGCGAAAGGTCGTCCGTGGCGGCGTTCTTCGTCACATCCCGTATAGGGAACTCAACCGATGCGGGCGCCGACCGGGACAGCCGAAGATCTTTCCGACGCATCCATACGGAAGGAATCACCATGAACATCAACGATCAGCGTGACCCCCTCGGCCCGTCCGCTCTGATTGTCGCGCTGTACGGCAGACTGGCCGGCGGTGACGTGGCGGGTCTGCTGGAGGGCCTCGACCGCGACATCGAGTGGGTCGTGCCGGACGGGCTGCACTACGGGGGCGTCTATCGCGGCCGGGAGTCGGTGCTGGCGAATGTGTTTGCCCGGTTCGAAACCGAGTGGGTCGGCTTCGCGGTGCAACCCGACGAGATCTTCGAGGCCGGCGAGGTCGTGATCGCCCTGGGCCACTACCGGGCCGCCAGCCGGGTGACCGGCCGGCCGATGACGTCGCGGTTCGCCCACGTCTGGCGGTTGCGCGACGGGGTGCCGGTGCGCTTCGAGACGATCCTGGACACCCATGCCATGGTACGGACCACGGCCGTCGAGCACTCATGAACCGCCTTCGCGTCGTGCCGGACGTTCCTCCCTCGCTGCAGGCCCGGTTGGCGGATCGCCTCCGCGCGTCCCGTGCTCGAGGTTTTGTCGGTCGCGACACGTACCGGGCCGAATTCCAGGCCGCCCTGGCCGGCGAGCCCGGCGCATACGCGGTGTGTTTCCTGCACGGGCCCGGTGGCATCGGCAAGTCGTCGCTGCTACAGCGGTTCAAGGACACAGCCGAGGAAGCCGCTCGCACTGTTATCGACATCGACGGCCGGGCAGTGGAGCCGTCGCCTACTCAATCGTTCGCGGTGGCGGAGGCGGCGTACGTCGATGACCGGGCAGTGGTGTTTATTGACGCCTTCGACGAGTGCAAGGGTCTGGAAGAGTGGTTGCGGGACCGCTTCCTTCCGCAGGTCAGGACCGGCGTCGTGGTGGTGGTTGTCGGCCGGAAGCCTCCGGCTGCGAGCTGGACTTCCGATATGGCGTGGGCGGGCACACTGCGAGTGGTGCGGCTTGATGTTCTCAGCCTCGAGGAGTCTGCCGAGTTGCTCGATACCCGCGGGGTGAAGCCGGAAGTGCGGCACAGTGCCGCAGCCTTTGCCGGCGGGAACCCGTTGGCGCTGAGCCTTGTGGCGGACGCCGCCGCCCGTACCGGCGCCTCCCGCGCGGACTGGAGACCCACGCCGGACGTCATCGCGCCGTTGGTCAGTCAGTTGGTGGGAGACGTGCCGACCGAAAGCCATCGGGTTGCCTTGACCGTGCTGGCCCAGTCGCGGGTGACTACCGAAGGGCTGCTGCAGACGGTGCTGGGCACGTCGGACGCGGCCGAGGTCTTCGACTGGCTGATAAGGCAGCCGTATGTCGAACTGAGTCGGCGCGGGGTATATCCGCACGACACCGTCCGTAGAGTGTTGGAAGCCGACCTGCAATGGCGAAATCGTCAGCGCTACGCCGAAATCTACGATCGGATCTGGCCGTACCTGCTCGAAGCAGGCCGGGTTGCCGGCGACCCTGACGTGCTGCCCGCGATGCGGGATCTCGCTCATCTCTTGTTGAACGAGATAGAGGACCGCTACTTCCGCGAGGCCCGCCATGAGATGCGGGTGCACGAGGCGCCCATGGACCTGGCGGACCGCGACGAGATTCTCGCCATGGCCGCTGTGACCGAGGGGGCGGAGTCCGCCGCCATTCTCGAATTCTGGCTGCGGCGACAGCCCGAATGCGTCCGCCTCTATCATTCCGCGGAATGCGGTGATCTTGTCGGATTCATGGCGTGGGTCCAGCTTCGCGCCGGTGACCGGGAGGCGCTCGAACGAGACCCGGTGGCAGCTGCTGCCTGGGCCCATGCTGCCGAGGCTGGCGGGCTGCGTGCCGACGAACACATCGGAATCCAGCGGTATCTCGTTCATCCCGCTGCGTACCACCTCGTCTCGACGCCGATGCACCTTATGCAACTACGTACCATGGCGCACTGGGTACGAGCGGAGGGCATGGCGTGGTCGCACATCGTGGTATCCAACCCCGATTACTGGCGTCCACTCATGGACCACCTACAACATCGGCCGGTCCCGCAGCGGCCTCGGCTCGGCGGCGTGGAGTATGCGTTGTTCGGCCGCAACTGGGAGCATGTCCCCCTGGAATGCTGGTTCGCAGGTCGTCACAGCACGTCACCAACCCCGTCGCCTGTCGATGCGGCAATCAAACTGTCGCGGGCCGAATTCGACACCGCTGTGCGGCAGGCGCTCGGCAGCTGGCGAAGTGTCTCGGAACTGGCTGCCAACCCGCTCGTCCGGACCAGACTGATCCGACACTTACCCGGTCACCCGGGCGGCGAGGCGGAAGTCGCCGCGGCATTGCGCGGTGTACTCGATGAGGCCGTCAAAACACTGCGCCAGGACCCGCGCACGGTCAAGATCTATCGGGCCGTTGCCGCCACCTACCTCGATGGGTTGCCGACCCAGCAGGCTGCCGCCCGCCGGTTGAATCTGCCGTTCTCGACCTATCGCCGGCACCTGACTCGTGGTCTCGCCCTTACCTGCGAGATCCTGTGGCAGCAGGAGTTGAAGCCACGCCGAAAGCCGGGGCCGGAAGGCGGGCCGTCCCGGCTCTTCAGGACAGGTGAACCGGGGATGGCGGTGACGGACGCGTGGCGCGACGGCAACGGGTGCGCGCACCGGCACCATCGGCGACCCGACGGAGCGAGAACCGCATCGGACACCGCAGAGCACCAATTGGCATGGCAGATGAGCAAGGGCCGGTCTGACTATTGACTGTCCGACCGTTCATTACGAAATTGGAGCTACTGCCCATGCCTGTTCGCAATTCATCGGCTCAGTGGAAGGGCGACCTCGCCCACGGATCCGGCACCATGACGTTGGCGTCGAAGGCCTACTCCGGCCCGTACTCGTTCACCTCCCGGTTCGAGGAGGGCACCGGAACGAACCCCGAGGAACTCATCGCCGCCGCGCACGCGGGATGCTTCTCCATGGCGTTCTCGCACCTTCTGGCCGAAGCCGGCTACACGCCGACGTCAGTGGAAACCACGGCGTCGGTGCACATCGACCCGGCCGACGGGGGTTTTGCGATCAGCCGGATCGCGCTGTCGGCCAAGGCCACCGTCCCGGGCATCGACAACGCGCAGTTCGAGAAGATCGCTGAGACGGCGAAGGTCAACTGCTCGGTGTCACAGGCCCTCGCCGCCGTCGACATCACTCTCTCCGCGAAGCTGGTCTAGGCGGATGCGCCGGGGACCGCGGCGGTCGTCCCGCCGTGGTCTCCCGGCCTGGCCAGGTGGCGCCTGGGTGCGGCGCACCCAGGTTCGGCGCGGCCTTGTTGCCGCCGATCCAAACGCTGAGGCTGGTCCCTGACAACCCTCATCTCGGAGGTACCGTGCTACCAATGCAGACGATCCGGGTCGCCGAGGTGCTGGCGACGGTTTCGCTCACCACGGACGTCGCGGCCGGCATGTCGTTCGAGAAGGGGCTACAGACCTGTGCCGTTGCGACCCGCCTCGCCCGATTGGCAGGCGGCGACGACCGGCACGTCCGGGTGGTCTTCGAGACCGCGTTGCTCCGCTCGATCGGGTGTACGTCGTACGCGCCCGAGTTGGCCGCCCTCTTCGGTGACGATGTCGCCTTGCAAGCCGTGCTCAAACACCTCGACGTTGCCGATGACGCCCTGCTGGACGGGCTGACCAGAGATTTCGGGAACTGGGCCGGACCCGATCCGGCGCGACTGGCCCGCACCTTCCTCGAGATGTTTCCCACTGTCGGCGTGCAGGCCATGCGGCACGGTTGTGAGACCAGCCGGGACCTTGGACCACGGCTGGGCGTGCTGCCCGAATCGGTCGCGGCGCTGGAGGACGTGTACGAACGCTGGGACGGCCGGGGAATTCCGGAGGGCCGCAGCGGCGCGGACCTCTCGCCGGCTGCCCGTACCGTGCATGTGGCCGAGCAGGCAGTCCTCGCCTATGCCGTCGGAGGAGTTGGCGGCGCGGTCGCCGAGGTGCGCCGTCGCTCCGGCGGCCACCTGGATCCCGCATTGGCCGATGTCTTCCTGGCCACGCCGGAGGCGGCGCTTGCGCCATCGGACACGACGGACGCTGTCGTCCCGGTGTTGGAAGCCGAACCGCTGCCGCACGCCACCGTGCCGTTCGGGTCGGTGCCACAACTGTCGGCGGTGCTGGCGCGCATCGTCGACATGAAAAGCCCGTGGCTGCTGGGACACAGCGAACATGTCGCCGACCTGGCAGAGGGTGCCGGGCGGGTCGCCGGGCTCGACGAGAAGGCCCTGACAGAGTTGCGCAGCGCGGCGCTGCTGCATGACCTCGGCCGCGTAGTCGTTCCGGCCGGCATCTGGGACCGGCCGACGACCCTCACCGCTGCCGAGACCGAACGTGTGCGCACGCACACGTACTGGACCCATCGGATCCTGCAGCGGGTGCCGGCGCTGGCCACGCTCGCACCGATCGCCTCCGCTCACCACGAACGTGCTGACGGCGGCGGCTACCATCGCGGTGACCCGGTCCGCGAACTGCCCCTGACCGCCCGCATCGTGGCGGCTGCCGACATGCTCGCCGCGCTCACCGAGCCGCGTGCGCACCGTCCCGCGTACTCGCTTCCGGATGCCGCGAAGATCCTCGTGCGCGACGCCGATGAAGGTGGCACTGACAAGGAAGCGTGTGCTCTGGTCCTCGCCGCGGCGGGCATGTCGGCGCCGCGACGGCCGCTGCCGGACGGACTGACGGACCGGGAAGTGCAGGTGCTTCGGCTCGCGGCACGCGGACTGACGAGCCGGCAGGCCGGCGCGGAACTGTCGATCTCCCCGCGCACCGTCGACCACCATCTGACGCACATCTACGACAAAACGGGACGGCGGACCCGCGCGGGTATCGCCCTGTACGCGATGGAACACTCGCTACTGCCCAGAACGGACTCCGGTAACAGCTGACGGGTTCGCTCTGCCCTTGGATGCCTCGTACCCGGGTATTGGCTTCGCGGATCACCTCGGACCGACCGACTGACCCTCCGGCGGCACCCTATGAAGACAGTCGTGCACTCTGAGTCTGGCCTCCAGCGGGCCACCTTGACGGATCAGGAACTGGCGGAGACGTCGTGGGACTACTGCCGAATTCACGCACTCGCCGTCACCGACGACGAAGGTCCACCCGAGGACCTGACCCCGGAGGAGTTCCAGGAGCAGGATGACCTCGACCCCACCGCGCCGTCAGCCCTGCAGCTGCATCTCGACCTCGACTACATCGTGCGCCGGGTCGAGTCGGGACCCACGCGGGACGTTCAATTCTGGGTAGCGCCGGCGACGCTGATTTTCAGCAGCGTCTGGGACATCGTCGGCAGCCTGCACTCCGTGTGCCTGCCGCTGGAGCTCAAGAACCTGCGTCGGGAGCCCGCCTCGCGCCGGGGGGAGCCCTGCTGGCACCTGGAGGGGCGCGACATGGACTTACGGTTCCAGGCGTCGCGCTACACCCTGTACGTGCGCAGACCCCCGCGCCACGGCCAACGGGTGCTCCGGATGGCCGAACGGGGTGGCATCAGCTTCGATCCACACCCGTTTGCCTGATCGATCGCTGTCACCCCAGGCGCAGCAGCTCTACGACGCGGCACTATGCACCATGCGTGTCGGACAGGCCGGCATGACGCGAGCCACCCGCCCCTTCCAGCGCAGCCCGCTCGATCTTCGCCCGGTACGCCTCGCGGGCCGCCGTGTCGATCTGCTCCTCGTACTCAGGCCTCAATCCGGTGCGGCCATCGAGTTGCTCACGCAGGATGTCGGCGTGTCCGGCATGCCGGGTGGTCTCCTGAAGGACGTGGATCATGATGGCGAACAGCTTGACGTCCGACCGCGACCACCACGGCACGTGGCCGGGCGCGTCGAGGGGAAGCGCTTGAATCGTCGCGTCCGCATGCCCCCAGGCACGCTGGTAGAAGTCGATGATCTGTTCGCGGGTCTCGCCCGGGGTCACCCACAGGTCGCTGCCGTCCGCGTCCTGCCATCGCCCCAGCGCATCCGGGGACGGGCGGCCGAAGACCTCACCGAAATACCAGGCCTCCAACGTCGCCATGTGCTTCACCAGGCCGAGGAGGTTGGTCCCCGTCGCTGTCAGAGGACGCCGGATGTCGTACTCGGACAGGCCGTCGAGCTTCCAGACCAGTGCCTCCCGGATCCCCTTGAGCCGGCCATGCAGGCAGTCCTTCGCGAAATCATCGATCATGGGACACGAGCTTGCCATCCGACAGCGAGCGGAGCACTTCGGGCGCTGTGGCACACCCATCGATGCGACAAGGCAGGAGTCAAGCTGATCACCGTCCACGACGCGAGGCGGACCTGCGCCACGCTCCTGGCCGACCTTGAGGTCCACCCGCGAGTTGCCATGCAGATCCTCCGGCACGCCCGCTTCTCGATGACGATGGAGATCTACAACCAGGTCTCGTCGAGAGCGACCAGGGACGCACTCAAGCGCCTCGGCGAATCACTAACGCAATCGCCCGGCTGCTGTACACAAGCAAAAAGGCCACCTCCCGAATCCGGGAAGCGGCCTCTGACTTGCGGAAACTGAGAGTGGGCGATGCTGGTATCGAACCAGCGACCTCTTCGGTGTGAACTCTCGGCAGGCCGGTCGGATCGGGCTCGATGCGAGGTCAGGCGACCTGTTGGCGCGCCTCTCGGCTCTGTTCGGCTGACACAGTTGCTGTACTTCGTTGCTGTACTGCTGGCGTCAGATCAGCCGTTGGATGCGGACCTTTGGGCGCTCGTTCCTGAGGTGGCCGTGCTTGTGCTGGCGGACCTGCTCGTCCCAGACCTCCTGGTCGTAGTCCGGGTCTGGCGGGATCCACTTGTGGGAGCCGTCGCTGTAGTGGAATTTCTCGTCACCGGGTCGCAGGATGCTCATCGGGTCCAGCCGAGGAAGCGGTAATGCAGGTGGCCGGCGGGAACGTGGGCCAGGTCCTGGGCGGCGTCGACGAGTTGGGCGGCCAGGTAGAGGGCCAGTGACACAGGGGCACGGTCGTACTCGGCTCGCAGCTCTCGGCGCCGGGTCGGGCATGGCCACTCCCCCGCGCAGCCGCCGCACGTCCAGGCCGTCTTGATCGGGTGGTGAGTGGTCACTGCGGGCCGTCCTGGCTGGGCCAGTGGCCGCGGTTGATCGGGATGCGGTGGCGGCTTCGACATGGCAGATCGCCTCCGCAGCGGCAGATGCGCCGCCAATGCCGCCAAGACCAGACGGGCCGGTGACGGCGAGCGAGAGTCAGCGCCACCGCCAGCACGTACTCGTCGTACGACACTCGCTTCACCGGCTCGCCGCTCCCGCTCGCGCCATGCTCTGCCGTGCTGCCCAAGCCGAAGGGAGCACCGCCACCTCCTTGTGCCGCAGCAATCTGGAGGCGTGGATGCCCGAACGCGGGGGACGCGCCGAACATCCACGCCGGCGAGGACGGCCCACAGCGCCAACCGAGGGAATCGGCCTCCTCGGCAACCTCCCATAGGTACCATTGGGTAGTCAAGGGCTGACGTAGGTGGTCTACTCGTGTTGCCAACCGAGGAGAACCACGTGCCACCGCGTTACCGCTACGAGCAGATTGCCGACGACCTCGCCGAGCGCATCGCGTCAGGCGAGTTCCAGCCCGGCTCCAAGCTGCCCAGTCGGCGAGAGTTGATCGAGCACTACGGGGTCACCGAGCCGGTGATCGACCGTGCCATGCAGGTATTACGGATCAAAGGGATGACCGAGACCCTGCCCGGCGTGGGAGTTTTCGTCGCCGAATAGCCGGGGCTATGGACTGCCGAGTCCGGACCTTCGAACCATCGACCGACCGGGCACCAATCACGGCGAGTCGTGAACCCGACTATTGCAGTCTGTAGCTATGGCATCACGCTTAGCCTCCTGAACGTGGCGAGCCGGAGAATAACCAGAACGGACAGGCTGGTCATCGGTGGCCTCATCGCCGGAATCGCGGCAGCGTTCTTTGCCCAGGATCAAGCGCGGTACGGGTGGTTCACAGTCCTCGCCGCACTGCTGCCGTACATCGCGTTCGTTGCGCCGCTCCAGTGTCGAGAGCCGGTCCGCAAGGACGGCAGTCCTTGTCGAAACGCAGGCTGGGGTGTGCTCGTTGGATGCCACACACATCGCCTTGCCAAGATGAGACGAGTCTTCAGCAGGACGACCGTGGCTGCCCCTCGCCAACCATCACGAGCCCGACGCATCCACTCAAGCCCCGCCCCTTCAACAGCAGAGCCGCCCGGCCTGGGGTTGGCGCGAAAAGTTTACGAGGGCATGACGCTCGCGATGACCATCCTTGGAACGATCGCGGGCTGGATTGCCCTCTTCAAACCGGAGGGCGGCTAGAACCAGGGAACGCAGGGCCACACCTTACTTGGCGTTGTATTGATCGAGGGTGAGGGCGTAGTCGATCAACACGGACAACATGCCGCCTGAGCTGCCCGTTCATTGGCGGCTGGTGGTCATCATTCGTCGCTCCTAGTCCACCTCTGACGGCCTGGCAACGGCATGATCTTGGGCTCTCTCGGGCTCCTGACCCCTCGCTTGTAAGCTCTGGGCGCATCGTTCGCCATCGTCTGTCCACGTCCGTAACCTCGGGCGGCTGTCCGCGCTCGACAGCCGGCGGCTACTCTTGTCCCGCCCGGTTGCTGTCAGCGCTGCTGCCGTCGGTTTAGGAGGGCGAGCGATTGCTGCGCAACTCCGGGCGTTATCACGGCAGATGCACGACGGCATCCAAGGGGCGCTCAATCATTCGCGCACCCCGAGCAGGGCACCTGAGCTGCTGACCGATCATTGCGCGTACGGGTTACCGTAGTCCCTCGTGGAATTATGTGTGGGTCTTGGGGACATCGCCACCTGGGTCGGAGCCGTCGGGACTCTCGCGACGGGCGCCGTCGCGGTTGCCGCGTGGCGCGCAGGGCGCAAGGCAGCGACGGCGGCTTGGGAAGTTGTGACTATCGAGCGGCGTCGGGACGACGAGCGTCAGTTGGAGGCCGATAGGGCGCAGGCGAATCTAATCAGCGCATGGCAGGTTCCCGTACTTAGCGACTCTCGCGACCCCCACTCCGCGCTCCAGTGGGGCTTCGCCATCCGGAACCTGAGTCAGCAGCCCGTCTACCAGTTCCGCTCAACGTATGTCCCCATGCGAGACGGGGCCGGTCAAATGAATGTGATACACGAACTAGTGCCGCCTGGCGACTGGCGGCTGAGCGGGCGCGAGCTCTACCCGTACCGCGAGATCGCAGTATCAAATTCCGCATACGACGACCTACCTGATGCTCCGCATTTCGTAGAGATTGAGTTTACGGATACCTCCGGCCGCCGATGGAGTCGCGACCGCCAGGGCGTCCTGACGCGTGTCGAACGGCCAACTCGGCGATGAAGTTGCCGTCGTCGGCATGCCCAGGCGGCCAGCTGCCGCGACTGGTCCCGGGTACCTACGGCAGCTCTGCCAACTGCGGGGCCATGACCTCTTTGGTGTGACCGAACGATCACAAGCAGGTGAGCTGCGAAAGCGGCGCGGGTGAGCTGCTGACACGGTCCGCTATCGTCCACGTGCGTCCGGCGTTGCTCGCATCCGTCGTCACCCAGCTAGGGCGGACCGCCCCTTCAGCGCTCATCCCAGGACAGCAAGCCCACCGAAGGCGGCCGTATTGTCCACTTCGACGCCAATTACCAGTTTCATGTGAGACTGAGTTGGCGCTGCCAGGAGCCGGTCGGTTCGCACAGTGAATCCCGTTATCAAACTGTCGTCATCGAGCAAACAATGTAACGGCTTTTGATCATCGCCTGGTGCCCACCCCGACGGAATGTCCTGCGGTTGAGTCGGGCGGGTAAGTGCGTCAAAAAGGGTCTTTAAGCGGTTGTCGATGTCACCCCTCGGCTTTACCACACCTCCGGGGGCTTCTGGGCGAAGCATCAAGATCTCCAGATGCGCCCGGAAGTGCCAGCGTGGATGAACCACCGAGCAGAAGTCGTATCCGCCAACCGTGGATACGTTCGGACCACCCATGTCGTAGAACTGCGCCAAGGGCTTATGCTGCCAAAGCTCCCTTAGCTGCGGGTGCAGCGTCAGACGGATGTCATGTTTCTGGCTCGGCCTACCGTTCGACGCGAGCGGACCTTCATATGTGAGCATGAACTTCACACAGCGGAACCATACGTGGTTCCTGCCATCCCGTCTGCCGCCGACCCGCCGTTATGGGAGCGGGCCACCGCTCGGCCCGCCACGTCAAGACGGCCTTGACGGTTCGTACGGACGCTGGCGGGCCGGGCGGTGGTCTGCTCGGTTCACCCGGGTCGACGGCTGGCGGGATGGCCCTGCGCAACCACCCACGGACCGCAACCTGCCGACGGAGCCCCGGCCATCCTGGAGTCGTTGCGCCCCCGCCGGAGGCGCAGTGACCGCGACTGGTCCGCCGCCACGACCCGCCGCACGGACCCGGCGTGCCTCCCCTGCGCCGCGCTGCTCAGGCGCGGCGCGTCCGGCTGCCGGCACCGAACCTCCACCACTCTCGGCGCTACCGTCTACGGCGGCCCCCGGGCTTCCCGCCCTCCGCGCCAGCCGCCGGGCGTGTTGCGTGGCCGGAGTCGGAGCGCCAGCGGAGCGACGGACGCGCGCCCAGGCGGCGGCGCGTGCGGCCCGTTCAGGGCCGCCTTGATAGACGTACAGAAAGTCCTCCCACACGGCAGGCAGCCGCCGTGTCCTCCGTCGACTGATGCGCGACACACGTCCGCCAGGTGATCTGCGACGGTGGTCGGTTTCGGCACTCTGGGCTCGACGTCTCCGCGGGGCGTCGGGACTCGGGGAGGCCGGGATTGGTGCTGGTTGTCTTGTCGGTTGTCGAGCAACGCTTGGATGCGGTTCGCGCGGTGCTGGCCGGGTCGGATGTGATGGAGGTGGCCGCCAGCTTCGGGGTGCACCGGTCGACGGTGCATCGGTGGGTGGGCCGGTATCTGATTGAGCAGCTGGCCGGGTTGGCCGACCGGTCGCACCGCCCGCATTCGTGTCCGGGTCAGGTGGCGGAGGCGGTCGAGGTCGCGGTGGCCGAGATGCGTCGGGAGCATCCTCGGTGGGGTTCGCGGCGGATCCGGTTGGAGATGCTGCGTAAGACCGGCCCGTGGGCGGTCGAGGAGTTTCGACGGCCTCGACCCTGACCCGGACGCTCTCGTTTCGCCACCGGCCGGCATCACCGTCGACGACCTGGACGGCGCCGTCCACGCCGCCGCGCGGCAGATCGTCGTCACCACACCTCCGCATCCCGACCGGCCGCAGGGCTGGGTGGTGGCCTGGGGTAAGCAGGTCGACGTACGACGGATCAACGCCGCCGACGGCGAGTTGACCGACGGCAAGGTGGCGGCCTACCTGGCCAAGTACGCCACCAAGGCCACCGAATCCACCGGTCGCTCCTTCACCCGGCTCACCCCGGCCACGGTTGACGACTACGCCGATCCGGAAGGCGACCATCTCGCCCGCCTCATCGACGCCTGCTGGCACCTCGGACGGCCCATGCGCACCGACACCGCCAGCGGCGCCACAACGGCCGACGACCGTCAAGGCAGCCTTGACACCGAACCGAACGCCTACGCCAGGCTGCGCCGCTGGGCGCACATGCTCGGCTTCGGCGGCCACTTCCTCACCAAGGCCCGCCGCTACTCCGTCACCTTCGGCCTGCTCCGCGACACCCGCGCCACCTACCGCCGCGAAGAGGACGACGACACCCCCGGCACCGTCACCGTCGGCACCCTCACCTACGCCGGCTCCGGATGGCTCACCGAGGGCGACGCACTCCTGGTCAACACCGCCGCTGCGCAGCGCCGGCAGGCCAGACGCATCGGTCGGGAAGAACTCGCCCACGAAGCCTGGCTCACCGGGGCCGCCGCATGAGCCGTGATCTCACCCCGCGCTGGTACTCCCCCGCCGAGGTCGCCGTCCTGCTCGGCTTCGGCATCTCCAAGGTGAAGATGAAGATCGCTACCGGCGAGCTGCGCTCTATCAAGGACGGCAAGTACCGCCGCGTCCTTCCGGAGTGGGTCGACGACTACATCCGCGAACAGGTCGAGCGCCAGGAGGCTGCCTGATGCCCGGACGCGCACGAGCCAACGGCGAAGGCTCCATTTTCCCCTACCGCAACGGCTTCGCCGCCTACGTCTGGGTCACCAAGCCGGACGCAGGCGCACCCGGAAGTACATCTACGGCAAGACCCGCGAAGCAGTGCACGACAAGTGGATCAAGTTGCACCAGCAGGCCAAGACCGGGCCGGTGGCGACCAGCGCTCCGACGGTCGACAGCTTCCTCACCTACTGGTTGACCGAGATCATCGAGCCGAACCGCGCACCGTTGACCTACGCCACCTATGAGACGTTCGTCCGCCGCTACATCTCCCCCGGCCTCGGCGGCAAGCGACTGGACCGGCTCCAGTCGCGGGACGTGCAGACGTGGATCAACCAGGTGGCCCGCACCTGCCAGTGCTGCGCCCAGGGCAAAGACGCCGCCCGGTCGGAGCACAAACGGCGGTGCTGCGCCGTCGGCCGCTGCTGCCAGGCCGTCCCGTCGACGCGAACGGTCAGCGACATCCGGGCCGCGCTACGGGCTGCCCTCACCCACGCCCAGGCCGAAGACCTCATCATCAAGAACCCGGCCGTCGCGGTAACCCTCGCCACCGTCCGCCGCCGTCGAGGCAAGTCGTGGTCAAGCGATGAGGCACGCAAGTTCCTCGAATCGGCCCGCGCAGACGAAGACCCGCTCTACGCGGCCTACACCCTGGTCCTCGTCACCGGACTGCGCAAGGGCGAGGCCCTCGGACTCACTTGGGCAGACGTCGACCTCGACACCGGGGAGCTGACCATTGGTCGCCAGCTCCAACGCGTGCGCGGCCAACTCCTGCACCGCGACACTAAAACCCAGGCGTCCGACGCCACCCTCCCCCTGCCCGACGTTTGCCTGACCGCCCTCAAGCTCAGACAGGAACAACGCAACGAGACTGAAGCAACCGCCGGCAAGGCGTGGCACGAGACCGACCTTGTGTTCACCACCCGCTATGGCACGCCCATCGAGCCGCGCAACTTCCAACGCTCCTGGCAGAACAGATGCGCCAAGGCGGGGGTCACGCCGATCACCGTCCACGACGCCAGACGCACCTGCGCGACGCTCCTAGCCGACCTCGACGTCCACCCGCGAGTCGCCATGCAGATCCTCCGGCACGCCCGCTTCTCCGTGACGATGGAGATCTACACGCAGGTCTCGTCGAAGGCAACGAGAGAAGCCCTCAAGCGGCTCGGCGATTCCCTCGGTCATTAAGCACCACTGCTGTACGACAGCAGAAAGGCCACCTCCCAAGACTGGGATGTGGCCTTTGACCTGCGTGGGCGATGCTGGTATCGAACCAGCGACCTCTTCGGTGTGAAGGAACGACCATGGCTGCCTCACCTGGTCGGCAAGAGTGCTTGATCTGGGTTGCAGGTCCGTGTTCGTCCGTCGTCGTCCGTCCAAGTTCGGACCGGTCGTCACTCAGTTAGTCACCACTCGCTCCGGCTCTCTGGTCAGAGCGGCTGGTCGAGATCCAGGGGTGGACCGAAGGCGGCATCTAGGTCTACGGGCGGGCCAAGCGCGACATCAAGGTCTACCGGCGGTCCGAATGCTGCATCTAGGTCTAGCTCGGGACCAAGCTCGGCGTTCACGTCGGCGGGCATTTCTGAGTCATTCCACATGCATCTATGGTTACACAACGTGAGGCGACTGATCCACTCGGGTGAGTTGATCGCGAAACCAACCCTCGCGCCTCTCCCCCTGGCTGCGCTTCCTAGCCATCCCGTCGGCCTTCGTCCGCACACCGTGGAGTGGGTAGGGCCTGCCCGGTCAAGGTGGAGCACACCACTGTCTGAACGACCTTGACCGGGCAGGCCCTACCTGCTCGGCTCCGCCCGGACGAAGGTTGCCGGGATGGCGACACCATCCCAGAGCGCCAGAGCACCCCGCCGGAGGCACCCGCCTGTGCATCGATCACCATCACAGCCCCGGATCTGCCAACCACTCATGGCGGACCGGGGCTTCTTCGCATCCTCTTCGCGCCGCCGGCGGGGCTGCAACCGTTCGGGGTGCGCCCCGTGCGCTTGCGCTAAGGGGCGCGGGGTCCCCGATCGGCGGCCCCCGTTGGGGTCGGCCCCTGGTCGGCGGCGCGCGCGGCCTGCGAAGCGGGCCGCCTTGAACCCGTATAGAAAGTTCTCACCGATTAGGCGGCTAGACCAAGCAACTCCTGCGCGCGAGCGTTGAACTGCTGAACTTCCGGCACTCCGCTATAGGGCTTCATCCGGTGTTGGAGGTCCCTCACCGTTGCGATGCATCGCGTCGAGTTGACCGACGCGGCGAGGTTCACCACCTGGATGCCCTTTGCTGCTGCTGACTCGATGTCGTTCCGAGTTAGGTCGCCAACGGCGAGCACTGCATGGCTCAACGCTCCGCGTCGTGCCCGGCCCTGCTGCCGTGCACCCTCGGCCGACTCCTTCGCGAACCGCTCCAACTCGCTGACCTGGCTAAGGTCACGGAAGCAATGCGCAACCTCTCCCAACAGGTACGGCGCATCAATGAACTTGGCCCATTCGGGCTCGTCTGCATGAACGACCCTGTTGAAGGTCGATTCAGCACGCGTGATTGCCCGGCCTGCCGCCGACTCGTCGCCGAGCGCAGCCAGCGCTCGCGCCTCCAGCACGTGAAGATCGGCCATGCACGCAAACGACTCGTTCTCGGCGAGCCCGTGTCGACCGGCACGCGCCAGCATGAGGGCTTCGTGGGGATGTCCGAGCAAGTTTGCCTGGTCCGACAGCCCTGCGAGCACGTGCGCTCCAAGCGGTGCGGAGCCGGATGCCTGGGCCAGGTGCAGCGCTTGAATCAGGTAGCGCTGGGCAAGTCCGTGCTCGCCATCGTCGTACGCCATCCACCCGATGAGGTAGGCCAGTTCGGCTGATGCTTCGTAGAGTGCCCGCTCTACCGCCGGCTGGTGATCACGCTTTAGGAGAGGCACGACATAGCTGCTCATGTACTCGATCAACGCCGTGCGGGCATGGCCACCGCCGCGCATCACGTCCATCTCCTGAAACAGCGCGAACATGTCGCGCATGCCGGCAACCTGCCTCATTCCTACCTGGCGCGGGCCACGCTCGGTGCTCATCTCGTCCAACGTCGAGAGCAACCAGTCGCGGCTCGGCGCACCCAGGGCGGCGAGCACGAACGGTGCTTTGATGACATGCCGGCGTTTCATGTCCGCCCTTCCGAGGTCGATGATCGTTTCCGCTGTTTGGAGGGGGCTACCTCCGTACGCCAACCCGCGTGCAGCTAGCGTTTCCACGTCAGGCATCCCGAAGTCGCTCGGTGCCACCCGTCGACCAAGCCGCTCCGACAGAGACCGCGCGATGAAGGTCGGGACCGGCGGTCGAGGGCGCTCGCCCTTCTTGACCCACCGATTTACGGCCGTGTAGTCGTACCGGAGCGCCTGCCCCTCGCTCGCGGCCAGTTCGTTGACCCGTCGTGCGAGTCCTGCCCAAGACCAGCCGGCCTGAACGATCAGAGCGGCAAGGACGTCGTTCGGCTCGTTCATGGTGGCCCTCCCTCCTGGAAGGGTACTGACCGGATCTACGAGCGGAACCCCTCACGCGGTCACGCAAACTTCACATGGGTCTTCACACGGTGCCGATATCGCAGCTAGCGCGGTTCCCTTGTGTCATGCCGATCGAAGGTCACCGACTCCGCTTCTTCTCAAGCGCGGCAACACGGCGTTCTAGCTCACGCAGCTCGGTGCGCAGGGAAAGGACGTCAGTCGGCCGGTCGGTCTCCGCCGGTGGCTCGGGAAGAACGTCAACCACGAACACGCCTCGCCCTTGGGACGACACAAGCAGTCCTTCGTCACGGAGCACGCCCAAGGCGTTCTGGACGGTCATCGGAGCTACCCCGTACTCGTCGGCAAGAGCGCGCCCGGACGGCAGTCGGCCCCCCGGTCGGAGTGCTCCGGACCGAATGGCACGGCGCAGATCGTCTGCAATCTGGACATACGGCGGGCGGCGATCGTCGGCGTCGACTCTGGGCACACAGTCAGCCTATCGAAGTCAGCCAGGGCGTTCTAGGTCGCCCAAGAAAAGTCCAGCACATACCTAGACCCATCTAGGTCACCCTAGTAAGGTGCCTAGTAGTGACCCCGGCGGGCTCCTACACCCGCCGAGGTCGGCGCATCGGTTCCCCTGCGAAAGGACCACACGATGCTCATTCAGACTACCCGCGTCCCTGCCCAAACGACCTCGGGTCTGCACCCCGTGGCGCGTGCCGCCTTCCTGCTCACCTCCGAGCTTCCGGGCCTGCTCGCCGCTTCGACCCCTACTGAGGTTCCTGGACCGCCGCCCGCTGCCAACCCTGTCTCCTACCCCAAATCCGCCATCTGCGCCGACGCCACCGATCCAACCTGTACCTGCCCGGCTTGCACGGCCATCTGCGCCGATGCCACGGACCCAACCTGCACCTGCCCGGCTTGCACCTCGACCACCACGGTCGACGGTTGGAGGTCAGGCATCGGCGTGTACTACGCCGAGCTGCTCCAGCGCCCGTTCCCGTCGCGGTCGTACCTGGCCGACGTTCGGCGATCGGCGTGAGTCCGCTGCGGCTGGCCCGCCTCTCACGAGGATGGGAACCGACCCAGCTCATCGGCCGGATGAAGATCCTGGCCGAGCGGGACGGCATGACCCTGCCCAAGGTGTACCTGCTCGTGCGGCTGGTCTTCCTGTGGGAGAACCACCGCGCCCAGGTGCCCGGCTACTACGCCGCACTGCTCACCCGCATCTACGGTGAGCTACCCACGACCACCACGCGGGTCACCGCGTGACGGTCACCATCAACCCTGTGACCCCGGGCGGCATCCGTCGCCCGGGACCACAGCCCTTCGTGACGGGTCGCCGCGCTGTTGACGCCGCCGACTTCGGCCGGCTCCGCGCCCAGGACCCGAACTACTTCGCCTGGCTGCACCACGTCCGCCCCGCCGCCGGCTGCACCCGACCCGTGCGGCTGACCGGCGAGTGCGCCACCATCAACCCCGCCACCGGGGAACTCCTCGCCCTGGCCTCGACCGAGGACATGCCCGACGGGCAGATCTACAAGCCGTGCGGCAACCGCCGCGCCGCCGTCTGCCCGTCCTGCGCCGAGGTCTACCGCCGCGACGCCTTCCACCTCATCCGCGCCGGCCTCATCGGCGGCAAAGGCATCCCCACCGCCGTGACCGGCCACCCTGCGGTGTTCGTGACCCTGACCGCTCCATCGTTCGGCGCGGTCCACACCCGCCGCACCAGCAAGACCGGCCAAGCGATCCCGTGCCGCCCGCGTCGGCAGGAAACCCTGTGCCCGCACGGGGTGGACCTGCGCTGCCAGCGACTGCACGCCGCCGACGAGAAGACCCTCGGGACGCCGCTGTGCCTCGACTGCTACGACCACCACGCCCAGGTCGTCTTTAACCACGCCGCCGGGGAGCTGTGGCGGCGCACCACCATCGGCATCCGCCGCGAGCTGGCCAAGACCGCCCGTGCGTTCGGGCTCACCGCGGGCTCCTTCCGGCTGTCCTACGGCAAAGTCGCCGAGATGCAACGACGCGGCGTCGTGCACTACCACGTCATCATCCGCCTCGACGGCAACGACCCCGACTGCCCCGGCGCGATCGTCGCCCCACCGGCACCGCTCGGGCTGCTGGACCTGGTCGCCGCCGTCGAACACGCCGCCGCCTCCACCACATTCACCACCGACCCCCACCCGCACCAGCCCGCCGGGTGGCCCATCGGGTGGGGCGACGAAGGCAAAGGCCGCTACGCCGACATCCGACCCGTCCGACTGGCCGGCGACGGTGAAATCACCGACGCCATGGTCGCCGCGTACCTCGCCAAGTACGCCACCAAGAGCACCGAAGCCACCGGCCACGCCTCCGGCCGCCTCAACACCGACACCATCGACCTGTACGCCAACCCCGACGGCACCCACCCAGAGCGGCTCATTGACGCCGCGTGGACCCTCGGCGGCTCCTCGGGTTGGTCGGGACTGCGGCGGTGGGCGCACATGCTCGGCTTCGGCGGCCACTTCCTCACCAAAAGCCGCCGCTACTCCGTCACCTTCCGCATCCTGCGCGACGCCCGCGTCATCTGGCGCCGCACCGTCGACCACGACCAGGCCGCCGCCGAGCACGACGCGGAAACCACCGTGCTCATCAACACCCTCGCCTACACCGGCTGCGGGTGGCTCACCACCGGCGACGCACTGCTCGCCAACACCGCCGCCGCCATGGCCCGCGAACGAGCAGAAGCCGGCCGCGAAGCCATGCGCGATCTCCTCGGCTGACACGTACGTGTCAACCAACCCACCCGCCCTTGACACGTACGTGTCAAGAACCTGCCACCCCGAGTAGGAAGGACCACCCCATTTGACCGCACCCACGATTGACGCTCCGGCCAAGGCGCTCTACCGGATCACTGAGGCCATGCGACTACTCAGCCTGTCGCGGACCGTGATCTACGAACAGATCCGCGCCGGCCGACTGCGCACCGTCCGACAGGGCCGATCCCGCCTCGTCCCCGCCGCCGCCATCACCGCCTACGTCGACCTGCTCGAACACGAAGCCCAGAAAGGAGGCACCCGATGACCACACGCCGCGCCCGAGGCGAAGGCGGCCTGCACTGGGACGAGTCCCGGCAACGCTGGATCGCCACCATCACCGTCGGCTACACCCCAGCCGGCAAACGCATCGTGCGCAAAGGCAGCGGCAAGACCAAGACCGAAGCCCGCACCAAACTCCGCGAGAAGATCCGCGACTACGAAGACGGGCTCGCCATCACCGAGCACCACTACACCGTCACCGAAGCCGTCACCGACTGGCTCACCTACGGACTCAACGGCCGATCAGACCGCACCAAGACCAAGTGCGAGATCCTGTGCCGCACCCACATCATTCCCGCGTTGGGCGCTCGGAAGCTCCGCGAGCTTCGCGCCCAGGACGTCGACCGCTGGTTAGCCGACAAGGCCACCACCCTCAGCACCCGCACACTTGGCGACCTCTACGGGTGCCTTAACCGCTCGATGAACCGAGCGATGGCCCGGGACAAGGTGAAGCGCAACGTCGTCGCGCTGTGCACCGTCCCGCGTGGCCAAGAGGGCAGGCCCTCAAAGTCTCTGACACTCGCTCAGGCCAAGGCGGTCCTCATCGCCGCCGAGAGCACTTGGCTCTACGCCTATGTGGTGCTGTCGCTCCTCACGGGAGCGCGCACCGAGGAACTACGCGCGTTGCGCTGGGATCATGTCGACCTTGATGGGCGACCGGACCTTGACCCGCCGCTGCCACCCTCCATGCAGGTGTGGCGCTCCGTTCGAGCCGGTGGTGACACCAAGACCAAGAAGTCGCGACGGACACTCGCACTTCCCCAGCGGTGCGTGATCGCGCTGCGGCTGCATCGAGAGCAGCAGAACCGGCACCGGGCTAGAGCCGGCAAGGACTGGCAAGCCCTCGGCCTCGTCTTCACGACCGGCTTCGGCACCGCCCTCGACGCGGCCAACGTCCGCCGGGCCTTCCGCCGAGTCGTCACCCTCGCCGGCCTCGACCCGGCCGACTGGACGCCCCGCGAGCTGCGGCACAGCTTCGTGTCTCTGCTCTCCGACAGCGGGGTGAGCCTGGAAGACATCGCGGACCTGTGCGGCCACGCAGGAACGACCGTCACGGAGAAGGTGTACCGGCATCAACTTCGGCCGGTTCTTCTCGGCGGTGCGCAGATCATGGATGCCATCTTCGGCGTGAAGCCGTAGTCACCCAGATAGTCACTCAGGAATGGAAAGAGGCCCAGATCATCAATGTGATCTGGGCCTCTACCTGGTGGGCGATGCTGGTATCGAACCAGCGACCTCTTCGGTGTGAACGAAGCGCTCTCCCACTGAGCTAATCGCCCTCAGCGCCGCTGACTCTACCCGATCGTGGAACCCGACCGGAAATCCGGGGTCAGTGCGTCGCGAAGTAGTGCATCGCCTTGGCCACCACGTCGACGCCGAGGCTGTACTTGAGCGACAGCCAGACCACCGTGGCCACGAAGACCAGGCCGACGGAACCGAGCACTATTCGCACCAGCAGTGATTGTCGCGTCACCCACTGTGTCCAGCCCTGGACGTGCCGGCGGGTGAACCCGAGCAGCCGTTGCGCCCAGTGGTATTCGACGGCCCAGATGCCCAGCCCGGCGATCACGAGCAGCCAGCCTGGCCCGGGTAGCGGGATGAGGGCGATGCCGATGGTCACCACGAGCGCCCCGGCGATCGCGATGAAGATCTTGAGGGCTATCCGGCCGGTGGGGTTGGCTCGGATGAGGTCGAGGGTTATCGAGATCCGCTCCCGCCAGCGAGGGCGGCGCGGCGGGTCCTGCACGACGATGACGCCACTGCCACGAACAGGGCCAACGAGCGACGGCTCGGCGCCACCGCCACGGCCTGCGCCGCCGTGAGACCGGTCGGCGTCGTCACCGCCGGGGCGATCGGCTCCGGACCTCGGCCGACCGGCCTGCTCGGGCTTCTCCATCCGCACTCCGTACCCCCGCTTTTCGGCTGCTCGGACCGCGACGTTCGGCGGGCCGGGTGCCTCCGCCGGATCCATTGAGGATCGCTTCGCCACCATTTCACCCCCCAGTGTCGCTCGCGCCCGTCACTGCAACGGCCGACTGGACGTTACCGGAGTAAGTCGACGACTGAACCACCCGATGCCGGGCGGGATCACGCACTGGGCAGAACCGGAAATCCTACATGAATGCTCACATTCACGCGGCCTTTCCGTCCCCCTTCCCACCACTGGGTGAAGTCAGCGTATGGCGGAGCGTAGCCAGGAGTAGCACCTGAGTATGGGAAAAGCGGGACACGCGCGTTCCGCAGCGGTGCCGGGGGGAGAACGTCCATGAGTGTCATCCGACCGACGACCGTAGAGGTCGAGACGTCGCTAAGGCTCGTCGCGCCTGACGCCACCGCATTGCCGGTGCGTGCCAGTCTGCGTTACGACCCTGCTGACCCGTATGCGGTCCATGTCCTGTTCCATGCCGAATCTGCCGGCGGCGAGGCGGTGAGCTGGTCCTTTGCTCGCGAGCTGCTCGTCACCGGCCTGGACGAGCCAGCCGGTATCGGGGATGTGCGGGTCTGGCCCTGGGCCACACCGCGCGGCGATTTCGTCGCGCTGGCCCTCTCGTCACCGGACGGCAACGCCCTCTTCGAGGTGCCGCGCAGCGTCCTGGTGCGTTTCCTTCGACGGACCTACGTCGTCGTCCCGCGCGGCCGCGAGGCCGAGCACCTGGACGTCGACACGGCGGTGAACCGGCTGCTCGCCGGTCGCTGACCACCGCCCGAACGGGCAACACCGGCCATCACGGGGCCGCGCGGATCTGCCGACCGCGCGGCTCCGGCACACCCGGGGGTACGCGGGCCCGCCCGCCCCGGGTCGGTCGGTGCTCAGCCGTGCGTGGTGATGCCGCCGTCGACGGGAATGACCGCGCCCGTGAGGTACGCGCCGGCCCGCGACGAGAGGTAGATGGCCGTTCCGGCCATGTCCTCCGGGCGCCCGATGCGGCCCAGCGGCACCTGCTGCTCGATGCTGGCCCGGCTCGCGGGGTCGCTCAGCGCGAACGCCATCATCTTGCTCTCGAACGGGCCGGGCGCGATCGCGTTGACAGTGATCTGCTCGCCGGCCAGTTGGTGGGCCAGGCTGCGGGTGAGCATGTGCACGGCCGCCTTGGTGGCGGAGTACGCGTACACCTCCATCCACGGCACTCGGATGCCGTCGATCGACCCGATGTTGATCACTCGGGCCGGGTCGTCGGCGCTGGCGGCGGCGCGCAGCGCCGGCAGCAGCGCGGTGGTGAGTCGGAAGACGGCCTTGACGTTGACGGCCCAGAGCTTGTCGAACGCGGCCTCCGGGTAGCTCTCCAGCGGGGCACCCCAGGTCGCTCCGGCGTTGTTGACCAGCACGTCGAGGCGGGGGAAGCGCTCCCGCACGGCGGCAGCCAGCCCTTCGGCGCCGGCGTCGTCGCCGAGGTCGGCCGGGATGGCCTCGCAGCGGCCCTCGGCGGAGAGTTCCTTGGCGACGGCCTCGCAGACGTCCGCCTTGCGGGACGAGATGATCACGTGTGCGCCGGCCCGGACGAAGCCCTGGGCGATCATCAGACCGATCCCCCGCGAACCGCCGGTGACCAGGACCGTCTTGCCTTCTACCGAGAACAGCTGCGTCATGCCCATCCCATCGCGAGTCGGCGGGGACCGTCGGCCGGACCGCGGACCGGACGGCGCTACCGCCGGGTAACGTAGCCCGGCCGCCCGGATCACTACAAGACGGTAGCCGCGCCGCGCTGGCTTCGGACCGACGGGCACCGGCGGCCGGGATGCGGTGACCTGCCGTTCGGGCTACCGTCGAAGCGATGGCCTCTACCGATCCCTCCCCCGCGCCGCCGATCGGAACGGCGCCACCCCTACCCGACGAGATTTCCACGTTCGCGCTGGCCGACCTCGCCGGCGACCCGGGCTGGCGCCGGCCGGTGCTCGTCGAGCGGGAGTTGCTGATCCTCACCACCCGGGGGCATGGCGACGCCGAGCTGGATTTCCACCTGTTGCCCTGCCGGCCCGGCACGTTGCTGCGGGTCCGCGCCGGTCAGGTGCTGCGCTGCGCCGGCCCGCAGTTCGACGCGACGGTGGTCGGGTGGACCTCCGAGGCGCTGCGCGGTCTCGACGTCGACCTGGACGCGCCGGTGACCTGGCGACAGTTGGCCGGTGAGGACGAAGACGCGGTGATCACCGAGGTGAGCCAGCTGGCGGTGGACTGTCAACGGCACGGCGATGGCCCCGCCGCCGCCCGTGCGCTGCTGCGTCACCAGCTTGCCGTGCTGCTGCTGCGCCTGGCCCTGCCCGGCGTGGACCGCTCTCCCCCGCGACCCGAGGTGGAGACGTTCCACCGGTTCTGCCGGGAGGTGGAGCACGCCTACCAGGGGACCCGGCGAGTCGAGGACTACGCCGCGGCGCTCGGGTGCTCGGTGCGGACCCTGACCCGAGCCTGCCTGGCCGTCACCGGGCGCAGCGCCAAGCAGGTCATCGACGAACGGGTCGCCTTGCAGGCCGGCCGGCTGCTCGCCGCGACCGACGAGCCGATCGCGCAGATCGGCCGGCAGCTCGGTTTCTCCGAGCCCACCAACTTCGGCCGATTCTTCACCCGGGAGACCGGAATCAGCCCAGGCGCGTTCCGGGCCGCCCGCGACCAGAGGGCAACCGGCCGGGTCGTCCGACCCCGACCGTCGGCCGAGACGGTGGGCACCAACAGCGGGCGGTTCCGCTCCGGCACGCTCGGCGAACCGGCCAACGGCGGTCACCCCGCGCGCCCCGGGTCGCCCACCGGCCCGGCAGCCAGCGCCGGCCGGGCATGATGACAGGGTGCAGATCTCCGCGCGCGGCGACTACGCGGTACGGGCAGCGCTGAGCCTCGCCACCGCGTACCCCTCGCTGTTGTCCACCCAGGCCATCGCCGCCGAGCAGGACATGCCCCGCAAGTTCCTGGAGGCGGTCCTGGCCGACCTGCGCCGGGCCGGTGTCGTTCGGGCGCAGCGCGGCGCGGAGGGTGGCTACACCCTCGCCCGGCCGCCCCGAGAGGTGACCGTCGGCGCGGTGCTGCGCGCGGTGGAGGGCCCGCTCGCCGGGGTGCGCGGCCTGCGCCCGGAGGAGACCCGGTACGAGGGTGCGGCGGAGAACCTGCCCGGCCTCTGGGTGGCCGTGCGGGCAGCGGTGCGGCGGGTCGTCGACGAGGTCAGCCTCGCGGAGATCGTCAGCGGCCGGCTCCCGGCTCACGTGCGGAAACTGACCGCCCTGCCGGACGCCTGGGAGCCACGCTGACGCCAGAGCGGCGGAGCAAGCGCCGCACCTGTCCTCAGCGGCCGAAGAGCTTGTGCAGCCAGGCGAGCTGTTCACGCTGGTGAGTCGCCTCGCCACCTTCGTGGTCGTTGAACTCGTACACGCGCACCTCCTTCTCACCGCCGTAGCGGTGGTAGGCGGCGAAGCAGGTCGAGGGCGGGCAGATCTGGTCCATCATCGCGATGGAGAACAGCGCGGGCGCGGTCGCGCCGGGCGCGAGCACGGCGGCGTCGACGTACGACAACGTACGGAACACCTGGTTGCTCCGGTCTCGGTACAGCGCGAGGTACTCGGCGACCTCGCCGTACGGGCCCTGACCCGCGACCTGGACACCGCGCCGGAAGTCACACAGGAAGGGCACGTCGGGCATGACCGCCGCCACGCCCGGGAACAGCGCGGCCACCGCGAGCGAGAGGCCGCCTCCCTGGCTGATGCCGGTGACCACGACCCGGTCGGGGTCGACGGCGGGATGCTTCTGGGCAGCCTGGGCGAACCGAACCGCGTCGGTGACCAGCCTGCGGTAGTAGAGGTCCTCCGGGTTGGTGACACCGCGGGTGAGGAAGCCCGGAACCGTGCCCGCTGGATACGGGTGCGGGTCGGCGGTGACGCCGGGCGCGGCGCTCCAGCCCTGGCCCCGGGTGTCCATGATCAGGTGCGCGAAGCCCGCCGCGGCCCAGAACAGTTTCTCGTGGGGCAGGCCACGGCCACGGCCGTACCCGAGGTACTCGACCACGCAGAGCAACGGCCCGGTGTCATTCGCTGGCAGATGGAGCCAACCGTGCACGGGCTCGCCGCCGTAACCGGCGACGGTGACCGAGTAGGTGCGGATCTGGGTGAGACCCGTGTCGACCGGCTCGTACGTCGCCGCCGCCGCGGGTTCGTCGGCACTCAGCGTCCGCTCCCAGAAGGCGTCCAGGTCCTCCGGAACAGCCAACTCGGGTCGGTACGCCCAGCACTCGGCGAGGGTGAGATCGCTCAAAGCCACAGCATGGCCTCCGTGACAGCAGGATTGTCAGTTGTGAGTACGGCGACGCCCGTCCGAGCAGGACGGCCGTCCCGTGGGGTGTGCCTCAGCCGCTACCGGGCGTCCGCCATCGCCTTCGCGAACCAGCCGGTGATGGTCGTGGGATGGGTGATCGCCGTGCCGACCACCACCGCCCACGCCCCGGCCCGCAGCGCCTGCGCCGCCTGCTCCGGGGTGTGGATCCGGCCCTCCGCGACCACCGGCACGTCGATCGCGGTGGCGAGCTGAGCGACCAGGTCCAGGTCCGGGCCCGGTTGCCTGGTGGTGTACGCGGTGTAGCCGGCCAGGGTGGTGCCGACCAGGTCGGCGCCCGCCGCGGCGGCGGCGATTCCCTCGTCGAGGGTGGAGCAGTCCGCCATCACCAGGGCCCCGGTCTGCTCGTGGACGGCGGCGATGGTCTCGTCGAGGGTTCGGCCGTCCGGCCGGGGCCGCGAGGTGCCGTCGAGCGCGACGACGTGCGCGCCGGCCCGGGCCACAGCCAGGGCGTGGTCGAGCGTGGGGGTGATGAAGACGTCGTCGTCGCCGTCCTTCCACAGCCCGATCAGCGGGAGGTCGACCGCGTTCCGGATGGCCGCGATGTCCGCCAGACCCTGGGCGCGGATGCCGGCGGCCCCGCCCCGCACGGCGGCGAGAGCGACCCGGCGCATCGTGTCCGGGTCACGCATCGGCTCACCGGGATACGCCTGGCAGGAGACGACGAGTTGATGACGGAGCCGCTCGATCAGTGCGTTCATGTGGTGCCCTCCCAGGCGAGTGAGGCGGCGCCGAGGAGTGGGGCGTCCGACCCTAGGGCCGAGGCCAGGACGGGCACGCCGTCCAGGCTGGGCAACGTCTCCCGCCGCACGGCGTCGCGAAGTGCCTGCCACCAGGGGTCGCCGAGGCCGGCGACGCCGCCGCCGACCACGACGGCACCGGGGTCGAGCATGTTGACCAGCCCGCCGACAGCCGAACCGACGGCGGCCCCGCCCAGCAGGACCACCTCCCGGGCCGTCGCGTCGCCGTCCGCGGCGCGCGCGGCCACCGCTCGCAGGTCGTCGACCGACTGGCCGGTACGCCGCACGTACTCCTCGGTGAGGCCCGGCCCGGAGGCGATCGCCTCCAGGTGACCCTGCCCGCCGCAGGTGCACGCCAGCCGCCCGGCGTACGGCGAGGGCTGGTGACCGGCGTGGCCCGCTGTGGAGTGGGCGCCGGCGAGCACGGTGCCGTCGATGACGAACGAGGCACCGATGCCGGTGCCGACGGCGATGAAGAGCGTCGTCTCGTAGCCGGCCGCCACGCCGTACCGCGCCTCACCGAGGGCGTGCGCGTGCACGTCGTTGATGACGGCGACGGGCAGACCCAACTGCTCTCCCAGTCGCCCTCTCAGGTCCGTGCCCGCCCAACCGGCCAGGGCGTCCGTGGCCGAGAGCACCTGGCCCGTTCGGTGGTCGATCACCCCGGCGCTGCCGACCCCGAGGGCACGGATGCGTGTCCCCGTCGCCCTCGCCCGCAGGCGATCGACGAGGTCGGCCGCCGTGTCGAGGATGGCGGTCGCGCCGGCCCTACCGGGGGTGGTGGCGGTGACCCGGTCGACGACCTCGCCGTGGCGCGTCACGATGGCGGCGGCCGTCTTGGTGCCCCCGATGTCGAGCGCGGCGACCGCCTCGTCGACGACCGGGGGCTTGCGTACCTTGGACATGACTAGAGGAGCCCCGCCAGTTCCAGCTGGGTACGCACTCGGCTGGTCTCGTCGGCGTCGAGCGGCCGCAGTGGCAGTGACACCGCGTTGCTGTCGATGACACCGAGCAGGGCCAGTGCGGTCTTGAACGCGCCCACACCCCGGGTCGCCCCTCCCGCCGTCGCCGGGTCCGCCGCGTCGACGATCCGGAACAGCCGGGTCA
Organism: Micromonospora sp. NPDC005291; assembly: GCF_040607415.1. Taxonomy (NCBI): domain Bacteria; kingdom Bacillati; phylum Actinomycetota; class Actinomycetes; order Micromonosporales; family Micromonosporaceae; genus Micromonospora; species Micromonospora sp. NPDC005291. The sequence continues at coordinate 123,894 of NZ_JBEXGR010000001.1, forward strand.
GGCGGTCCTGCTCCGCGCGGGCGGCATCCCAGTCGCCGCTGACGCAGGCCCGGTGGAGTCGCACGTAGCCCGCCGGGTCCACGTTGCCCAACCCGGGGACGGAGCCGGAGGCGCCGGCGAGCATCATCGCGTCGACCACCACCTCGTGCCCGGTCAACAGGCTGAAGCCAACGTTCGGCGCGTGTTCCGCGATCGCCAGCACCAACTGGCGGAAGGAGACGTCGTCGCCGCTGGAGTCCTTGACGCCAGCAAGGACGCCCTCGATCGCGAGCCGGGTCAGCAGGCCCGGGGAGAGCTTGGCGTGCACGCAGACGGGAATGTCGTACGCCAGCAGGGGAAGCTCGACCGCCGACGCGAGGGACCGGAAGTGCCGCTCGATCTCGTGGGGGCCGACGATGGCGTAGAAGGGCGCGGTCGCCACCAGGCCGTCGACACCCAGCCGCGTCGACGCGGCGGCCCGGTCGAGGACCCGGCGGGTGGTCGGCTCGATGCAGCCGGCGATGACGGGTACGGCGCCTCCGACGGTCTTCACGACGGTTTCGAGAGCCTGGTCCCGCTGGCTGTCGGTGAGGAACACCGTCTCGCCGGAGCTGCCGAGGGCGAAGATGCCGTCGACGCCGGCGGCGAGCATCCGCTCGACGAGCCGCTCGAGGGAGGCGACGTCGACCGCGCCCTCCTCGGTCAGGGGGGTGACGACCGGCGGCACGACTCCGGCGAACCGCGGGGCTGGGGTGGTCACGCTGACTCCTCGACATGTAGGGGGGTGGTGCGGCCGGTCGCTGCTCTGGCGAGTTCGACCAGCTCTGTGTTGCTGGATCCAGCGGGAACGGGGTGGTAGCACCGGAACTCGTGGGAGCCGCCCGCGTCGCCGCCCGGTTGGGTCGGTGGCATCTCGGTGGCGCACACGTCGGTGGCCTTCCAGCACCGCGTGCGGAACGGGCATCCGCGGGGCGGCCGGGTGGCGAGCGGCACGGGGCCGACAAGAGGGATCGGATCGAGCGGCGAGAGCAGCCCCGGCGTGGCGGAGAAGAGCGCCCGGGTGTACGGGTGCTGTGCGCTCTCGGGGAGCCCGGCGGCGGGTGTCTGCTCCACGATCCGGCCGAGGTACATCGTGACCACGCGGTCACTGATCCGCTTGACCGTCTGGATGTCGTGAGAGACGAAAACCATGGCCAGGCCGAGACGCTCCTTGAGGTCCAGGAGCAGGTTGAGGATCTGCGCCCGTACCGACACGTCGAGGGCGCTGGTGGGCTCGTCGGCGATGACCAGGCCTGGCTCAAGAGCCAGGGCACGTGCGATGGACACCCGCTGGCGTTGACCACCGGAGAGCTGGCTCGGCAGGACATCGGCGACCGACCTGGGCAGCCCCACCAGGGCCATCAGCTCGTTGACCCGCTCCTCACGCTGCTTGCGGGTGCCGCGACGGTGCACGTCGAGCGGGTCGCGCAGGATGTCGCGGACCGGCATGCGCCGGTTCAGCGACGTGGCCGGGTCCTGGAAGATCATGCCGACGCCGGCCCCGATGTGTTGGCGTCGTTCCGCCGCGTTCATCGACCACACGTCCTTGCCGGCGAAGGCGACCGAGCCGCTCGTCGGCCGCTGGAGGCCCACCAGCACCTTGGCCATCGTGGACTTGCCGCAGCCGGACTCACCGACGACACCGATGGTCTCGCCGGCCCGAACTGTCAGGTCCGCGCCGGTGAGGGCGTACACCCGCTCGCGGCTGAACATGCCGCCCCCGCGGGTGCGGTGAACCACGTGCACGTCGCGCAGCTCGACGATCGACTCGCGCGGGACTGACGCACTCATCGGGCCAGCTCCTCTTCCGTGACGGTGACGGCCGGGTGGTGGCAGGCGTACCGGTGGCCCTCGATGCCCTCGAGACGGGGCACCGTCTCCCGGCAGACCTCGGTCACCATGGGGCAGCGATCAGCGAACCGGCATCCCGGTGGGAAGTCGGCCGGCGACGGCACGACGCCGCGGATCTGGGTGAGCCGCTCCGCGCCGACCTCAAGGGAGAGCACGGAGCCGAGGAGGCCACGGGCATAGTGGTGCGCGGGCGCCCCGACCACGTCGGCGGTGACACCGCTCTCGACGATCTGGCCGCCGTACATCACCACGACGCGGTCCGCGACGTCGCTGACCAGCGCAAGGTCGTGGCTGACCAGGATCAACGCGAAGCCCAGCTGGCCGCGCAGCCGCAGCAGCAGCTCCATGACCTGCGCCTGGACCGTGACGTCGAGCGCGGTGGTCGGCTCGTCGGCGATGATGAGGCGCGGGTCCCGGGACAGGGCCATCGCGATCACCACGCGCTGCCGCTGCCCGCCGGAGAGCTCATGCGGGTACGCGGACAGGGTGCGCTGCGCGTCCAGGCCCACCAGGTCCATCAGCTCCTCGGCCGACCGGGTGCCGCCACGGCTGATCATCTGGGCGAGCTGAGGGCCGATGCGCAGTGAGGGGTTCAGGGCCGAGAGGGCGTCCTGGTAGACCATCGCGATCTCGCGCCCCATCAGGGCACGACGCCGTTTCGTACTCACCGTCAGCAGGTCGGTGCCCTGGAAGCGGACCTCGCCGCGGACCCGGGCGCCCTGCGGCAGCAGGCCCATCACGGCGAGGGAGGTCAGGGACTTGCCGGAGCCGGACTCCCCCACCAGGCCCAGCACCTCGCCGGGGCGGACGTCGAAGGTCAGGTCGTCGACGATGTCGACGCCCCGGTGGCGTCCCTCGAACCCGATCGACAGGTTCCGGACCTCGAGGACGGGCTCACCCTGCGGGAGCGGACGGGCGCGCTCGCGCAGCCGCAGCGCCGCCTCGGCCAGACCGGGCAGCTGAATGATCTCGCCGGAGCCGGGCTGCGCCTCCTCCTGCGCGTCGCCGGCCTTCGTTGCGGTGGCCCGCCGCGCCGCCGGGGCGGCCCAGGCGTCGGACATCCCCTCGGAGAGCACGTTCAGGGCGAGCACGGTGAGCAGGATCAGCAGGCCGGGGAAGAACGTGGCCCACCAGCCGCCGATCTGGACCATCTCCTTGCCGAAGGCGATGACCGAGCCCCACGAGGAGGCCGCCTCCTGGGGCGCCAGCCCGCCGCCGATGAAGGAGAGGGACGCCTCGAAGACGATGGCGTCCGCCACCATGACGGTGACGAAGACGAGGATCGGGGCGGCGCAGTTGCGTAGGACGTGCCGCCAGAGGATGTGCGGTCGCCGGGCGCCGATGATCCGTTCGGCCGCGACGTAGTCCTCCCGGTACTGCGAGAGCACGTTCGCGCGCACGATTCGCGCGATCGAGGGGATGAAGACGAAGCCGATCGCGACCACGAGGACCAGAAGGCTGTTCTTGCCGAAGGAGATGATCAGCAGGGCGGAGAGCACGATGGCGGGGAAGGCCATGACGACGTCGAGGCACCGCATGACGACCTCGTCGACCGCGGGCCGGCTGGTTCCCGCCAGCGCGCCCAGGATCGCGCCGACCACCAGGGCGATGCCGGCGCTGCCGAAGCCCACGATCAAGGAGCGTCGGGTGCCGGCGACCAGCCTCGAGAACACGTCGCGTCCGAGCTTGTCCAGGCCGAACCAGTAGTCGCCGTTGGGGCCGGTCAGCGCGGGACCGAGCCCGGCCTGCGCGGGGTCGTGCCGCAGGATCAGCGGCGCGAAGATGCCCACCACGACGATGAGCAGGACGAAGCTCAGTGCGATCCGGGCGGTGACGCTGAGGCGTTTGAAGGCGATGCCGGGAGCCGACAGCCGGGCGGTGAGTGTTCGGCGCATCAGTGGGCTCCGCGCAGTCGGGGGTTGGCGAAGAGGTAGAGGATGTCGACCACCAGGTTCACGAAGACGAAGCCGATGGCGATCGTCAGCACGGTCCCCTGCGCGAGGGCGGTGTCGTTCTGCTGCACCGCGCTCATGATCTGGGTGCCCATGCCGGGCAGCGAGAAGATGGCCTCGATGACGACCGTGCCGCCCAGCAGGTAGCCGATCCGCAGGCCCAGCACGGTGAGCGGGTTGACGAGCGCGTTGCGCAGCACGTTGCGTCCGACGACCACGCGGGGCGGCAGCCCGGCGCCGATGGCCGTACGCACGTAGTCCTTGTCGAGTTCCTCGACCATCGACGTCCGCACGATTCTGGCCAGCGAGCAGCCGACCGGCACGGCGAGAGCCAGCGCGGGCATGGCGAGGGACTGCAACCAGAGGGAGAAGGAGTCGCCGGGGTTGACGTACCCACCGGTCGGGAAGACCGGGCGGCGGACCGAGAACTCCTGGATCAGCAGAAGGGCCAGCCAGAACGACGGCATGGCGATCCCGGCCATCGAGATGAACCGGATGACCTGGTCGGGCCAGCGGTCCCGGTACAGCGCGGCGGGGATGCCCAGGGCCAACGCGATGACCAGCGCGCCGACGATCCCGAGAGCCGTCAACTGGATCGTCAGCGGCAGCGCGGTGGCGATCTTGTCGGCGACCGGGACGGACGGCGGGAAGGTCATGCCCAGATCGCCCCGGACCAGGTCGCCCAGGAAGTGCAGGTACCGCAGGGGCAGCGGGTCGTCCAGGCCGTTGGCGGCCTTGAACGCCGCCACCTGCGCGGGGTTCGCCTGGTCGCCGAGGACGGACAGCGCGGGATCGATCGGGGAGAACTGCATGATCACGAAGACGAACATCGTGATGCCCAGCACCAGGGGTATCAGGGTCAGGAGTCGTCGCGCGACCAGGCTCAGAACACTCAGCATGGTGTCTTTCTCTCGTCGAGGGCCGCCGGGACGTCCCGCCCAGCCCGAGGGTGTCAGGGGCTGGGCGGGACGTGGAGGGGCCGGGGTTCGGGCCCCCGAGACGGGCTCAGCTCTTTCGGCTGGCGTCCAGGAAGTACAGGCCGGTCGTCGAGGCACCCGAGAAGCCACTGAGCTTGCCGGGGTCGTACGCGGTGACGACCTTGGTGTGCAGGATCGGGTACAACGGGGCCTCGTCGGCCACCTTGTCCAGGGCCTGCTTCCACAGGGCCTTGCGGGCCGCCTCGTCGGAGGTCTGCGCCGCCTTGTCGAGCAGGTCGGCCATGGCCTTGCGGTCCGCGGCGTTCCAGCGGTAACGCTGGCCCGGCCAGGTCTCGCCGTAGTAGAACCAGCGCATCAGCAGGTCGGTGTCGACGCCGAAGACACTGGGGTCACCGGTCGCCATCAGCACCCGGAAGGTGTCCTTCGGAACGATGTCGCCGTAGATGGCCGACGAGGGCACCGTGTTGAGGCTGGCGGTGACGCCGATCTTCTTCCACTGCTCGATGACCAGCGGGGCGACATCCTTCACGACGGAGTTGTCGGTGGTGTCGAGCTGGAACGACAGGTTCGTGACACCGGCCTCCTTGAGCAGGGCCTTGGCCTTGTCAAGGTTGTAGTCGTAGACCGTAGCGGCCTGCTGGTAGTCCTTGTTGCCCTCGTCCAGGTAGCTCGTTGCCGCGGTGCCGTAGCCGTTGAGCGCGGTCTTGATGACCGCGTCCTTGTCGATGGCATAGTGCAGGGCCTGGCGAACCCGCTTGTCACTGAACGGCGCTGCCGACGAGTTGAACATGAGGAAGACCTGGTTGAAGGCCTGCTTCGCGTCGACGGTGTACTTGCCCTTGAGCGAGTCGACGTTCAGGTACGGCACCGACTCGATGGCCTGGACCCGGCCGCCCTGAAGGTCCGACACCCGCGCCGAGGCCTCCGACGTGGTGTTCCACGTCATCGTGTCGACCTTGGCGGGACGGGGTCCGCCGTAGTTCTCGTTCTTGCTGAGCTTGATGCCCGACTCCTTGGACGCGCTGTCCATCTTGAACGGGCCGGAGCCGATCGGTGCGGTGTCGAAGGCCTTCGAGGCGGCCGCGTCCGCGGTCTTCGCCTTCGGAAGGATCTTGATCACGGCGATCCGCTCGGCGAACAGCGCGAACGGGTACTTCAGCTTGAACTCGGCCGTCGTCGCGTCCTTGGCGGTGACCGAGTCGATGAACGACACGAACCCCTGCATCAGCGGCGGGGCCTTGGGGTCCGCCGGCTTCAGCACACGCTCGAAGGACCAGGCGACGTCCTCGGCGGTGACGGGGGTGCCGTCGGAGAACTTCGCGCCGTCACGCAGGGTCACGGTGTAGGTGAGCCCGTCCGCGCTGGGCATCGGGTCTGCCTTGGCCAGGGCCCGGTAAGGTTCGCGGGTGACCGGGTCGAGATCAACGAGACCCTCGAAAATGTGCTGGTTGACCGCCGTCGCCACCGCCGACGAGGCGTTCGCTGGGTCGAACCCGCTAGAGAGGGTGAACGCCAGGGTGGTCTCGATCGAGGATTTCCCCCCGTTTCCGCCCTCGACGGCGTTGGTCGAGGCCGGGCCGCCGCTGCACGCAACGAGACCGAGAGCGAGGGTTGCCGCAGTGGACGCGACGGCCAGCGAGCGGAACCGGCGCGGGGGGACGCGCCGACTCCCCGATGGCTTAACGGTGGTGCTCACGTAGCTGCCTCCATAGGCTCTTCATGCGCTCGCGTGACCGCTCGCGCTGAGGGATTCGAAGATAATGGGGTCTGACGTCTGACATCTGATGCCGATAGGGTGAGCGTGTCAGATTCGTGAGGGAAGGGCAAGTGGCAGATGACGACCATTGACGCGACTCCGTTACGCGGTTCGGAGCGCCCAGGTCCCCGCCGGCAGGAAGTCGCAACCAAGATCAAGGAGTACATCCTGCGCAACCGCCTCAAGCCAGGGAACCTCCTTCCCACCGAGGCGGAACTGTGCGAGGCGGTGGGTGCCAGCCGGTCCAGCGTGCGCGAGGCCGTCAAGATCCTCTCTGCCCTCGACATCGTCGAGGTGCGGCACGGTCACGGAACCTTCGTCGGCCGCATGTCCCTCGCCGCGCTCGTGGAAAGCCTGACCTTCCGCGGTCTTCTGAGCGGCGAGGAGGACCACCATGTGCTGGGGCAGGTCGTCGATGTCCGCCAGACCCTCGAGCAGGGGCTGGCGGCCCAGGTCATCGCCGTCCTCGACGGTGAGCAGCAGGCGGCCCTCTCCGCGCTCGTCGACGAGATGGAGAACCTGGCCGCCCAGGGGAAGGACTTCCTCGACGTCGACCGGGCCTTCCACGTGAAGTTGCTGGAGCCCCTCGGCAACGACCTGATCCTCCAGCTGACCGAGGCGTTCTGGCAGGTCCAGGCCATCGTCGCTCCCACGCTGCGTACCGAGCCGGAGGATCGGGTGATCACCGCCCAGCGGCACCGGGCAATCGTGGACGCGGCCGCGGCCGGCGACGTGGCGGACCTACGCGCCGCGATCGCCGAGCACTACGCGCCCGTCCGGGCGAGCATCGCCCGCGTCGTGCAGTCCTGAAGCGACACCACCATCGCCGCCCGATCCGAGATCGGGCTGCTGAATCGGGGCGAGATCCCGAGTAGACGGAAGGTCCACGGCCCGAGCCACGTCGTCACGTGGCCGGGGCCGCCAGGACGGTACGGGTGCTCCACGGCCACGGCCAGCAGCGCGGCTCCGGGCCAGCCTGGCGCTCTACGCCGGTCGAGTCGTCGAGACGTCGGAGGAGCAGCAGTGAGCGTGACGACCGAGGCGTTGCTGGAGGCGGGGGCCGTCGTACCTCTCGCGGGGCTGTCACCCGTCGGCTGACGCTCGCCGCAATCGCGCGGTTCTGAGTGGCCCGGTCACAGTGCCCGGCGGAGCCACTCCTCGACACCGGCGACGTGCACGGTGGCCCAGGAACGCGCGAGATCGGCCTGCCCGATCGTGATCGCGTCGACGATCGCCTGGTGCTGCTCCCGAGTCCGGGTGACGGCGCCCTCCTGGGTGACACCGCGCCAGATGCGGGCGCGGGTGGTGGGCCCGGAGAGCCCATCGAGCAACGAGCACAGCACCGTGTTTCCGGAGCCGACGGCGATCAGGCGGTGGAACTCCAGGTCGTTGGCGACCAGTGCCTCGACGTCGGGAGTGTCGCCGAGGCTGTCGAGCACCGCCTGGAGGTCGGCGATGTCCTCGGCACCCATCCGCTGCGCGGCCAACGCCGTGGCGGCTGGCTCAAGGATGCGCCGGACCTCCAGGAATTCCAGCACGGTGTCGTCGCGGTGGAAGTCCACGACGAAGCCGAGCGTGTCGAGCAGCAACTGTGGGGCAAGGCTCGTGACATAGGTGCCGTCGCCCTGGCGGACATCCAGGATGCGGATGATGGACAGCGCCTTCACCGCTTCGCGCAGGGAGTTGCGGGACAGACCGAGCCGCCGGGCCAGGTCCGCCTCCTTGGGCAGTCGATCGCCGGGGCCGAGCTCACCCGACGTGATCATCGTCTTGATCTTGCCGATCGCCTCGTCGGTGAGAGCCATCGCTGCCTCCGCAAAATGTTCAGGGTAGGGGCCGTTGCCATGATCGCGGGGGTTACACCCTCAGTTGGTAGACCCGCGCCGCGGTGCCTCCGAAGATCGCACTGGAGTCTGCCTCGGACAGCGGCGGCAACGCCTGGTGCAGCGCCGCCCGGACCCGGCCGTAGCTGCCGGCGAGCAGGCACACCGGCCAGTCGGAACCGAACATCAAGCGGTCCGGCCCGAAACGGTCGAGCGCCTCGCGGACGAACGGTCGCAGGTCGGTGGCGCGCCACGAGGCCCAGTCCGCCTCCGTCACCAGCCCGGACACCTTTGCCGTGACGTTGGGCTGCTCGGCAAGCGCCGCCAACGACCCGCGCCACCGGGCCAATCCGGGCGTGCCTGCCCGGATCTCCGGCTTGCCCAGATGGTCGAGGACGAAGCGGACGTGCGGCAGCGCTGCCGCGGCCCGGGCCGCGGCAGGCAACTGGTCCACCCGGACGACCAGGTCGAAGGCCAGCCCGGCCGACGCAACGACACGCACGCCGTGGCGCGCGTCCGTGCGGTCCAGGTAATCCGGGTCCGGCTCGGCCTGGATCTGGGCGCGGACACCGACCACCCGTTCGCCACCGGAGCGCCGGAGGTGCCGGGCAATGCGGGCCTCCAACCCGGGGTCGGTCAGGTCCGCCCACAGCACCACGCCGGTGATCTGCGGCGCCTCGGCCGCCCACCGGAGCAGGTCATCCGACTCCGCCTCGTCGCATCGCCCGCCCTCCACGAGAACGGAGCAGTCGACCTGGGCGGCGCGCAGTTGCGCCTGCCACTGGCCCACCGTGAACGGGCGACGGATCGACCGCATCCGGTCGTCGTCGAGCCAGGCGTAGGCGGCCGGATTTTCCCAGAGGTGATGGTGCGCGTCGACGGTCAGCACGCGGGCTCAAGGATGGCCGCGCGTTCCTCGCCGGGATGCCCTACTCGTAGAAGCTTCACTCGCACCGTCCCGCAAACATCGGGTGTTTCTGAAGGTATGAGCTCGGACATCGGATGTCTAGCAGGTGCCGTCGATCAGAGCAATAGGCCGAGATGGGCTGGCGGTTCGCCATCGAGGTCGCGATCTTCGTCGCGGGTGACCACATCAGACTTAGGCGTTCGAGCCATTGACAAAAATATACATCCCACGTTAACTCCCATGGCATAGAGGAGGCCCTATGCCTGTGACCGGCAGTATCCAGAAAGTCCTGCGGGCCGCAGCCGCGGTCCTTCTCGTGGCCGCGTGCCTGACCTCCGTGTCCGGCTTCGCTCCAGCCGAGGCGGAGGCCGAGGCCGAAGCCGCCGCCGACCCCGGGCTGGCGCTCTGGTACGACGAGCCCGCCGCCAACTGGGAGAGCAACGCGCTGCCGCTGGGCAACGGCGCGCTCGGTGCCATGGTCTTCGGTGGCATCCAGACCGAGCGCCTACAGCTCAACGAGAAGACACTGTGGACGGGCGGGCCCGGCGCCACCGGTTACAACCACGGCAACTGGACGTCACCACGGCCCGGAGCCCTGGCTGGCGTGCAGGCCCAGATCGACCGGGACGGACGGATGGCGCCCGGCGCGGTCGCCACCGCGCTCGGCCAGCCGGCCACCGGATTCGGGTCGTACCAGAACCTCGCCGACATGTACCTCGACATGACCGGCACCCCGGCCACGGTGAGCGGCTACCGACGCGAGTTGGACCTCGCCGAGGGCACCGCCCGCGTCGGGTACACCCACAGCGGGGTGACCTACCAGCGCGAGTACTTCGCCAGCTACCCCCGCAACGTGATCGTCGCCCGGCTGTCGGCCAGCCAGGCCGGGAAGGTCTCGTTCGTCCTGCGTCCCGCCTCGGCCCAGCCCGGCAGCACCGTCACGGTGGCGAACGGCCGGATCACCGCCCGAGGTGCGCTGCCCGGCAACGGGCTGATCCACGAAACCCAGTACCGGGTGGTGACCACCGGCGGCACCCGGACCGATGGCACCGACCGGATCACCGTCGCCGGCGCCGACTCGGCGTTCCTCGTGCTGTCCGCCGCCACGTCGTACGCCGACACCTACCCCGCCTACCGCGGCGCCGACCCCCACGCCCAGGTGACCCAGGCGGTCGATGGTGCGGCGGCCTCCACGTTCGCGGCACTGCGCACGGCTCATCTCGCCGACTACAAGACGCTCTTCGACCGCGTCCGGCTCAACGTGGGCGGGCAGATGCCGAACATCCCCACCGACGAGCTGCGCTCGGCCTACACCGGCGCCGCCGGACGGGCCCAGGACCGCGCGCTGGAGTCGCTGTACTTCTCCTTCGGCCGGTACCTGCTCATCGCGTCGTCGCGCGGCGGCTCCCTACCCGCCAACCTGCAGGGCATTTGGAACAACTCCAACAACCCGCCGTGGCAGGCCGACTACCACACCAACGTCAACGTCCAGATGAACTACTGGCCGGCGGAGACCACGAACCTGTCCGAGACCGCCACGCCGCTGTTCGACTTCATCGACGCCCTGCGGGCGCCTGGCCGGAGCACCGCGCAGAACATCTACGGTACGACCGGCTGGGTCACCCACCTCAGCACCAACCCGTACGGCTTCACCGGTGTCCAGGACTGGGCGACCGCCTTCTGGTTCCCGGAGGCTGCCGCGTGGTTGTGCCAGCACCTCTACGAGCACTACCGCTTCACCCGCGACACCGCGTTCCTGCGCGATCAGGCGTACCCGGCGATGAAGGAGGCCGCGGAGTTCTGGCGGGCCAACCTGCGCGTCGATCCTCGCGACGGCAAGCTGGTCGTCTCACCCAGCTACTCACCGGAGCAGGGTGACTTCTCGGCCGGCGCGTCGATGAGCGAGCAGATCGTGTGGGATCTGCTCACCAACACCATCGAGGCGAGCACCACGCTCGGCGTCGACGCCACCCTGCGCTCGCAGTGGCAGACCACGCTGAACAAGCTCGACCCCGGCCTGCGGATCGGCTCCTGGGGCCAGTTGCAGGAGTGGAAGGCGGACTGGGACAGCCCGACGAACGACCACCGGCACGTCTCGCACCTGTACGCCCTGCACCCGGGTCGGCAGATCTCGCCACTGACCACCCCTGCCCTCGCCAACGCCGCCAAGGTTTCCCTGACGGCACGCGGCGACGGTGGCACCGGCTGGAGCAAGGCCTGGAAGATCAATTTCTGGGCTCGGCTGCTCGACGGCGACCACGCCCACAAGATGCTCGCCGAACAACTCAAGAGCAGCACGCTCGCGAACCTGTTCGACACCCACCCGCCGTTCCAGATCGACGGCAACTTCGGGGCCACCGCCGGAATGGCGGAGATGCTGCTGCAGAGCCAGAACGGCGTCCTCGACGTCCTGCCAGCCGTGCCGGTGGCATGGCCGGTCGGTTCGGTCAGCGGCCTCAAGGCACGCGGCAACGTGACCGTGGACGCGGAGTGGCGCAACCGGCTGGCCAGCCGGATCACGTTGACCGCCGGCAGCAGCGGCACCCTGACGGTTCGTAACCCGCTGCTGGCGACCGCACCGCTGGTCGACCTGACCACCAACCAGACCGTGCCGGTGACCCGCTCCGGCAACCAGGTGAGCTTCACCGCCGAGGCCGGCCACCGCTACCAGGCGGTGTCCGCCACCACGGACGGCACGATCACCGGGGTGGCCAGCGGCCGCTGCGTCGACGTACCCGGCGCCGCCACCGCCGACGGCACCGCCCTGATCCTCTGGGACTGCTCCGGCGCGGCCAACCAGACCTGGACCCGCCAGGCCGACAACACCATCCGCAACCGCGGCAAATGCCTCGCCCCCGCCGGCACCACCGCCGGAACCGCCGCCACCATCACCACCTGCGGCACCGCCACCAACCAACGCTGGACCTACGACACCACCGCCAAGACCCTCCGCAACCAGGCCACCGGCACCTGCCTCGACGCCAACGGCGGCGGCACCACCAACAACACCACCCTCATCCTCTGGCCCTGCACCACCGCCACCAACCAGCAGTGGCTGATGTAGCAACCGCCTCACATCGCACACCCCCGCACCACCCCTTTCTGACCCGTGCCCGGAGAGGACACCCCGTGACCCCCACCCTGCGCCGCCCCGCGCGCGTCAGCGGCACAGCCCTGGCCACCCTGGCCCTGCTCGGCACGTACCTGGTCCAGCTCACCGCACCGGCAGCACCGGCCGCCGCGGCCCCGGCCGCCGCCGACGGCACGATCGTCGGGGTGGCCAGCGGCCGCTGCGTCGACGTACCCGGCGCCGCCACCACTGACGGCACCGCCCTGATCCTCTGGGACTGCTCCGGCGCGGCCAACCAGATCTGGACCCGCCAGGCCGACAACACCATCCGCAACCGCGGCAAATGCCTCGCCACCACCGGAACCGCCGCCACCATCACCACCTGCGGCACCGCCACCAACCAACGCTGGACCTACGACACCACCGCCAAGACCCTCCGCAACCAGGCCACCGGCACCTGCCTCGACGCCAACGGCGCCAGCACCGCCAACAACACCCCACTGATCCTCTGGCCCTGCACCACCGCCACCAACCAGCAGTGGCGCGTCGCCGCCGCCGACTACCAACCGCTGCTCGACGTCGGCTTCAGCGGCACGTTCACCTCCACCACCGGCTACACCCCCTCGACCGGGGAACTGGTCGACGGGCAACTCACCCGACTGGCCGGCAGCGAGACGATCAGCGGCTCGGCCGTCACGCTCACCGGCGGCGGCACCGGCATCGGGTTCTCCCCCCGGGTCCCGGTGACCAGCGCGAAGTACGTCAACAAGAGCCTGCTGGCCGAGGCGCTGGTGCGCCGTCAGAGCGGCGCCACCATCACCTTCGACACGGTGCTCAGCCTCGCCGGCGGCGGCTACTACCGCTATGCCAGCGGCTCACAGAACACGACCGAGTTCGGCATGTACGGGCCGGACGCGCCGTACCACGACACCCGGCAGAGCGGGCCCAACCTGTCCAACACGCAGGACACCCACGTGGCGCTGGCCTACGAGTACGTCAGCGACTCCACGGCCCGCCTCAACGCGTACGTCAACGGCTGCCAGATCGGCACCACCGTCACCACGCCGGTCGCCGCGGCCAACGCCGCACAGGGTCTGTTGAGCTTCGGCAACGACGCCGGCACGCGTAACCGCGGCTGGCACGGCACGCTGGACGCCATCGCACTCGCGTCGATGACCGGTGCCGCCGGCCCGGCCGACTTCCAGCTCGACGCGCCGATCTGCGGTGGCACACCACCGCCGGCCGGCTGCGCGGGCAATCCCGGCACCAGCGGCCCGGTCACCCCGGCCAACGTCATCGCCGTCGACCCCTGCGACACGCTCGACCGGATCCGGCAGAAGGCCGCCCAGGTCACCCCCACCACCGGCCAGCTGGCGTGGCAGCAGCGCGAGCTGACCGCCTTCCTGCACTACGGCATGAACACCTTCACCGACGTCGAGTGGGGCAGCGGCAACGAGGACCCCGCCCAGTTCAACCCCACCACGGTCAACCCCACACAGTGGATCGACGTGCTCAAGCGCAACGGCTTCAAGCAGGTCATCCTGACCGTCAAGCACCACGACGGGTTCCTGCTCTACCCGTCGCGGTACAGCTCCCACTCGGTACGCAGCAGCCCCTGGTGGGGCCGGACGAGCCAGAGCGACATCCTGCGCGCCACCGTCGACGCCGCCCGCGCCGCCGGTCTGGCCGTGGGCTTCTACCTCTCCCCCGCCGACGGCGCGGAGATTCCCGGCCGGCGCGGCGGCGACCGTTTCGGCAACGGCAGCGCCAAACGGTCGGTGACCATCCCGACGCTCGTCGCCGGGGACACTCGCACCCCGACGCAGACGTACGCGTACAACGCCGACGACTACAACGCCTACTTCCTCAACCAGCTCTACGAACTGCTCACCGAGTACGGGCCGATGGCCGAGGTGTGGTTCGACGGGGCCAACCCGTACACCGCGTACCCGCAGGCATACCAGGTCGGTGACTGGTACCGGCTGATCCGGACCCTGCAACCCGACGCCACGATCGCGATCAACGGCCCGGACGTGCGCTGGATCGGCTCCGAGTCCGGGGCGTTCCGCGCCGACGAATGGAGCGCCCTGCCGTTCAAGGGCACCGATCCGGGTGCGTTGAACCGCGACGACGACCTGCTGGGTGGTGCCGCATCGAGCGATCTGGGTTCCAGCGCGCTGATCGGACGCAACCTGGGGACGATCACGTACCTGTCGTGGTACCCGGCCGAAGCGGACGTCTCGATCCGACCCGGCTGGTTCTGGCACTCCGCCCAGAACGGTTCGGTCAAACAACCGGACGCCCTCCTGCGGCTCTACGAGAACGCGGTGGGTCGTAACGCCAACCTGCTGCTCAACATCCCGCCGAATCGGGCCGGCGTGATCGACGCACCCGACGTCACCGCCCTCGACGGGTTCGGCGCCACCAAACGCGGCCGGTACGCCCGGGAACTGTTCGCCAAGGCCGGTGCCACCGGCACGCACGCCGCCCTCACCGATGCGGCCCTGGGCACGTACTGGTCGCCCACGGGCAGCGCCACCACCGGCTCGGTCGAGCTGACCGCCTGTCGGGCACGCACGTTCGACCGGGTCCTGCTTCAGGAGTCGGTCGGCAACGGCCAGCGCATCGAAGCGTTCGCCGTGGACGCCTGGGTCAACGGTGCCTGGCAGCAGGTCGCCGCAGCCGGATCGGTCGGATACAAGCGGATCGTGCCGCTGTCCGCCGCCGTGACCAGCGACCGGCTGCGGCTGCGGGTGACCGCCGCGCGCGGCGTCCCGCAGGTCGCGACGCTCACCGCGTACGCGACCGACAGCACCGCCAACCCGTCGTCCTGCTGATTTCCAGCGTTTTCTTGAGAGGAGCGGTTCATGCGTCTTCGACGTATCAGCGTCACCGGAGCGGTGGGAGTCCTCGCCGCCGCACTGTTGACCGTGCCAGCGACACCGGCCTCGGCCGTACCGGGTGATCTACAGGTCATCCCGGCACTGAAGCAGTGGACGGCGGGCACCGGCAGTTACACCTTCGGCGCCACGACCCGCATCGTGGTCGATCCCGCGTACACCGCGCAGCTCAACGACGACGCGGCCACGTTCGCCGCCGACCTGCGTGACCTGACCGGCCGCACCGTCCCGGTCACCACCGGAACCGCCGCCGCCAGCGACATCCGGCTGACCCTGGGCGGCAGCCAACCCGCCGAGGGCTACACGATGACGGTCGGGTCGAGCATCGCCATCCAGGGCTCGACCGACGCTGGCGCCTTCTACGGGACCCGGACCGTACTGCAACTGCTCAAGCAGTCCAGCACGGTGCCGGCCGGCACGACCACCGACGCCCCGACGAAGTCCGAACGCGGTCTGATGGTCGACGTGGGCCGCAAGTACTTCACCGTCGACTGGCTCCGTCGACACGTCAAGGAACTCGCCTACCTGAAGATGAACCGGTTGCACCTGCACCTGTCCGACACGTTCGGATTCCGGCTGGAGAGCACCACCCACCCGGAGGTGGTGTCGGAGCAGTACTACACCAAACAGCAGATCCGCGACCTCATCGCCCTGGCCACCCAGTACCACATCGAGGTCATTCCCGAGATCGACATGCCGGGCCACATGAACGCCATCCTGGCCGACCACCCGGACCTCCAGCTCGCCGACACCAACGGCAACCGCAACCCCTACTACCTCGACCTGTCCAAGCCCGGCGCCTACACCCTCGCTCGGGACCTCATCACCGAGTTCCTGCCGCTGTTCCCCGGCCGGTACTGGCACATCGGCGCGGACGAGTACGTCGGCAACTACGCCTCCTACCCGCAGCTGCTGACGTACGCCCGCGCGACCTACGGGCCGAACGCCACCGCGAAGGACACCTACTACGGTTTCATCAACTGGGCCAACGACATCGTCCGTGCCGGCGGCAAGACCACCCGCATGTGGAACGACGGCATCGGCACGGACGGCACCATCCGGCCGGCATCGAACATCCACGTCGAGGTCTGGTACAACTACGGCATCACCCCGCAGGCCCTACTGGACCGCGGGCACACCATCTCCAACCAGGCGTGGAACCCCACCTACTACATCCTCGGCGTCGGCAAGCCGAACGTGACGTGGGGCTACGAAAGCTGGAACCCGGATCTGTTCCAGGGCAACAACACCGTCAACGCCCCCTCCCGCAACCTCGGCACTGTCGTGCACGTCTGGTGCGACTACCCAAACGCCGAGACCGAGGAGCAGGTCACCGCGGGCATCCGGACGATCCTGCGCGTGGTCGCCCAGCAGACCTGGGGGTCGCCGAAGCCGGCCGCCACGTACACCGCCTTCAGCGCGATCATCGACCGCATCGGTCGGGCTCCCGGCGGCCCGGCCGTGGTGACCGGCAACCTGGCAACCAACCGTCCGGTGACCGCGTCGTCGACCGAGACGGCCGCCTTCCCGGCCTCGGCGGCGGTGGACGGCGACCTCGGCACGCGCTGGTCCTCGGCCTACACCGACCCGAGCTGGATCCAGGTCGACCTCGGCAGCAGCCAGGAACTCTCCCGCGTCGCACTGCGCTGGGAGGCCGCCTACGCGAGGGCGTACCAAATCCAGACCTCCACCGACGGCACGGCCTGGACCACCGCCGTGACCGTCACCGCCGGGGACGGCGGCCTCGACGAACACCTGCTGAACACCACCGCCCGGTACGTGCGCATGCAGGGAACCGCACGGGCCACCACCTTCGGCTACTCCCTCTGGGAGTTCGAGGTCTTCGGCCCGAAGAAGGGCGTCATCACCGGCGCCGCGAGCAGCCGCTGCGTCGACATTCCCGGGAGCAACACCACCAACGGCACCGCGGTCAACCTCTGGGACTGCAACAGCGGGCCCAACCAGACGTGGACCCACCGCAATGACGGCGCCCTCACCGCCCTCGGCAAGTGCCTGGAACCGGCGAACGGAAGCCTGACCGACGGCACCACGATCGTGATTGGTGCCTGCACCAGCGCCACGACCCAGCGCTGGACCTACGACGCCGCCTCGGGCAGCTACCGGACCGGCGGCAAGTGCCTCGACGCCAACGGCGGCGCGACCGCCAACGGCACCAGGCTCATCCTCTGGCCCTGCACCAACGCCGCCAACCAGCGCTGGAGCACTCCCACCGCCTGAATCACCGTTGGAGGAGCGATGCAGCACAGAAGAACACGGTCGCCACGGCGACCCGTCACGATCGCTCTGGTCCTCGGCCTCGTCGCCGGTGCCGTCGCTACGGTCGGGGGCCACCCGGCCCCGGCCGGCGCGGCGGTCCCGGCCGACCCGGCCTACACCGACGCCGCCGGCCTGGTCTTCCCCGGTGTGCAGCCGGGGGCGGCCACGGCGTCGCTGTCCGGCGGCAGCTTCACCCTGGCCAACGCGGCGCTGTCGACCACGTGGAGCGTGCTCGGCAGCACGGTGTCGCTGACCCGGTTCGACAACCGGGCGGCGAACACCACCGTGCCGATGAGTCTGCGCGGGCTCTTCAGTCTCACCCTGGCCGACGGCAGCACCATCACGACGGCGAACACGGCGGTCTCCGCCGGTCCCGTGGTCAGCGACCTGCCGGCGAACGCCGGGTCGGCGCGGCTCGCGGAACGCTTCGCCGGCCAGGCGGTGACCACCACCTTCCGGTACGGCGGCGGCACGCGGACGCTCGACGTGCAGTGGCAGGTACGGCTGCGCGGCGGGGCAAACTCCGTTCAGCACCGCTTCACGGTGCGCTCGGTGGCCGGCACGTTCGACGTGACCTCCCTGCGCCTGGTGGAGCTGGGCCTGACCAACGCACGGGTGCTCGGCAGCGACGACGGCAGCCCGGTCGTGCACGGCACGGCCGGCAACGAGACGGTGTTCGTCGGCATCGAGAACCCGATGGCGAAGGCGACCGTGAACGGGTCCGCCGTCGACATCGTGGTGCCCCGCGCCGGGGACCTCACCGCCGGCACGTCGTGGGTCTACACCGCCTCCATCGGTGTCTCGCCAGCCGGGCAGCTACGCCGCTCGTTCCAGTACTACCTGCAACGCGAGCGGGCCCACGACCGTCGGACGTTCCTGCACTACCAGAGCTGGCTGGACCTCAAGCCACCCGGCGAGGTGATCAACAGCGCGGAGCTGACCCGGGCCATCAACCTGTTCGGCACCCAACTGCGCAACCGCGGCGCCACCATCGACAGCTTCTGGGTCGACGACGGCTGGGACTATCTGCGCGTCCCACAGGTCGACGAGACGAATCTGAACGTGTGGTCGTTCGACCCGACCCAGTTCCCCACCGGCTTCGCGCCGCAGAAGACCGCCGCCGCGCAGTACGGCGCATCGATGTCGGTGTGGATGTCACCGTTCGGCGGGTACGGCAGCAGCGCCGCCACCCGCCAGGCCGTCAACGCGAGCAAGCCGGCCGACCAGCGGCTGGAGACCCACAGCGGCGGTCAGTTCAAACTCGGCGGCGCCCGCTACTACGACCGGTTCCGGTCGGTCGCCTTCGACATGATGGACAACCAGGGGGTACGCGGCTTCAAGCTCGACGGCATCGGCGGCGGGCTCTACCAGTCCGGGCCGAACGCCAACTACATCGCCGACTACGAGGCCCTGCTCGGGCTGACTGGCGACCTGCGCGCGCACCAGAAGGACGTGTTCGTCAACGCGACCGTCGGCACCTGGGGCTCGCCGTACTGGCTGTGGTACACCGACTCCATCTGGCGCGACGGGCACGACGCGGGCCTGGTCGGCGCCGGCAGCGCACAGCAGCGCTACGTCAACTACCGCGACTCGGAGACGTTCCGCAACATCACCACGCAGAACCCGCTGTTCCCGATCCCGAGCCTGATGAACCACGGGATCATCTTCTCCGACCGCACACCGCAGTTCACCGCCGACTACGACCTGACCAAGCCCAGTGTCCAGGCCGAGGTGTCCCAGGACATCCGCACCTACTTCGCGCTCGGGCTCAGCCTCCAGGAACTCTACGTACGCAACACGCTCGTCGACGCGAACCGGCCGGGCGCGGCCTGGTTCTGGGACACCGTGGCGGCCAACGCCACATGGGCCCGCGCCAACCAGGGGCTGCTCAGCGACGTGCACTGGGTCGGCGGTGACCCGGCTGCGGGCGCGGTCTACGGCACGGCCGCCTGGAACTCCTCGGCGGGCGCGTCCAAGGGGATGCTGATGCTGCGTAACCCGTCGGCGTCCACGCAGAGCTTCACGGTCAACCCGCAGACGGCCTTCGAGCTGCCTGGTGGGACCCACCAGCGGTACCGGTTCACCGAGCGCGACGGGCGGCGCTCCGGCTTCGTGTCGGGTCCGGCCGCACCGGTGAGCATCACGCTGGCGCCGTTCGAGGTGGCCGTGTTCCAGGCCGTACCCACCGACGAGCCGATCGGCGGCGGAGACAGCCCGCAGCTGCCCCGTAGCCGCTGGACCGCGACGGCGGACAGCGTCGAGACCGTCGGCGAGAACGGCGTCGCCGCCAACGCCATCGACGGCAATCCCGCCACCATCTGGCACACCCGTTACGTCGGCGGTGTCGCCCCCATGCCGCACCAGCTCACCATCGACCTCGGCGGCAACTTCCGCATCGACAGACTCGACTACCTTCCCCGTCAGGACGGAGGCACCAACGGCACCATCGCGGACTACCAGATCCAGACCAGCACCGATGGCACCACCTGGACCCAGATCGCCGCCGGCACCTTCGGCCCCGGCAGTGCCCTGAAGTCGGCCGTCTTCGCGCCCACCACGACCCGGCACGTACGTCTGCGCACCACCCGCGCCGCGAACGGGGCCGGGTACGCCTCCGCCGCCGAGATCAACCTGTACGGATCGGCGGCCTGACCGCCCTCGCCGTCCCGGGGCGCCCCTATCATCGCCCCGGGACGGCAGCACCTGTCGCCCTCAGCGGGCGAGGACGTGGGCAAGAATCGCCACACCACCGACCGCCACCAGCGTTCCGGCAACAGCCAGCAGAGCGGCGCCGTCGGAGCGCCCGAGCCCGGTGGGCAGCCGGATGGTGCGATACCGGCGTCGAGCCAGCGCGGCCACCGCGACGGCCAGCGGTGCGCAGGCCAGCACGATCCCAGCGGCGAACGGATGACGTGGCACCAACTCCCGGCCGACGGCAACCAGCACCGTCGCCGTCGCCAGAGCCGTACGAAGCCACGCGAGCAGAGTGCGTTCGGCCTGCGCTCCCCGGTCGGCGAGCCGCGGGGGCTCCATCAGATGAGCACCACGACGGCGATCATCACGCCGGCCGCGACCACCCCCACCGCCGACACGACCGCGACGGGGGTGGACGGCAGCGGTAACTGAAGCCGCAGCGCCCGTTCATTGCGGCTCCACCGGGGGAACGCTTCGGCGGCCACCCCGACGGCGAGCACCGCCAGGACGACCGCCGCCCACTGCGAGCCGTCCGTGCCGAAGGCCTTGACGGCCGCGGCGGCCACCATGAGACCCAGCGCGGTCCGCAGCCACGCGAGGAACGTACGTTCGTTGGCGAGGGTGAACCGCGGGTCCGGCTCCGTGCCCACCCCGTAGACCCGGCGCGGCCAGCGGCGGTCGGCTGGTCCCGTCGGCTCGCTTCGGCTGGTCGACTCGTCCGTCACCCGATGACCGGCACCGGGGACTGCCACGGGGCGTCACCACACTCCCGCTGGACGCGGGCGAGTTCCTCGGTGAGCGCCGCCCGGATCTGCGCGTACGCCGGGTCGTCGTGGACGCTGCGCATCTCCCAGGGGTCGGCCCGCAGGTCGAACAGCTCCCACTCCGGTTCCTGTGCCGTGGCGGAGGTGCCGGGCAGGCCGAGCCCGTCGGCGTAGTAGTAGACGAGCTTGTGGTCGTGGGTGCGTACGCCGTAGTGCGCCCACACGTGGTGTTCGTCGTCGTCGTGTTCCCAGTAGCGGTAGTACACCGACTGCCGCCAGTCGACGATGTCCTCGCCGCGCAGGAGCGGTCGCAGTGAGCGTCCCTGCATGCGGGGGTCGGCCGGCACGTCGGCGTAGTCGAGGAACGTCTGGGCGAAGTCGACGTTCATGGCGAGCGCTCCGGTGGTGGAGCCGGCCGGGATCTCCGACGGGTAGCGGATCAGAAACGGCATCCGCAGCGATTCCTCGTACATGAACCGTTTGTCGTACCAGCCGTGGTCACCGAGGAAGAAGCCCTGGTCGGACGTGTAGACGACGATGGTGTCGTCGGTCAGACCATGCTCGTCGAGGTAGTCGAGCAGGCGGCCGACGTTGTCGTCGACGCTGGCGACGCACCGCAGGTAGTCCTTGATGTACCGCTGGTAGGTCCAGAGCGCGGCCTCGTCGGGATCGAGGTGTGGAGGCAGCATCTCCTTGATGTCGTCGGCGGTCAGGTCACGGTCCACCCGCATCCGGGCGGCCCGAGCGGCAGCGGCGTGCCCCGAGTGGTCGTCGTCGAACGATCCCGGCACGGCCACGTCGTCGAGGTACATGTCGCGGTGCTTGTCGTCGGGTTCCCAGTTGCGGTGTGGTGCCTTGTGGTGGACCAGCAGGCAGAAGGGCCGCTGCGGGTCACGCTGGTCGAGCCAGTCGACGGCCAGGTCGGTGATGATGTTCGTGCAGTAGCCCGGACGGACCTGTTCGCTGCCGTCCATGCCGATGAAGACGGGATCGCGGTAGCGGCCCTGGCCGGGCACCACCTCCCAGTAGTCGAAACCACGGGGGTCGTGCTCGCGACCGTGCCCGAGGTGCCACTTGCCGACGAGGGCGGTCTGGTAGCCGGCGCGACGCAGCAGCTCCGGGAAGACGAGTTGCCGGTTGTCGAACTCGGTCGACAACGTCTGCACGCCGTTGACGTGGTTGTAGGTGCCGGTGAGGATGGTGGCCCGGCTGGGCGCGCACAACGAGTTGGTGCAGAAGCAGTTCTCCAGCAGGGCACCGCCGACCGCGATGCGGTCGATGTGCGGCGTCTCGTTGATCTTGCTTCCGTAGGCGCCCACCGCGTGCGCGGCGTGGTCGTCGGCCATGATGAAGACGATGTTGGGCCGCACGGGTTGATCCTTTCTCACGCGACTGGGCTCAGGACGCGTACGCGGCGGCGTCGTAGTAGGTGCTGGGGTCGACCACGTTCGGCAGCTTGCCCAGGTCCTTGAAGAGGCCGTTGAGGCTGGTGAGCCAGCCCGCGACGGTGCCGTCCTGCGACTTGGCGGCAAGTTCCGCCGACGGCAGGAACCGGGCGTTGGTGGCCTCGGCGCGCAGTTGGTCGACCGGGGCCGACTTGAGGAACTTCGCGGTGACCTCGACCGCCCGGTCCACGTCGGCCGCCCGCTCGTCGTTGGCGGCACGCAGCACCGCGAGCACCTTCTTGACCAGTTCCGGCTTGCCGGTCACCACGTCGTTGCGCCCGACATAGGCGGACGGGAAGCTGATCTCCGGGTAGAAGTCGTCGTTCTTGGCCAGCTCCGCCAGCTTCGGCACCCGCTTCTGGATGGTGCCGATGAGCGGGTACCAGATGCCGGCCGCGTCGATCTGACCCGACCCGAACGCGGTGACCACCGTGCTGGGGTCCATCGCGACCTTCTGCACGTCGTCGATGGAGAGCCCGGCGCGCTTCAGGGCCAGCCGCACGATCATGTCGCCGGAGGTGCCCTCCGGCACGCCGATCTTCTTGCCCTTGAGCGCGGCGACGGACGTGATGCCCGGCTGGGCGATGAGCCGGTCGGCGAAACCGAGCGAGTTGATGGCGATGACCCGGGCCTTGCCGGAGGCCGGCAGCCACAGAGCGCCCGGGCCCAGGTAGCCGAAGTCGAGGTCGCCCGCGCCGAGGGCCTGCACCTGCAGGGGCCCGTTGGTGAAGACCTTCAGGTCCGGCTTGAGGCCGTGCTGGGCCCACAGCTTCTTGTCGTCGGCGATCGCCATGAGGCTCGCGCCGGTGAAGTCGGCAATGTAGCCCAGCTTCACCGGCTGGCTGCCGGAGCCGCCGGATCCGGACTGGTCGTCGTCGCCGCAGGCGGCGAGGGCTGCGGTGGCGCCGAGGCCGGCGAGACCGGCGAGCACGGCGCGACGGGAGAGAGGGCTCATAGCGATGCACCTTCCTGAGGGGTCTGGTGGTAGACAGCGCGCCAGACCCGATTACGGATCCGGGAGAATTCCGGCGAGAGGCGGACGGCTTCGGTACGCGGGTACGGCAGGTCGACGTCGATGACCTCGTGCACCCGGCCTGGCCTGGCCGCCATGACGACGACCCGGTTGGCGAGGTAGACGGCCTCGTCGACGTCGTGGGTGATGAACAGGACGGTCCGTCGCTCGGAGCCCCAGGTGGCCAGCAGTTGATCCTGCATCTGCACCCGGGTGAGGGCGTCGAGGGCGCCGAAGGGTTCGTCCATGAGCAGGACGCCGGGGTCGACGGCGTACGCGCGGGCGATGGCGCACCTCTGCCGCATGCCACCGGACAGCATCCGGGGCAGCGCGTCCGCGAAGTCGGTGAGGCCCACGAGGTCGATGAAGTGCTGCGCCCGTCGTCGCCGCTCGACCCGCCCGACCTTGGCGATCCGGAGACCGAACTCGACGTTCTGGCGCACGGTCAGCCAGGGGAAGAGGGCGTACTGCTGAAAGATGACGCCGCGCTCCGGGCCGGGCCCCCGCACCGGCCGCGAGTCGACGAGCACCTCACCGCCGGTGGGTTCGATCAGGCCGGCCGCGATGTTCATCAGGGTCGACTTGCCGCAGCCGGACGGGCCGACCACGGTGACGAACTCACGGTCGGCGATGTCCAGGTCGACGTTCTGCAGCGCGTGGAACGGCTTGCCGCCCACCTCGAAGGTGCGGGTGGTGGAGCGGAAGGAGATCTTCTCGGTCATCGGCCTTCCTGCCATCCGGTGAGGCGCTTTCCTACGGTGAGCAGGAGCCGGTCCATGATCAGGCCGAGCACGCCGATGGTGATGAGGCCGACGAAGATGCTCGGCAGGTCGTAGTAGATCTGCGCCTGCTGCATCCGGTAGCCGAGGCCTTCCTGCGCGGCGATCAGCTCGGCGGCCACCAGGGTCGCCCACGCCGCGCCGAGGCCGACGCGCATGCCGACCAGGATGAACGGGGTGGAGGCCGGAACGATGACCCGGCGGAACACCACGGCGTCGTTGGCACCGAGCACCCGGGCAGCGTTGATCATGGTGGTGTCGACGCTCACCACGCCCTGGAACGTCGACACGACGCAGGACAGGAACGCGGCGAGGAAGATGACGAAGATCTTCGGGGTCTCCCCGATGCCCATGAGCAGGATGGCCAGGGGGATGACGGCCAGGGGCGGGATCGTGCGGAAGAACTGCACGTAGGGCTCGATCAGGCCGCGGGCGGTGCGGTACCAGCCCATGAGGAAGCCGACCGGCACCGCGAGGGCACTGCCGAGCGCGAACCCGATGAGCACCCGGCGCAGGCTGGCGAGGCTGTCGTCGAGCAGGGTGCCGTCCATCGCGAGTTCACCGGCGCGGATGGCGACCGCCTTCGGCCCGGGAAGGCCCGACACCCCGACCCGGGCGAGAACGGTCCAGATGCCGAGGCCGAGCACGACGGCGATCACGTTCCACACCAGCAGCGGTACGGCGCGGCGCGGCGGCGACGCCGCACGGGTGGTTTCCGGCCCACGTGTCCGGGGCGGTTGGACGTCTATCGGCACGGTGGTCCTCCGTAGACCAGGTCGGACATTGGGGGTGCCCCTTTCCCGGCAGGCGGCTCAAGGTAAGCGAATCTTTGGCGACTCGACGAATCCTGTCAACCCTCCGGACTAAAATGGCCGAGCTGAGCGCGCCGCTTCGCGTTGTAAGACGTCGGATGTCTGGAGTCGACAGCCTAGGGGCGACTGCTCGACGGCGACAACGCCCACCCCTTGCCGACTCCTGCGCGCCGGGCGGCCGATTAATGTGCAACCCATTGACTGAATTGAAGAGCTTGGACAGACTTCGGCGTACCGAGCCACCCCAGCCGCCCGGCGATCCGGGCGACGGACGAAGGAGTCCCATGTCGATTCCGCGCTCCCGCCCCACCACCCGACCGAGACGCCGCCTGATCGCGGCACACGTCGCCGTGGTGATCGCCGCGACGCTCGGCGCACCGGTCCCGTCCGGCACGCCGGCCGTGGCCGCCGCGGCGCCGGTGAACCTGGCCCGGACCGGCACCGCCACCGCGTCGAGCGTCGAACTCGACCGCGCCGACTTCGTCGCCGCGCACGTCAACGACGGTGACCGCAACACCCGGTGGTCGTCGAAGTACCAGGACGACAACTGGGTGCAGGTCCGGCTGGCATCCCCCTCGACGGTCGACCACGTCGTACTGAGCTGGCCCAACGCCTGCGCCCGTGACTTCACCCTGCAGACCTCGGCCAACGGCACCACCTGGACCGACGTCACCCGCGTCCAGCGCGACACCTGCCCTCGCACGGACGTCATCGCGGTGAACTCGTCGCAGCCGGTGTCCCACGTGCGGATGCAGGGGCACCGGCGGTGGGCCGGCTACGGCTACTCGATCTCCGAGTTCGAGATCTGGAACGACACGGCGCCGGCACCCGCGCCCACACTGGGCCTGCTGCCCAAACCGGTGTCGATCACGGAGAACGGCGGCACGCCGTACACCCTGAACCGGAGCACGCCCATCGTCGCCGTCGGGTCGCAGGCGACCGCGCCCGCGACCTACCTCGCCGGCCTGCTACGCCCCGCCACCGGATATGCCCTGCCGGTGGTCACCCAGAGCACCGCGCCCGCGCCCGTCGTCGTCGAGGTCGGCCCCGGCAAGGGCCCCGTCGGGCAGACCGCCGAGGGGTACCGGCTCGTCGTCACCACCGCAAAGGTCCAGATCAGTGCCGACACGGCCAACGGCGCGCTCAACGGTGTGCAGACGCTGCGGCAGCTCCTCCCCCAGTGGGTGGAGTCCGACACCGTCGTCGGCGCCGCCTGGACGGTGCCGACGGTCACCATCACCGACTATCCACGGTTCGCCCACCGGGGCATGATGCTCGACGTCGCCCGCAGCTTCTACCCGATGAGCGAGATCAAGGCGTACATCGACGGCGCGGCCCAATACAAGATCAATCGTCTGCACCTGCACCTGACCGACGACCAGGGCTGGCGGATCGCCATCGACAACCCGGCGAGCAACCCGGCGAGCATCAACTACGGCCTGCTCACCACGGTCAGCGGCCGCACCGCCATGACCTACAACGACAACGGTCAGCTGATGGGCACCGAGTTGGGTGTCACCGGCTTCTACACCAAGGCTGACTACGCCGAGATCGTCCGCTACGCCGGCCTGAACGGCATGACCGTCGTACCGGAGATCGACATGCCGGGGCACACCAACGCGGCGCTGCACGCCATCCCCCAGTTGAACACGACCGGCGCCCAGCCCAAGCCGGTCGCCGGGCAGCAGACCGCCCCGGCCAACGGCACCGGCAACGTCGGGTACTCGACGTTCGACTCCGCCAGCACGGCGACGTACGAGTTCGTCACGCAGGTGCTGACCCAGATCGCCGCCATGACCCCGGGGCCGTACCTGCACATCGGCGCCGACGAGGCCCACGTCACCAGCCATGCCAACTACACCACGATGGTGAACGCCTTCAGCGCGACGGTCGCCTCGCTCGGCAAGACGGTGGTCGGCTGGAACGAGTACGCCGGCACGGCGCTGCCGCAGAACAAGGCCGTCGTGCAGTACTGGAACGGCGACCGCACGGCGGTGGCCAACGCGGTGACCGGTCGCGGCGCCCAGGTCGTCCTCTCCCCCGCCCCCCACACGTACGTACCGCAGAAGCAGGACTCCCGCCAGCCACTCGGCGGCACCTGGGCCTGCGGCGGGCCGTGTGGGCTGGACCGGCACTACAACTGGGACCCGGGCACCTTCATCCCGAACATCGCCGAGACCAGCGTGCTCGGGGTCGAGTCGGCACTCTGGGGCGAGTTCATCCGCCGCGTCGGCCAGGCGCAGTACTACAGCTTTCCGCGCCTCATCGCCACCGCCGAGGTGGGCTGGACGCCGCAGGCGCAGCGCAGCTACGCCGACTTCACCACCCGTCTCTCCGTCGCCGGAGGCCGGTTGACGGTCCAGGGCGTCAACTTCTTCCCAACGGCCGACGTGGCGTGGCGCAAGCAGGCGATCGGCCGGTCAGTCGCCGTCGCCGTCGGCGTACCGGCTGGCGCGAACTGGACGGTCACCGCCCCCGGACTCCGCTCCACCGACCTGGCGGCCACGGTCACCTGGAGTGACGGACGGGTGGAGTCGTTGGCACCGACCGCCACACGCGAGCCGAGCATCCCGGCGATGCAGGTCAACAGCGCGTTCACCGTGGTGTCCCGACGCACGTTCGGCACCGCGGGAACATACACCGGGATGCTGTCGGTGCGCTCGGCCGGACTGGCCCCCGTCCAGGCGGCGCTGACCGTCACCGTCCGGGCCGCCTGACCGACGGCCGCCGCCGTCGCCTCGCCCGGTGACGGCGGCGGCTACCGGGCCGTACGCTGCCGCGACGACATGCGAAAGCAGGTATCGGTCATGATGGTGCCGTGATCGAACGCCCGGATGCCATGCAACGCGTGCGGCTCGCGCACACCGAGGCCCTGCTGGCCCAGCTCCGCAGCGCGGGCCCGCTCAGCCGGGCCGACCTCATCCGGCTGACCGGGCTGTCGCGCACCACGCTGTTCGACATCATCGGCGACCTCATCGCCCGCGGTGTGGTCGTCGAGCGCGAGCCGGCGCTGTCCGGCCACCGGGGCCGGGGCCGGCCGTCCACCACCGTCAGCCTCAACCCGTCCGCCGGCCGGATCGTCGGCATCGACCTCGGCCGCGCGACGATCACCGTCATCGTCGCCACCCTGGGCCACGACATCCTGGCCCGTGGCAGCCGCCCCGTCGCGCTGGCGGCGGGCCCGGCCCGCCGCGCCAACGCGGCGATCAAGCTGATCGACGACCTCGTGCAGGAGCACGACATCGACCTGCGCGCTCTGGAGGCGATCGGCCTCGGCCTGCCGGGCCTGGTCGCGGGCCGGGGTCGTCCGGCCGGCGGCAGCAGCCCTTCAATGGCCGCGAAGCAGGTCAGCACGCGAATCCAGGACCGGTACGGCGTCGCCGTCGTCACCGACAACAACTCCCGGCTGGCCGCGCTGGCCGAAGGCACCTGGGGAGCCACCCGCGACGTGCGGGACGCCATCTACGTCCGGTGGAGTGACGGCGTGGGCGGTGGGCTCATCGTCGACGGCCGGCTCGCCCGCGGCGCTAACGGCGCCGCCGGCGAGATCGGCCACGTCAGCGTCGAACCCGATGGCGACCCCTGTCCGTGCGGTGGCCGCGGCTGCCTGGAGCTGCTGATCCGCCCGTCGGCGCTCATCGAGCAGTGCGCCCGCCGTGGTGTGACCGTCGCGGACCCGGCCGATCTGGTCGCGCGGGCGCGTGCCGGCGAGCCGCCCGTCGTGGACGTGGTGCGGCACGCCGCGACACTGCTCGGCCGAGTGCTGTCAGGAATGGTGGTGCAGTTGGACCCGGGCAAGGTCGCCATCGGCGGCACCCTCGCTCACGCCGGCGACGCGGTGCTCGAACCGGTCCGGGCGACGATCGGCCAGCTGGCGATCCCGCGACACACGCGTCGCCTGGACGTCGTGACCGCCCAGTTCGGCGACGAGGGCGGTGCGCTGGGTGCCGTCGCGGCGGCCCTGCGACTCAACATGTCCGACCCTCTGCCGGCCCTTCCCACGACATAGGGCCAGCGCCCCCGGCCGGACAGTGCGGCGTAGGACCAGCACCCCGTCCGGACAGTGCGGCGGCTGGCTACGGTGCCTCGGGCAGGAGCGTGAGCAGCCGCTCGACAACCCCGGTCACCGCGTCCCGTCCCGCCGCCAGATACCGGCGCGGGTCGCGGGATTCCGGCACGGCGGCACGGACCGCGTCGGTGAACGCCACGTTGAGAGCCGTACCGACGTTGATCTTCACCATGCCACGACCGACCGCCGCGCGGATCTGCTCCAGCGGCACCCCGGAGGAACCGTGCAGGACCAGGGGCACGGGTACGGCGTCGCGGATGGCCGCCACCAGGTCGAGATCCAGCGAGGCGGTGCGGTCGGCCATCGCGTGGGAACTGCCCACCGCGACGGCCAGCGCGTCGACGCCGGTCTCGGCGACGTACCGGGCGGCCTCGGACGGGTCGGTACGGACACCGGCGGTGTGGGCGCTCGCCGGGGCGTCCGGTTTACCGCCGACGTAGCCGAGTTCCGCCTCCACCCACAGCCGGTGGTCGTGTGCCCAGTCGGTCGCCTTGCGGGTGGTGGCCACGTTGGCGGCGTACGCCAGCGCGGACGCGTCGACCATCACGGAGCTGAAGCCGGCGTCGGGCGCCTGCTCCAGCAGGCTGATGTCGTCGACGTGGTCCAGGTGCAGCGACAGGTTCGCGCTGGACTTCCAGGCGATTTCGGCCGTCGCCGCGGCAATGGCCGACACGCCGGAGTGGTAGCGCGCAGCGTTCTGGCTGATCTGCAGGATCGCCGGCCGACCGGCACGCTGCGCCGCGGCGGCGATCGCCTGGGCGTACTCGATTGTGATCACGTTGAACGCGAGCACGCCGGTACCGGCGGCCCGGGCCGCCGCCACCAGGTCGGCGGTGGGGACGAGGGTCATCAGGCGACCGGCGCGGTCAGGACGACGGACCGGGTGAGCAGCCGGGGCTGGTCCGGATGCAGGCCGCGACGGACCGCAAGCTCGACCGCGAGCCGCTGCGCGGTGGTGAGGTGCGCCATGGCGTCGACGTCCTCGTGGACCACGATCGCGCCGGTGTCGGCCAGATCGTCGAGGAGGCCGGGCACCACCGGCCCGAAGATCCAGACCACGGACCGGTGGTCCACCACGCTGATCGGACCGTGCCGGAACTCCATCGCCGGGTACGACTCGGCCCACACCTGTGCCGCTTCCCGCAGCTTGAGGGCCGCCTCGTGCGCCAGTCCCACGGTCCAGCCGGTGCCGAGGAAGGTGAACTGGTCCCGGCCGACCACGGCCGGGTCGAGTGGCGTGCTCAGCTGGGCCCGCGCCTGACTGATCGCCTCGGTCAGGTCCTGCCCGAGACCGGCACGCCAGACGGCGAGCGCGGTCGTGGCGAAGCGCGTCTGCACCACCGACTGCTCGTCGGCGAAGTCGAGGACGACGCAGTCGGTCACGAGCCGGTTCACCGGGCGGTCGGCGTCGGTCGTCAAAACGGTCGAACGGCTGCCGGGCGGCAGGTGCTCAAGGAGCCGGATCACCTCGGTGGTGGTGCCGGAGCGGGTGATGGCGATGACGCGGTCGTAGCGCCGCCCGGCGGGGAATTCCGAGGCGGCGAAGGCGTCGGTCTCCCCCTGGCCCGCCGACTCCCGCAGCGCCGCGAAACTCTGCGCCATGAAGTACGAGGTGCCGCAGCCCACGACGGCGACCCGTTCACCGGGCTGGGGCAGGGCCCGCGCCACGCCCGGCTGGGCGACCAGGTCCACGGCGCGACGCCAGGTCTCTGGTTGGGTGGCTATCTCTGAGGCGACGTGCGACACGGTTCCTGCTCTCTGTCGGTGCGGTGCTCTTCCAGTGTTTCCACTTTGGTTCCGGCCAGCAGCCGGGAAGCCACGTCGTCGTCGTACTCGCCCGCCCACGGGCAGGCGACGGCGGCAGCCGAGACGGCGGCGCCTCGGGCGAGGACGTCCCGCCACGGCGCGCGAGTGACGAGCCCGTACGCGAGCACGGCCGCGAGGGCGTCGCCGGCGCCGGTCGGGTTGCCGGACACCCTTTCGGGCGCGCGGGCGCTGTAGGCGGACCCGCCGGTAACCGCCACGAACCCGTCCTCGCCACGGGAGACGACGCCGGCGCTGGCGCCGAGTCGGACGAGCCGGTGCGCCACCGCCACGGCGTCGTCACGGGTGCGTACCGGGCGGCCGAGCAGATCCGCCGCCTCGTGGGCGTTCGGTTTCGCCAGCGCCGGCGCCGCGGCCAGCGCGTGCAGCAACGCGGCACCCTCAGCGTCCACGATGGTCTCGGCTCCACCGGCCCGCGCGATGGTGACGAGTTCGGCGTACGCGGTCTCGGGCACGCCCGGCGGCCGGCTGCCGGACAGCACCACCACCCGCGCTGCCCGGACCCGCTCCGCGAACGTGTCTCGGAAAGCCGCCCACTGCGCCGCGGTGACGTGCGGGCCGGGTTCGTTGAGGACCGTCGCCGTGCCCTGCGCGAGGACGGTCACCGTCCGGCGGGTCTCGCCGCCGATGCGGGTGAACTGCGCCGGCATGCCGGCCGCCGCCAGCTCGGCTTCGATGTGGTCGCCGACGGCGCCGCCGAGCAGGCCCAGGACCATGCTCTCGGCCCCCAGTTGACGCAGCACCCGGGCGACGTTCAGGCCCTTGCCCCCGGCACGGGAGACCACGCTCGTGACCCGGTGCGACGTGTCCGGCACCAGTTCGGGCACGGTGTAGGTGATGTCCAGGGCCGGATTGAGCGCCACCGAGATGACCAGGTCACCCCGCGCCCGGGCCTCTGGCGACAGATGTCGATCCATATCCGCCTCTTCCGGAAGATGCCGGCCACACGAGCCTGCATGATCTTTCGTGACATCCGAACGCCAGAATCAATCAGGATGTTGCAGACCCTAGGATGTGGCACCACCGCCGTCAAGCTCCCCACCACACCAGCCCCGAAGTCCTGGCTTCGAGCGAGAGGCACGGCAGGCGCGGGAATCTGCGCGGTACGGCCAGGTGTCGGAGCCCGTCAGCGAGCCGACGCGCAGCGCGTCCGCACCGGGCCTACATTGCAGGAAGTTGCAGAGGGGTACGTCGACAGCGCTGGATCTCCAACGGCCGCACGGGATCAGCGGCGCCTACGGCGGTCTCTTGACGAGCATCGATAAGGCTCGTAAGTTCGTCCGACATCTGACGTAGGACAATCCCCCCGCTGTCCGAAGGACGAGTATGACCACACGAATCCCCCGCCGCGCGGTCGCTGTGGCAGGTGCCGCCGGTGCCCTCGCCGCCGTCGTGCCGCCCGGCCGGGCCGACGCCGCGATCGCCTCAACGTCCCTCCCGGTCCTCGCCGTCACCGACGACTGGAACGCCGTCCTCGCCCGCACACCTCAGGTGCAGCTCGCACCCGGCGCCACGTACACCCTGTCGGCTCCCGTCGCCCTCCCCGATCGCTGCCTCATCGTCGGCAACGGCGCGACGGTCACCGTCTCCAACGACCAGACCGGCGCGCTGTCCATAGTGGGCCGCAGCAACGTCACCATCAGCGGCGTCCACTTTCTTGGGCGCCAGGCCAGCCCGGTCGACTCAGCGCCGCAGTTCGCGCACGTGGGCATCCGAATCAGCCGCAGTACCGGCGTCCGGATCCTGGACTGCGACTTCACGAACTGGCGCGGCGCGGGCCTGGCGGTAACCGGGTCGACAGCCGACGACTACTTCGGCTACCGGCTCAAGGTGAGCGGCAATGCCTTCCACCGCTGCTACTTCGGTGTCTCGTTGGCGGACCGCAGCGAATACTCGCAGTTGACCGCGAACAGCTTCACGTCGTGCCGACTCGCGATCTGGAACTCGTCCGGGAATTGGACGATCAACGGCAACGTCGTCGTCGGGTGTTACGGCGCCTACTACTCGTTCGCACAGACCAGTCCGTACGGGACGCTCGCCAGTGACAACTGGGGGCACGGCAGCCTGACCGGCAACACCATCAACCACTGCAACGGCGGCGGCCCCGTGCGATGGAGCACCGCGCTGCCCTTCCCCATCGGTGGAGTCAGTCGCAATCCCGGCACCGGTGTGGTCATCGACGGCGTCCTGCCACCGACCTTCACCGGCAACACCCTCTGGTACAGCGACATCCGCGCCACGAACCTGCTGGGCACCCGCTGGATGGTGTCCGGTTGCACCCTGTCCAATCTCACCGTCAGCTGCACCGGCACCACTCCGGTGCACCTGCTGGGCACGCAGGCCAACAGCGGAAACCTGCCCCTGTTGCAGGGCAACGTCAGGGATCTCCTACCGCTCTGAACGATCGGAGGTACGCGACCGTGTTCTCATCCCGCAAGCGGCTTCTTGTTCTCGTACTCGCCTCCCTGCTGGCCGGCGTGGGGCTCCAGGTTCCGTCGGCGGCGCACGCGGCCAACCCGGTGCCCCAGGTCGCGCCCAGTGTCCGGGAGTGGACCGGTGGGACCGGGACCTGGACCCTGACCCCGGGCTCCCGGCTCCTGGTTGACCCTGCCCATGCCGTCCAGTTGTCGTCGGCGGCGACGTCGCTACGCGTCGATCTCGGCTCGATCAGCGGTGTCGACGTACCGGTCATCTCGTCGGCGGCGCCGGCGACCGGCGACATCCTGCTCACCCTGTCCAGCACCGACGCCGGCATCGGGGACCAGGGATATCTGCTGACGGCCGGCTCGACCATCGTGGTCCGTGGGAACGCGGCGGCCGGCGTGTACTACGGCACCCAGACCCTCCTGCAAATGATCAAGCAGAGCACGACGGCGACCACCGTCCCGGCGGGAACGATCCGGGACTACCCGCAGGTCCGGGACAGGGGGGTGATGCTCGACGTCGGCCGGCACTTCTACGAGATGGACTACCTGGAGAACCTGCTCCGCCGCATGGCGTGGCTGCGCCTGAACACCCTGCGCCTGCACCTCACCGAATGGAACGGCTTCCGTCTGCGCAGCGACCGGTACCCCGGTCTGGCCTCGGCACAGTCCTACAGCAAGGCCGACCTGCGCCGGTTGCAGGACGTCGCCAAGCGGTACCACATCACCATCGTTCCCGAGATCGACCTGCCGGGGCACGCCACCACGATGACGACGTACGACCCGACGATGCGGTTCACCTGCCCGTCGATGGACTACGCGCCCTGGCCCGGTGGGTCGAACGGCGGCTGGACGCTCAACCTGACCAAGGACTCCGCCCGGACGTTCGTCATGAACCTGCTGTCGGAGTTCGTGCCGCTGTTCGACGGCCCCTACTTCCACATCGGCGGCGACGAGTACCAGAACGACACCGCCAAGAACAGCTGCCCGGAGCTGGTCAGCTACGCGCAGGCGCGGGGCTTCCCGTACGCCGGTGACGTCTTCACCGAGTTCATGAACCTGATGAACGACAAGGTGCGGTCGTACGGCAAGACCGCCCAGCTCTGGAACTGGTGGGAGACGAACGGCCAGCAGACGAGCATCAAGCCGTCGACCAGCATCGTCCTCACGCCGTACACCGGTTCGTTGAACTACTTCTACAACCTGGGCTACACGGTGGTCGGCGTTCCGGAGAGCACGTTGTACGTGACTCCCGGCCTGAACCTCTACGTCAACTCGAAGAACGTCTACGAGAGCTGGGTTCCGGACCCGAACGCCAAGGTCAACGGCTACCAGATGGCCCGCTGGTCGGACGCGATGGAACACCAGACGGACGAGTGGTTCGACCAGTACGCCAAACGGCCGACCGAGGTTCTCGCGGAGCGCCTGTGGGGCGGCCCACGGTCGAGCACGGCTGAGGCGTTCTTCGCCCGCGTGGACGCTGTCGGGGATGCCCCGGGCGTGCCGAGCGTGATCCAGGTCAACGACACCACCACCGGGACCGGCGACAACCAGTTCAGCTACTCGGGCACCTGGCAGTACGGGGCCAACGGCACCCAGCAGTTCCAGCGCGACGACCACTACAGCAGCACGCTCGACAGCGCCTACCAGGTGCGATTCACCGGCAACAAGATCAAGCTCTTCGCCGCCAGGGCCGCGAACCACGGGCGGGCGGCCGTCTCGATCGACGGCGGCCCGGAGACGGTGGTCGACCTGTACGCCGCCACCCGGGTCGACCAGGCGATGGTCTTCAGCAGTGGACAGCTCCCGCAGGGCGCGCACGTCCTACGGGTGCGGGTGCTGAACACCAGGAACGCCAGCTCGTCCGGGACCGCGGTCACGGCGGACAAGGTCGAGGTGTCCGCGGCGGCGACCCCGACCGCCGTGTTCGACCCGTCGACGGAGTACCGCGTCGTCAACCGCAACAGCAGCAAGGTCCTGGAGGTGCCGGCCGGCAGTGGGGACGGCGGTGGCGCCATCCAGTGGTCGAGCAACGGCGCGGCGCATCAGCGCTGGATTCTCACCGAGGCCGGCGGCGGCTACCACCGCATCGTCAACCGCAGCAGCGGCAAGGCGCTGGACGTGTCCGGCTCGTCCACGGCCGACGGGGCGAACGTCGTCCAGTGGACGTACCACGGCGGCGCGAACCAGCTGTGGAGCGTCATCCCGGTCGGAACGCACTACAAGATCATCAACAGGAGTTCCGGCAAGGCTCTCACCGTGGCCAGTGCCGCGACCAGTGACGGCGCCGCCGCCGTCCAGTCGACCTACCGTGGAGGTACCGATCAGCAATGGACCATCACCCGATGAGCATCCGGTCCCGGGCACGCCGCCGCCCGACGGCCCGTGCCGGCACCGCCGCAACAGCCGCGCTGATGCTTCTGCTGGGCCTGCTGATGCCGGCGTCCGCCGGGCACGCCGCAGCCACCGCGACGCTGAACTATCCGGTCAACCAGGCGTTCAACGGCAGCAGCACCTTTCTCGACAAGTCCGGTGACCTGCCCGGCGTGGCGAACCTGACCCAGGGGGCGATCGCGGTCCGGTTCCGGTCCACGAGCACCGCCGTCGCGAAGAGCTTCTTCAGCGCGTCGCACACCGCCGACGAGTCCAGCAACCTGTCGTTCTCCCTCAACGGCGGATCGGTGTACTTCGAGAACCGGGAGAACGGGGCGTACGCCACCCAGGTCACGTCCACCGGCGGCCCCTACAACGACGGCGTCTGGCACACCGCCATCCTGACCGTCGGAGCCGAGGGCACCCGCCTCTACGTCGATGGCACGGTGCGCGCCACACACCCCTCCACCAGGTTCTTCGCGAACGTCCGAGACCTCAACGGGATGTGGGTCGGCCGCAACGTCGACGCGCAGGGAGCCCAGTGGCACTACAGCGGTGACCTCGACTACGTGCGCGTCTACGGCACGACGCTCACGGCGGGTGAGATCAGTGACCTCAGCATGCGCATCGACTACACCATCCCGTTCCTGGACCTGAAGGACGACACGCGCCGCCAGGTGCTCACCGACCGCCAGGCCGGGCAGTACCTCGGGCACCCCGACACGGTCCTGCTCGACGACGGACGCACGATGTTCGCCGTCTACCCCCAGGGCCACGGCACCGGCCCGATCGTCCTGAAGCGCAGCGACGACGGTGGCCGTACCTGGACGGGTCGGCTCCCCACGCCGGCGACCTGGGCCACCAGCAAGGAGACCCCCACCCTCTACAAGGTGGTGAAGCCGTCCGGGGCGACCCGACTGCTGTTGGTCAGCGGCCTTCCGGCGAGTCCGGGCGGGTTCAAGACCGCGTACTCCGACGACAACGGCCGGTCCTGGTCGGAGTTCACCCACCACTTCGCCGACTCCGGCTACAACGGATGGGTCGCCCACGCCACCCTGGTCCGTCTGAAGAAGGCCGACGGGTCCTGGGACTTCCGCTACATGGGCATCTTCCACGACGGCGGCTACAACAACTGGAAGACGTACCTGACCTTCGACGCCAGCGGCAACGCCGTCTGGAGCACGCCGACCCGGCTCCTCTCGGCGCACAACACCATCGAGAAGTACGCGGGCCTCTGCGAGATCGAGATCATCCGCTCGCCCGACGGTCGCCAGCTCGCACTGCTCGCCCGAGCGCAGCACAAGCGCACGAACGCCATGGTCGCGTTCTCCAATGACGAGGGCACCACCTGGACCGAGCCGCGCGAGATGCAGGGCGCCCTGATGGGCGAGCGTCACGCCGCGACGTACGACCCGGCCTCCGGCCGGCTCGTCATCACCTTCCGCGACATCATCCGGAACAGCGTGAGCAACACCGGCGCGTGGATGGCCGGCGACTGGGTGGCCTGGGTCGGCACCTACGACGACCTGGTCAACTCCCGCGAGGGCCAGTACCGGGTCCGGCTGCTGGAGGACTTCACGCCCTCGGTCAAGAGCGGCGACACCGGCTACGCGGGCAACGTCGTGCTTCCCGACGGGACGTTCGTGCTCACCTCCTACGGATACTTCGACCCGCAGGACACGAGCTACCCGTACATCATGACCACCCGTTTCAGCCTGAAGGAACTCGACGCCCTGAACGGCTCGTTCGATCCGAACGCGAACTACACGATCACGAACCGGGCCAGCGGGAAGGTCATGGAGGTCGCGGTCGCCGCGCCAGGTGACGGCGGCGATGCCGTCCAGTGGGCCGACAACGGTGGCCTGCATCAGAAGTGGTCGATCGTCGCGGTCGGGGACGGGTACTACCGCATCGTCAACCGTCGTAGCGGCCGCGCCCTCGACGTGGCCGGCAACTCGACCGCGGACGGCGCCGACGTGATCCAGTGGACGTACACCGGGTCGACCAACCAGCAGTGGCGCATCACGCGGGTCGGCACGCATGTCACCATCACGAACCGGAACAGCGCTCGGGCGCTCGATCTCGACGGAACGATCACGGACAACGGCGCGGACGTCATCCAGCGGACCGCCAGCGGCGCGACCCGTCAGCAGTGGTCGTTGTCCTAGTCAGCACCCCACCGTTCCCGGTCTCGGGGCGTGGTGGTGGCCCGTCGGACAGGACTTCGGCCCTGTCCGACGGGCCACGGCCTCCTGGGGTCAGCTCCCGGACGCCGAAGGCGTCGCGGTTCCGGTGATCGCCAGGTCGGCCATCGTCGTCCACGGCCCCCGGGCACCGGCCTCGCTCAGTGCCCGCAGACGCACGTACCGGCCGCTGCGGGCAGCGCTGAACGGCACCACCTTCTGTGTTGCCGAGTCGGCGAACGTCCCCGACGCCACCGGAGTGCCCCAGTTGATCAGGCTGTCCGAGACGTACACCTCGTAGCGGCCGATCCGGCCGTTCACTCCGCCGTCCTGCCGTGGCAGGTACCGCAGTCCATCGACCTGGTAGGTGGCGCCCAGATCGATCTGGATCTCGTGCGGCAGGGGTGCGGCGGTGGACGACCAGGCGGTGTGCCAGAAGGTGGCCGGATTGCCGTCGAAGGCGTTGGTGGCGGCGCCGTTCTCCGCGCCGGTCTCCTCGCTGTCGGCGTACACGAGTCGCCAGTTGCCACGCGGGATCGGCGGCGGCGTCGTGCTGGTGCCGGCGACCGGCAGCACGGCGCCGTCGATCCGGGTCTGGAAAGCGGTGTTCCGCGACCCGGCCTTGATCCGCAGGACCCCGTCCGCGTAGAACCACCCGCTGCTCGCCGAGTCGTAGGCGGCACGCGTGCTCAGCGACGGCAGCGTCTGACCGGCAACGGTCACCGCTCGCGGCGCAGCCGCCAGGTGCACGGTGAACTCGTAGGAGCGCGACGACGGCTTACCGGCGTACGTGCCGGTGGAGGCGCCCACGTCCACGGTGACCGTTCCGGTGCCGGATGCCGGCGCCGCCATCCTGACCTGTTGGGTGGCATAGGCCCCGTCACGGTAGGCGCGGGTGATGCCGTCGTCCTCGTAGAGCGTGAAGCTCGACGTGCCACGCGGATACAGGTCGTAGGTGAGCGTGGAGACCCGCTTCTCGCCGGTGTGGTTCATCTGCGGCCACATCGGCACGATGGAACCGCCCCGGACGAACAGCGGCAGCCGATCGAGCGGTGCCGCGTACCCGTTCAGCGTGAGCGGGCCCTGATAGACCCGCCCGGTCCAGTAGTCGGTCCAGGTGCCGGCCGGCAGGTAGATGCCGTCGCGCAACTCGGTGTCGGAGACCACCGGCGCCACGAGGAAGGCGTCACCCGCCATGAACTCCCCCGCCGTGGCGTTGCCGCGCGCGACCGGGTCGTTGGGATACTCCAGCACCAGGGCCCGGGTCGCCGGCACGCCGGTCACGCTGGCCACGCGGCTCATCGTGTAGTGGTACGGCATCAGCCGCATCTTCAGTTGCAGGTACCGGCGGTTGATCGACAGGTACGGCTCGGCGTAGCGCCAGGGCTGCTTGTCCTGGTAGCCGGGTGCCGGATTGGTCGCGCCCCAGCCCGACATCGTCATGAACGCCGGCGTGAACGACTTCCACTGCAGGTCCCGCACGTAGGTGTTCGGGCTGCCGCCGAAGATTCCGTCGACGTCGCCGGTGGCGTAGTTGAAGCCGGACAACCCCGCGCCGGCGACGGCCGGCACGGTCCACCGCATGTCGTCCCACTGCCCGTATGTGTCACCGGTCCAGACGACGGCGTTGCGCTGGGTGCCGGCCCAGCCGTCGACGGTCCACACGTAGCGCCGCGCGTCGGAGTTGCGCTCGATGCCGTCCACCGCCTGCTGGACACCACGGAACGCGTCACGGTACCCGCCGCCGACCCAGGCGACGTCCGTCTTCACGCCCCGGCTGCCGGCGGTGCCGACCTCCGCGTCGATGGCTCCCAGCCCGGTGGAGGTCCACAGGCCGGTCTGGAAGCCAAGCGCCTTGGCGCCAGCCACGGTCGACGGCAGTTCGGTATAGCCGCAGCCATACCCGTCGTTGGGCAGGAACCACCCGGAGGGCATGTCCTTGGCTCGGGCTTCCCGGGCGTACGACAGCACGTCGGGTGTCCGCTGGTGCCCGGCCCGGTTGTGGTCGCCCTGGTAGGCCGGATTGGATGCGTTGAAGCAGTCCGCGTTGCCGAGTTCGAGGCCCCACATCGGGCTCAGGAACGGCTTGCCGGTCACGTCGGTGTACGCCCCGAGCACCGCCTTGAGCGAATCACCCACGAAGTAGTACGCGTCGAAGCGCTCCTCGTTGTGCGTGGTGGTCACCGGGTCGGTGAAGCCGTACGAGCCGGCCGCCCACGTGTTGCGCAGGACGCCGTAGCCGTTGGTGGACAGGTAGAAGGGCGCCGGGCTCGCGTTCGTGTTCTCCCGCCACCGGTTGTCCACGGCGATCGGCACCGTCTTGTCGCGCAGCGCCCACTCCCCCAGGCGCAGGCCGGTGCCGTAGAACTGCTCGTCCGCGTCGCGCGCCAGGCGCTGCGTGGTACGGCCTGCGGACCAGTCCAGCGGTTGCGACTCCCGCCAGATCGGCCGCCCGTCCGGGCGGTAGGCCTGCATCGTCAGGGGGTTCTTGTTGATTCGGATGACCAGCGCCGCGGTGGTGATGCGGAAGGTCGCGCCGTCGTCAGTCGACGTGCTGGCGACCCCGCCGAAGTCGGTCCGCACGGTGATCTCGTTCGCGGCCGGTTCGGTGAACGCGCCGTCCGGTGCGACCCAGACGCGGAAGATGTCGGCGCGTACCAGCGTGAGCCGGATACGGGCGGCCGTGCTGGTGGCGACGGTGTACGTGTTCCCGGCCCGCGTGAGGCCGGTCGCGCGTCCCGGGGTGCTCGCCTGGGCGGGGACGGCGAGCAGCATCGCGGCGAGCAGGATGAGGACCACGATGGCAGCCCGGACGGCGGTGCGGCGGCGATGCGCGGGCAGCGATGACCAGATCATCGTTTTCTCCCGGTGTGGTGAGGGACGATGCGACTCTTGACATTCACGAAGGCCGATAGGCTCGAATGCTGCACCCGCTTGACTCAAGATGCAAGAATTTGGCGGCGATTTCGCATCGAGTTCCATCTTTGCCGGTTCCCGGCGTCGGCGGGATTCTTCGGCAGAGGTCGTCCCAGACGACAAGCCAGGACCCGCATGGCGGCACCTCGGGCGGGCCAGGGGTCAGCGGCGGTCAGGCATCCTCGATGTCGGCGCCGTCTTCTTGACGTAGCAGGCGATTCTCTGCCGTTGCTGGCGATCAGACCTGGACCACCTTGACCCCGGCCTGCTCGACGAGGCTCACCTGTTCAGGGTCCGCCGCCTTGTCGGTGATCAGGGTGTCGATGTTGCCCAGCGGACAGATCCGGTTGAAGCTCCGGCGACCCAGCTTCGAGGCGTCCGCGACCACGATCGTCCGCGCCGCGCTGGTCACCATGACGTGGTTGATCGCCGCCTCGCCGTCGTTGTGCGCGCTGGCGCCGTGCTGGTGGTCGATCGCGTCCACCCCGAGCACGACCACGTC
Organism: Micromonospora sp. NPDC005291; assembly: GCF_040607415.1. NCBI lineage: Bacteria > Bacillati > Actinomycetota > Actinomycetes > Micromonosporales > Micromonosporaceae > Micromonospora > Micromonospora sp. NPDC005291. Next base: position 165,182 of record NZ_JBEXGR010000001.1, read on the forward strand.
CAACGCCACGGACGCGAGCATCGTCTCGGCGATACGGCCGATCAGCTCGTACGACTGCGGTCGGGCGGTCCCGCCGGTGAGCACCACCCGGATGTGCGGCCGCACGATGAGTTCGTGGGCGATGTTCAGCGCGTTGGTCACCACGGTGACCGCCGACAGTTGCCCGTTCGAGTCGGTGCGCAGCGCGAGGGCCCGAGCCACTTCGGTCGTCGTGGTGCCTCCGTTGAGCCCCACCGTGCTCCCCAGTGGGATCAGCGCGACGGCGGCAGCGGCGATCCGCTGCTTCTCCGATGCCTGCCGCACCGCCTTGTAGCGCAGCGGCAGGTCGTAGGACACGTTGGTGACGACGACGCCGCCCCGGGTACGCGTCACCAACTGCTGGGTGGCGAGCTCGTCGAAGTCACGTCGGATGGTCGCCGTGCTCACGCCCAGCTCACGGGCGGTGGACTCGATGTCGAGCTGGCCCTCGACCGCGACCATCTCCAGGAGCCGGTGCCACCGCTCGTGCTGGTTCACGGCTCACTCCGGTCACTCGGCCTGCCCATGCGGCCATCTTTGCATCTCCGATGCAACGTCCGTACCGCGCCGTGGCCGAGAACGCCCCCGGCGGACGTCGACCTCTGCCGCCGCCGGGGACGCCTTCCACCACCTCGATTCGATCAGATCAGCGCGGCGGATCGCCGCCGATGTCAGGCCGGGGTGAGCCGCCAGTGCTGGGCGGCGCTGCCGGTGTCGCTCTGCTGCACGATGGCGGCCCCGTCGGTGGTCGCCCCGCCCGCCACGGCGAGGACCTTGCCGGTCTGCACGTTGACGAGTTTCACGAAGTCGCCGGTCACGGTGACGACCCGCCACTGCTGGTTGCCGCCGCCGGTCGCGGTCCACTGGATGACCCGCGCCCCGTCCGCCGTGGAGCCGCCCTCGACGTCCGCGAGCAGGTTCGAGTTGACGTTGGTCATCGTGGTGACGCCACCCACCGCGCCGGCCATCAGCCACCTCTGGTTGGCCCCGCCGTTGGGGCTCCACTGCACCAGCTGCACGCCGGTGATCCGGGACCAGCCCGGTACGTCGAGGGCCTTGCCGCTGGCCCGGTTGACCACGCTGTACCGGGTGGCGCCCGCCTGCCCACTCAGGGTGGCCTCGAAGGTAATCGGCTGTGCCTGCACCTGGTGCAGGTCGAAGACGACGATCTCGTTGGCCCCGACCCGGAGCCACGGAGCCGGGCAGTAGAGCCGCTGCTGTGGCCCCACCTTCCAGTAGCGGCCGAGGTTGCGCCCGTTGACCCAGACCACGCCCTTGGTCCACCGGGACATGTCGAGGTAGGTGTCGCCGGTCTGGGTGAGATTCACGGTGGCCTTGAAGAAGATGCCGGGCCGTGAGCTGTTGCCGATCACCGGCCGGAGCCCGGCCACGAACGCCTCGTCGATGGGCAGCAGATGGGTCTGCCATCCGGTCAACGTGCCGGTCAGTGCGCCCGCGTCAACCAACGACACCCGTTCCAGGATGCCCTTGCGGTCGACCAGCGCCTGGCCGTAGTTCGTCCGGCCCATGCCCTCGACCAGGATGTCGAGCGTGGGGCTGCCACTCGCCGAGGTCTTCAACGGCAGCGGCGCGTCCTGCACGGTCACGCCGAGCGGAGTCGTGTAGGCCGCCGCGAGGTTGCTCCGGGACATGCCGCCCTGGTAGACGCCGTCGAGGAACACCGTCGCATAGTCGCGCACCGACCTGATGTCCAGCGTGCCCCGCGTGTAGCCGGGCAGGACCCGGCGGTAGAGCATGAAGCCGGAGTTCTGCCCGTACATCTCCATCGGTTGTGGATTGACCGTCTGCGCTGCCGGCAGCGCGGCCGGCAGGTTGTCCCACAGCGAGGCGTACGGCGCGGGCACCACCGCCTGACTGCCGGTGCGCACGATGGTGGGGATCGGCGCCGGTACGGCCGGCAACGTCACCCCGAGGGCCGTGCCGATGATCTCGCGGTACGCGGGGTACAGGCGGGCCGGGCCGCCCTGTTCGGTGATCGGCGCGCCGTAGTCGTAGGTGGTGATGTCCGCCTGGTAGCCGGACCCGTTGTCGGCGGCGTTCGCGCCCGCGGAGTATCCGAAGTTCGTGCCGCCGTGGATCATGTAGAGGTTGAACGACAGCCTGCCGGCCATCAGGCCCCGCAGCTGGCTGGAGATGTCGGTGTTCGATCCGGCGAAGCCGCCGTCGCCCCAGTGGGTCAACCAGCCCGGGTAGAGCTCGCCGGACATGGCCGGAACGGTCGGGAAGGACTGGCGGGCCGCGGCGATGGCCGCCGCATCGCCACCGCTGAGCGCGATCGCGCCACCGCTGACGACCGTACGGTTGCCCTGCACCTGACCGAGGCCGTCCTCGGTGTAGAACGGTCCGGTGATCCCGGCCCGCAGCCACAACTGTCGCAGTTCCTCGAGGTAGACGACGTCGCTGCCGTACGACCCGTACTCATTCTCGATCTGGACCATCAGGATCGGTCCTCCGTTGGCCACCATGAGCGGCTTGACCAGCGCGGCGAGCGCGTTGACATAGCGCGTGACGGCCGCCATGTAGTTCGGGTCGGCGGCGGTGCGGACCCGCAACCTGATGCCCGGGTTGCGCAGCAGGTACGGCGGCAGCCCACCGAGGTCCCATTCGCCGCAGACGTAGGGGCCGGGGCGCAGCAGCACGTACATGCCTTCGGCCTGGCACAGACGGATGAAGCCGGCGATGTCGCGCCGGTCGGTGGTGAAGTCGAAGACACCAGGGCGTTCCTCGACGTGGTTCCACATCACGTAGATGGCGATCGTGTTCATGCCCATCGCCTTGGCCATCTGGATCCGGTGGCGCCAGTACTGCACCGGGATGCGGGCCGGATGCATCTCGCCGCTGCGGATCTGGAACGGCTGGCCGTCGAGCAGGAAGTTGCTGCCATCGGCGGAGAACCCGAAGGTCTGCGCCGCGGCGGCGGCACTGGCCGGGCCGCCCGATGCCAGCATCGCCGCGAACGGGCTGAGCACACCGAGGGTCAGGAGTTGGCGCCGTTCCATGGGGTCTCCTTTGGACACGCATCGGCGGCGGCGGTCGCGGGCCGAGGACGGTTCCGATCGCCGAGATGATGAAGATGGTCGATGTAGACCGAGCCTGCCAGACGACGCAACATGATGTAAATATGTGCGCCCAATTAAGCACCATCGATCAGCGTCCCCAACAACCCGCCGCGCCCACCACGCCCGCGCGCCCACCCCACCCACCCGCGCCCGCCGCGCCCGCCCAGCCGCGCCGATCTAGGGCATATCAGCGTGAGTTGATCTTCCAGGACGGTGATATGCCCTAGATCGACGCGCTGGGGGCGGGCGCGGCGCGGAGGGTCCACTGGGGAGCCGCGCGCTCCTGAAGGCGTCCGTCCGTCGATCTATTGACGACCCGCGCGACGCCCCTTAGCGTCGTGACGTCAGATATCCGACGTCTGATGGCCGATTTCCTCCGTTCCCCCCACCCCCGTCCCCGGAAGGAATCCTGTGTCTCCTGTCCGAGCACTGCCGCGCCGAGTGATAGCGGTCGTCGCCTCCGTCCTCGGCGTGGCCGCGATCCTGCCCGCCACGCCAGCCCACGCCGCCCCCGCCGGAGTGAGCGCGACCGCCAGCGCCGACTGCACGACCGGTCGGCTCAACCTGCTGCTCAGCAACGCCAGCACCACCGCACAGACCTTCACCGTCACCTGGCCGGGGCGCACCAACTCCCCCTGGACCCGAACGGTCGCCGCTGGCAGCAGCAGCAGCGAGCTGTACTGGACCCTCCCGGCCGGCACCGCGTACACCCTGCGGACGACCACCCCGACCGGGTTGGACGACACCACCGCCGGCATCTTCCACTGCGGCACCGGCATGTCCGCGGTGGCCAGCTACGACTGCACGGCCGGCCGGCTACAGCTCGCGCTGGAGAACCGCACCACGACCGCCCGGGACTTCACCGTCACGTGGCCCGGGCGCACCGGATCCCCGTGGACCCGCAGCATCGCCGCCGGTGGCAACTTCCTGCACTACTGGACGGTCGGCTCCGGCACCGCGTACACCCTGCGGGTCACCGCCCCCGGTTTCGACACCACCCTGCGAGGCACCGCCGGGTGCGGCCTGACCGCCGGCACTCCGCAGATGAACGCCACGACGGTTCTGACCACGCAGACCGTCATCCGCAACCTCAACGGCGCCAACGGCCGCTACGACGGCACCGCCGCCTCGGTCCGCATCCCGGGCATGGCCGTCACCAACAACGGCACCGTCATCGCCGTCGCCGACGCCCGGGTCAACGGCCAGTACGACCTGGGTGGCGGCACCAACAACATCCAGATCGCCATGACCCGCAGCACCAACGGTGGTCGCACCTTCGAGCAGCCGCGTGTCATCCACGCCCCCGCCACCATCAGTGAGGGAGCGGGCGACCCCAGCCTGCTGGTGGACCGCAACACCGGCGTCGTCTACTGCTTCTACACCTACTCCCCCAGGCCGGGCATCAGCTTCTGGTCGGGCTCCTCCGGTCTCAACACCGCCAACGACCCGAACAGCATGCACCTGCAATACATCACCAGCCGGGACAACGGCGCCACCTGGAGCGCCCCGGTGGAGTTGAACCCGACGATCAAGCTCCCGACGTGGCAACAGGCGTTCTTCTCCTCCGGGCACGGCATCCAGAGCAGCACCGGGCGCCTGATCCAGCCGTTCGTCTACCGCGACGCGGCGGGCCTCACCCAGACCGGCAACATCTACAGCGACGACCACGGTACGACGTGGCGGCGCGGTGGACCCGCCGGTGGAAACATCAACGAGAGCAAGGCGATCGAGCGCGGCACCGGAGCCATCGTGCAGAACATGCGGCACAACAGCACGCGCAGCCGGTTCTACTCGACGTCCACCGACGGCGGCGCCACGTTCGGCACGGCCACGGCCAGCGCCCTGCTGACCGACCCGCTCTGCAATGCCGACGAAGTGTCCTACCTGCGCCCGTCGGAGGTGGGTGCCAACGGCGCGCCGGTACGCACCCGTACGGCGCTGTTCAGCAACAACGCGGCCCCGACCGCGCGCAACGACCTCACCGTCCGGCTCTCCACCGACGACGGTGCCAGCTGGCCGGCTCGTGCGCTGGTCAAGCCGGGCGCCGCGGGCTACTCCACGATGGCCGTGCTGAACGACGGGACGATCGGCAACCTGTACGAGGTGGGCGGCACCGGAGGCATCTTCTTCGCCCGCTTCACCCTCGACTGGGTCAAGGGGGCCTGACCCGGAACGTCCCGCCCCCGGTGCCGGCCCTGTGCTGGCACCGGGGGCGGTGCCGTTGTCCGGTGTCGAGGCGCACCCCTCAGCGGCACGACGGCACGCCGTCAGGTTCACCCCGCGTCGTGGGTGCGGATCACCTCTCCGGTGTCCAGCCGGGGCAGGCGTGGATGCCCCACCTCCGGGCCGGCGCGCCCGACGTTGAGCAGGAGCAACACTTCGTGGCGACCGTCGGGGAAGAACTCCCGCTGGACGCCCGCTGCGTCGAAGCCCGCCATCGGGCCGGCCGCGAGCCCCGCCGCGCGGACACCCACGATCAGGTAGCCGATCTGCAGGGTCGCGTTGAACCGGGCGTGCTCGGCTCGCGCCGTCGGGTCCGCGAGCCAGTCCCGGGCCTGCGGGCGGTGTGGGTACAGCTCGGGCAGCCGCTCGTGGAAATCCACATCGGCGGAGAGGACCACGGTCAGCGGAGCGCTGGCCGTCTTGGCCCGGTTGCCGCTGGAGACGTACGGCAGCAGTCGCGCCCGGGACTCCGGCGAACGGAGCAGCAGCACCCGCAGCGGCTGGCCGTTGAGCGCGGTCGGCCCGTACCGGATCAGGTCGTGGATCGCCGCGACCTGGGCGTCGGTGACCGGCTCGTCGGTGAACGTGTTGGCCGTGCGGGCCGCCCGGAACAGCAGGTCCTGGGCGGCCCGGTCCAGCGCGAGCAGGTCCGGCGTGGTCGGTGCGCTCACACCGACACCGGCGGGACCGCGGTGGTGTACCCACCCCGGTGGTGCACCAGAGGCGCGCCGTCGCCGCCGTCACCGAGCGCCATCGGCTCGGCGATCACCAGCGTGTGGTCGCCGGCCGGCACCCGGTGGACCACCCGGCAGAGCAGCCGGGCCAGCACTCCGGTCAGCAACGGCACCCCGAACGGGCCGGGTGCCCAGTCCGGGTACGCGGCGAACCGGTCGATGCCGCTGGTGGCGAAGACGGTCGCGGCCTCCCGCTGCTCGGCTGCCAGCAGGTGCACCGCGACGTGCTCGGCGCGGGCCAGCACCGGCCAGCTCGACGACGCCGTCCCGAGGCAGAACGAGACGAGCGGCGGGTCCAGCGACACCGACGTGAACGAGGTGGCGGTGAACCCGGCCCGGATCGGCGCGCCGATCCGGCCCAGGCAGGCGGGGTCGGTGGCGCGGGCGACCGCGGTGACCACGGTGACGCTGGTGGCCTGCCGCCGCAGCAGAGCGCGGAACAGGTCCGGGCTCACCGGTCGCAGCTCGGCCGCGTCCACCGCCGGACGCTCCACGGTGGTCACGCCGACACCAGGGCCGACGCGGCGTACGCGCTGACCGGTCGGGGCAGGCCGTAGTGCTCGCGCAGGGTCCGGCCGGTGTACTCCGTGCGGAACAGCCCGCGGGCGCGCAGCACCGGCACCACGTGGTCGACGAAGTCGGCGAGCCCGCCGGGCAGGTGTGGCGACATGATGTTGAAGCCGTCGGCGGCGCCCTGGGTGAACCACAGCTCGATCTGGTCGGCGATCTGCTCGGGCGTGCCGGCGACCACCCGGTGCCCCCGACCGCCGCCGAGTCGGCCGATGAGCTGCCGGATGGTGAGCCGTTCCCGGCGGGCCAGTTCGGTGACGAGCTGGTAGCGGCTCTGGTGGGCCTGCACGGTGCCAGCATCCGGCAGCTCCGGCAGCGGCCCGTCCAGCGGCAGGCCGGTCAGATCGATGCCGAGCATCCCGGAGAGCTGGGCGAGGGCGTAGTCGGGGACGATCAGCTCCTCCAGCTCGGCGGCGAGCGCCTGTGCCTCAGCCTCGGTGCCGCCGATCACCGGCGCGAGGCCGGGCAGGATCTTCACCAGGTCGGGGTTCCGGCCGGCGGCGGTGACCTGCCGGCGCAGCTCGGCGTAGAAACCCTGGCCGTCGGCGAGGGTCTGCTGCGCGGTGAAGACCGCTTCGGCGTAGCGGGCGGCGAAGGCGATCCCGTCCGGCGACGACCCTGCCTGCACCAGCAGCGGTCGACCCTGCGGCCCACGGGGGATGTTCAGCGGGCCCCGGACCTGGAACTCCGGCCCTCGGTGCGCCACCTCGTGCACCCGGTCGGTGTCGGCGAACACCCCGGCGGCGGTGTCGAAGACCAGCGCGTCGTCCTCCCAGCTGTCCCAGAGCTTGATCGCGACGTCGACGAACTCGGCTGCCCGCCGGTACCGGTCCGCGTGCGCGGGGTGGCTGTCCCGGTTGAAGTTGGCCGCCTCCCGTTCCTGGGCTGAGGTGACGATGTTCCAGCCGGCCCGACCGCCGCTGAGATGGTCGAGCGAGGCGAATTTGCGGGCGGTGTGGAACGGCTCGTTGTAGGTGGTGGAGACCGTCGCGATGAGACCGATGTGTTCGGTCACCGCGGCGAGCGACGCGAGCAGGGTCAGCGGTTCGAAGACGGCCTGGATGTTGTGCCGGGGGTTCGGCCCGACCGAGAGGCCGTCGGCGAGGAACAGCGAGTCGAGGGTGCCGCGCTCGGCGATCCGGGCCAACTCCTGGAAGTGCCGCACGTCGGTGACCCGACGCGGGTCGGTGCGGGGGTGCCGCCAGGCGGCCTCGTGGTGGCCGACGCCCATCAGGAACGCGTTGAGGTGCAGGGTTCGAGGCATGAGAGTGTCCTATCCAGCGGATACGTCGACGCGCCAGGTGGAGAAGCGACGTTCGAGGGCGACGAGGAGTTGGTTGACGACCAGGCCGATGGCGGAGATGGTGATGATCCCGGAGTACATGTCGGGGATCGCGAAGTTGTACTGCGCGTAGTTGATGAGGTAGCCGAGGCCGGCCTTCGCGCCGACCATCTCGGCCGCGACCAGCACCAGGATCGAGTACGCCCCGGCCAGCCGGACGCCGGTGAAGATGGTCGGCACCGCCGCAGGCAGGATCACCTTCTGGAACAGCCGCAGGTGGTTGAGCCCCATCGAGCGGGCCGAGCGGATGAGTAGCGGGTCGACGCCCTTCACCCCGGCGATGGTGTTCAGCAGGATCGGCCAGGAGCACGCGTACAGCACCAGGGCGATCTTGGAGGTCTCCCCCAGGCCGAGGATGAGCACGAACACCGGCAGCAGGGCCAACGCGGCGGTGTTGCGGAAGACCTCCAGCAGGGGGCTGAGCAGCTCGGCGAGCGGCCGGTACCAACCGATCAGCAGTCCGAGCGGGATGGCGGTGAGCACCGCCAGGCCCAGCCCGGCCAGTGACCGGGTGAGGCTCGCACCGACATGCTCGGCGAGCTGCCCGCTGCGCAGCAGCTCCCACCAGGCGACCAGCACCTCGGACAGCGGGGGCAGGAAGACCCGGTCCACCAGCCCGAGCCGGGGTGCTCCCTCCCAGATCGCGGCCAGCGCGGCGATCGCGACGGTGCGGTGCAGAACCTTCCCCCCGATGCCGAGCAACCGAGCGGCAAGACTGGAGGCGGCATTGTCGGTCGCTGCTCCGGGAACGGTTGGTGGGCCTGCGAGTCGGGTGGGACGTTCGGCGATGTCAACCAACGCGGGCCTCCTCGGTGTGGCTGACGCCGGTGCCTTCGGCCGCCTGGGCGGCGCGCACCTCATCGCGCAGCAGGGTCCAGATCTGGTGCCGGTGATGGCGGAACGCGTCGGTGGAGCGGACGTCCTCGACCGCGTCCCGGTCGCCGAGGTCGATGTCGATGACCTGTTTGAGCCGTCCGGGCCGGGAGGTCAGCACCGCCACCCGCTGACCGAGGTACACGGCCTCGTCGATGCCGTGGGTGATGAACACGATGGTCTTGCCGGTGCGGGCCCAGATCCGCACCAGCTCGTCCTGCAACGAGTCGCGGGTCTGCGCGTCCAGCGCGGCGAACGGCTCGTCCATGAGCAGCACGTCCGGGTCGTATGCAAGGCTGCGGGCGATGGCCACCCGCTGTTTCATCCCGCCGGACAGCTCGTGCGGGTAACGGTCGGCGAAACCACGCAGGCCCACCAGGTCCAGGTGGTGCTCGATCAGGGCGGCACGCTCGGCCCGGGGCACCCCCTTGGCCTCCAAACCGAACGCGACGTTGCCGGCGGCGGTGCGCCAGGGCAGCAGCGCGTACTGCTGGAAGACGATGCCCCGGTCCAGGCCGGGTCCGGTGACGGGCCGACCGTCGACGAGCACCTGCCCTGCGGTCGGCTGGGTGAGCCCGCCGAGCAGGTCGAGCAGGGTGGATTTGCCGCAGCCGCTGGGACCGACGACGACCAGGAACTCGCCGGGGCGTACCCCGAGGGTCACCCGGTCCAGCGCGATGACCGCGCCGGCGCGGCCACGCCGGGTGGTGCGGACCGGGAAGGTCTTGCTCACCCGATCGAAGAGGATCTTGTCGGTGCTCACGCGCCGCCGCCGTCCACGAAGGGGTTGAACCGGTTGGTGTAGATGTCGGCGGGCTTCGGCCGGTCGCCCTTGAGCTCGCCCTCGGCGGCGAGCCAGTCGATCCAGGTGCCGAACTCCTGCTCGTCGATCACGCCGCCCCGACCGGCGACGCCGCTGCTCTTCCAGTACGCGACAAGCGACGGGTCCTCGTTGCGGCCCCGCTTGGTGATGATGTCCCGCATCCGGGCGACCACCGTCTCGCGGGGCTCGGTGCGGGCCCACTCGATGGCCTTGCCGACCCCGGTGACGAACGCCTTGACGGTCTCCGGGTGGCGTTTGATGAAGTCGTCGCGGAAGACGTACGTGCCGGCGCTGAACGCGCCGAGCAACTCGTGGTCGGTGAAGATGGTGCGGATGCCGCCGCCGGCGATCGCCTTGTCCCGGATCACCCCGCCGAGCACCGCGACGTCGATCTGCTTCTGCCGCAGTGACTGCTCGGTGTTGACCGGTGGCAGGGCGACCAGCTCGACCTGCTTGATCTCGGCCGGGTTGAGGCCGCCGCGAGCGAGCCAGGTCTTGAGCACGGCCTCGGCGTGCGCGCCGAGGGTGTTCATGCCGACCTTCTTGCCGATCAGGTCGTGGGGGCCGCGGATCGGGCTGCCGTCGAGCACGTAGTAGCCCTGGAAGGTCTGCGCGTCGGAGCCGTAGTAGCTGACCACGGCGGTGATCGGGGCGTTGGCGGCGGTGAGCTTGACGATGGCGCCGTTGAACGCGCCGCCGAAGTCGCTCTGCCCGGTGGCGGTGGCCTGGATGTCCTGCGGGCCGCCGGTGACGTTGCCGATCCAGTTGAGCCGGACCTCGCCGAGGTAGCCGAGGTCGGCGGCGAGTTCGGGAAGCGTGACCTGACCGACCGAGCCCTGGTAGCGCAGCTCGGTGGACTGGCCGCCACCGGCTGCGGCGTCGCCGCCGCAGCCGGTGGTGGTGAGCAGAGCCAGCGCGGCAACGGTGGCGAGGGTATGCAGGACGGCACGACGGGGTGGGGACATGAGGAGTCTCCTGATCTGTCCAGGATGAACGGGGACGCCCAGGTGAGGGCGCGAAGGCACGCTGCTCCGCGTTGAGCGGGCGGGCGGTGGGAGTGCGGCGCTGGAGCCGAGCCGGATGGACCGGTCAGCTCAACAGAGCGCGCTCGCGTGCCGGACCAGGTCGACGTGCACACGAGCGGTGAGGAAGAGCTCATCCCGCTGCGACATGACCTCATGCTGCCGGGGACGGGATCGACCGGTCAACGGTCTTCCAGAAGGTGAGACTTGTATCGCTGCCTATGTTACGAAGCGCCTCTAGCAGCGTTTACCGTGGCGCAACACCTATCTGTTGGATAGAGATTCCGGTGCGCGACGGCAACTGTCCAGGACGGACACCGAGAGGGTTTCAGAAGTTGTCGGTTCGGGCATGTTCGATCTCGACACGGCAGGAAAACAGGTGACGAGGGGAGTCCTCCGATGGGCCTCATGTTTCGCAAGCGCAAGAAGTACGGTCCGATCATCCTGAACTTCACGGAGAACGGCTTCTCCTCGTGGAGCATCAAGATCGGGCGCTGGTCCTGGAACTCCAAGGCCAAGGCGCACCGGGTCGACCTGCCGGGTCCGCTGTCCTGGAAGCAGGACAAGTCCCGGTCGTAGTATCCCGGGGGTCGAGCGGGGTGCCGGTGATTCACCGGCACCCCGCTCGGCGTCTGTGGGGTGCGGCTCTCAGCGCGCCACTGTGATGATCTCGTCGCCGGCCAGCCTGCCGGACTCGCGGTCACGCCGCACGTCACCCACGTCGAGCAGGTCGGCGAGCGCCCGATTGGCGTCGGCGGCACGGTAGACGGTCGCGGTGAGAGTGTGCCGGCGCAGCTCGGTGACCGGCCGTGGCCCGCCCCGGCGCAGCTCGGCCAGCAGCTCGCGGGCCAGTGGTTCGAGGTCGGGATCGCCGGCCACGTCGACCGTTGTGCCCGTCGGGTCGAGCGGGTCGCGGTAGCGCACGCCCAAGTCCGCACCGACCGCCCAGAGCGCGTCGCGGACCGCCTCCAGACTCCGGTCGGAGCGGCTGCCGAACGCGATCACACCGGCCGCCTCGCCGTCCGGCAACACCGGCCCGACCTCGGCGACAAGGGGGAAGCCGGCGGAGATGAGCGCGTCTCGGGCGCTGCCGCTGGTGTGCAGCAGCAGCTCTCCGGTGCGGCCGTTGGCCGCGGCGGTGAGCGGCTTCGGCGTCACCGCGCCGGGCAGGTCCACGAAGGAGAACAGCGGGGCGCCGGCCGCCCCGGCGGCCTTCACCGCGACCGGTAGCCGGTAAGGGGCACCGGGCAGCAGGTGCACGGTGACCTCGGCGGGTAACTCCGCCTCGATCGGGCCGAGTCGGGCCGGCAGATCGGGCGCGCCGTCGGCCAGCACCAGCACCGTCACCTGCCGGCCGCGCAACTGGTCGGCGTGGCCGGCGACAACCCGCAGCGCGGCCTCCGCGGCGGCTGAGTCGGCGCCGGCCAGTGCCACGGTGGCCCGCCGAGAGCGGTGCAGGGCCGCGGGCAGCCAGGTCGTCAACTGGCGGACCAGCAGCTCGCGGAGGAAATCGGTGGTCCGGTCAGTCGGCATCGGTCCGTTCTACCGTACGACCGATCAGGCCGGGACGGAGATCCCCACCCCGCCCCGGGTCTGCCCGCCGTAGCGCTGCCGCTCGGCGTCGAGGTCGAGCCGACCGATCTGCTTGCGGGCGGCCAGCGCGGCGTCGTCGAGCAGGTCGGCTGGGATCAGCCAGACCACCTCGAACTCCAGGCCGTCCGGGTCCTGCCCGTAGAGACTCTTGGTCGTGCCGTGGTCGGAGGTGCCGACCAGTGCGCCGGCGGCGGCGAGCCGCTCGGCGGTGGCCGCCAGCTCGTCGAGGGTGTCCACCTCCCAGGCGAGGTGGTAGAGGCCGACGGTGGCCCGGCCTGCGGTCGACCGCCCGGCGCCGGCGCCGATCTCGAACAGGCCGAGGTCGTGGTCGTTGGTGGAGTCGGATGCATGGAGGAAGGTGGCGCCCCGAAAGCCGTCCGGGGTCATCGCCACCGGGCGGAAGCCCAGCACGTCGCGGTAGAAGGCGACGCTGCGGGCGAGGTCACTGACGTAGAGGACCGCGTGGTTGAGCCGGTGGATACCCATGACCCGAGACTAGCGCGTTTTAGTTGAGCGTTCAACTATTGGGAGTATGATGACGGTCATGACCCGCTGGCTCGACTCCGACGAGCAGCGCACCTGGCGCGCGTTCCTCGCCGCCTCCCGGGCGCTGATGGACACGCTCGACCGCGAGCTGCAACGCGACGCGGGCATGCCGCACGCGTACTACGAGATCCTGGTCCGGCTCTCCGAGTCCCCCGGCCGCCGCCTGCGGATGAGCGACCTGGCCGAGGCCACCGGGTCGTCCCGCAGCCGGCTCTCGCACGCGGTCGCCCGGCTGGAGGCGGCCGGATGGGTGCGCCGCGAGGAATGCCCCACCGACCGACGTGGGCAGGTCGCGCTGCTCACCGACGAGGGTTTCGCCACTCTCGCGGCCGCCGCACCCGGCCACGTCGACGGGGTACGCCAGCACCTGTTCGACGCGTTGAGCCCGGCCCAGGTCGACCAACTGCGCCGAATCAGCGAGACATTGGCCGAGCACCTGAGGAGATCCTGACCAATCGACACCGGCGCGGGTCTTGTACTTACCGTCGTCAGATGAGCACGATGGGGCGTGTCTTCCGGCTTCGGTGAACTGACTGATCAAGCGCACCACCTCGTGTCAGCTGGCGATCTGGCCGGCGCGCAGCAGCTGCTCTCCGACGCGCTCACCGACGCCGACCCCCGCCCGGCCAACGCCACCCCCGAGCTGGCCGAGGCGGCCAGCCTCCAGGCGCGGGTGCTGGTCGCCCTCGGTGAGCCGCACTCGGCCCGGGGATGGGCTGCCTTCGCGTACGCGGCCACCACCCGACTGCACGGCCGCTCCGACCCGCGCACGGTGGCCACCGCGGCGACCCTGGCCGCGGTGCTGCACCGGGTCGGCAGCCACTCCCGGGCCGCACGGCTCTACCAGGAAGTCATCATCGAGCTGACCGCACAGGACGGCCCGGAGTCGCTGCGGGTGCTCGCCGCGCACGCCGACCTGGCCACCGTCGAGTACGCGCGTGGCCAGTGCACGGTGGCCCGCGACCGACTACAGGACGCCTGGGAGCTGCACCACGAGGTGTACGGCGACGGACACCCCAGTGGCATCAAGATGCTGGCGCGGCTCGGGGCCATGCAGCGCGACTGCGGGCAGTTCGCCGAGGCACACGACAACCTGGCGCTGGCCCGCGAGCTGTGCCGGCAGCATCTGCCCGCCGACGACCCGCTGGCCGCGCAGGTGGCGGCGCTGGCCCGGGCGGCGGCCAATCCCGACCACGCCTGCGCCGACAACCCGCCCACGGCCCGAGACACGCCAGTGGTGCCGGCGGCCCGCATCCCACCCGGGCCGGCCGAGTCCGGCTACCACCCGCCGACGCCTCCGCCACACCACCCCGGACCGGCTGCGGCTGGCGGGGCGGTTCCGAATCCCCGAGCGCCAGCCGACGAACCAGTCGGGTCGACGGGCACCCGATGGCCACCCGAGCCGGCGGACGAGCCCGCGCCCCACTCCACCGACACCTCGGTGCCCCCGTCGGTGGTCGGGCTGGCCGGCGGCACGGAGGAGCAGTCCGGGGTGTACCGGCTACACCGACCCGCCGCGCCGTCCGAGTCGTACGCGTCGTCTGACCCGTACACGCCGCTTCAGCCGTACACGCCGCCTGACCCGTACGCGCAGCTTGAGCCGTACACGCCGTCCCGGCTGCTGCCGGTGCCCGTGCACCGGGCGCCTCCGGCGCAGCGCAACCGGCTGGTGCCGATACTCGTGGCCGGTGTGGTCGTGGTGCTGCTCGGCGCGGCCGCGGTGATCGCCGGGGTGGCCCGGGTCGACGGCGACGACGAACCGACCGCGCCGCCGTCCATCGGCTCCCCCACCGCCGGTTCGCCGGTCACCACGGCGCCTGCCCCGGCCAGCTCCGCGCCCACTACCGTCGCCGCACCGCCCGGCAGTCCGCCCGGCGCGGTTACGCTGCGCGACACCCGGGACAGCATCGCGCTGCGCTGGACCTACCCGGCCGGCAGCGAGGGCCCGGTGGTCGTCGCCGGCGGGCGCACCGGCCAGGACGGCAACGTCTTCGCGACACTGCCCGCCGGCACCACGAGCTACGTCATCTACGCGCTCAACCGCACCAACGACTTCTGCTTCACCGTCGCCGTCGTCTGGTCCACCGACACCGTGGCCAGCTCCGAGCAGGTCTGCACCCGCCGCCGCTGATCCGCCACCTCACTGGGCGGGTAGGACCAGCTCAGGGCCCTCCTCGGCCGCCGGGAGCAGCAGACACACGCGTAGCCCTCGCTGATCCTCGGCGTCGGTCAGGGTGATGCTGCCGCCCGCACGTCGGACCAGTTCCCGAACGATGGCCAGCCCCAGGCCGGCACCACCGTCGTCGCGGGCCCGTCCGTCATCCAGCCGGGTGAACCGGTCGAAGACCCGCTCCCGATCCGCCGGCGGGACACCCGGGCCGTCATCGGTCACCGTCACCAGGTGGTACGCCTCCGCCCTCGACCCGAGGCCAGGCCCGACCGTCCGCCACGCCGCTGCCGGCACCGCCTCGGCGGCGAGCACGACACTGCCGTACGCGTGCCGGACCGCGTTGTCGAGCAGGTTGGCCAGCACGCGACGCAGCTCGTCGACGTTGCCGGTCGTCCAGAGCGGGCCCAGCGGCAGCGCCACCCGCACCGGCGGCGGCGACGGGTAGCGGGCGGCGACCTCGGTCAGCAGCGCGCCCAACTCCACCGGGCCGGTCCCCCTGGCTGGTGGCGCCTCGTCCAGGCGGGCCAGCAGCAGAAGATCGTCGACCAGCCGGCTGAGCCGCTCGGTGTCGGTGAGCAGGTTGGCGGTCACCGCCGTCCAGTCCGTCCGGTCGGCGAGGCGCTGGGCCACCTCCAGCTCGGTCCGGATGTTGGTCAACGGGCTGCGCAGCTCGTGTGCGGCGTCGGAGACGAACGCCCGCTGCCGGACCCGGGCGGATTCCAGCCGGTCCAGCATGCCGTTGAGGGTGACCGCCAGCCGGTGGATCTCGTCGGCCGACGCGGGCACCGGTAGCCGGCCGGCGCCGGCCCGCCCGGTGATCTCCTCGGCGCCCCGACGTAGCGCCTCGACCGGCCGCAGAGTCGCGCCCACCACCCGCCACGCCACCCCGGCCAGCACGGCCACCAGCAGTGGAAACGCCACCAGCAGGATGACCCGGACCACATGGGTGCTGTGCCGCACGTCGGCCATCGAGCGGGCGACCAGCACGGTGAGCGGGTCGGCCGCGGTGCCGGCGGGTACGGCGACCACCCGGACCGGGCCCGCGAGCCCGACCCGCTCCGCCGGCACCTCCAGACGCTGCCGACGGTCGCGGTTCAGCCGCTCGGGGCGGACCATCGGCACCAGCCGGTCCGCGTCGATCGAGGCGGCCCTGATTCGCCCCTGCGCGTCGACGACCTGGACGCGGACCTGCCCGCCGGCCACGGGCAGCGGGTCGGGCAACGCGTCCTCGGCGGCGAGCAGGGCTACCGCGTCGGCGGTTCGGAACGCCTCGGTGTCGACCGTTCGCTGGAGCACGAAGCCGAGCGCGCCGAGCAGCACCACCCCACCCAGGGCCAGCCCGACGGTGAGGCCGAACACTCCGAGAGCCATGAGCCGCCCCCGCAGCCCGAGCACCGGCATCCAGCCGTGCCACGCCCGGCGGGCACGCGCCGAGCCGTCAGTGGTCACGTCGCCAGCCGGTAGCCGGCGCCCCGGACCGTCTCCAGCCGGTCCCGGCCGAGCTTGCGGCGCAGGTAGCCGACGTACACCTCGACGGCGTTCGGCGCGGTCTCCAGGCTCGCGTCCCAGACGTGGTCCAGCAACTCGGTCTTGGAGACCACCTGACCGGGCCTGCGCATCAGGTAGTCCAGCAGCGCGAACTCCCGCGCGGTCAGCGCCACCTCGGCGTCCGCCCGGGTGACCCGTCGGCGGGCCGGGTCCAGTCGCAGGTCACCGACCGCCAGCACCGTCGGGCGTTCCGGCGCGCCCCGACGCAGCAGCGCCCGTAGCCGGGCCAGCAACACCACGTACGAGAAGGGTTTGGTCAGGTAGTCGTCGGCGCCGCAGTCGAGGCCGTCGGCCTGGTCGTACTCGCCGTCCTTGGCGGAGAGCATCAGCACCGGCAACCAGTGCTGCTCCGCTCGCAACCGCCGGACCAGCTCGTAGCCGGAGAGGCCGGGCAGCATCACGTCGAGGATCATCGCGTCGTACCCGCCGTGCCGGGCCGCGTCCAGGCCGGCCGGGCCGGTCCCCGCCACATCCACCGCGAACCCCTCCGCCTGCAGGCCGCGTTGTAGGGCAGCCGCCAACCGGGCCTCGTCCTCCACCACCAGCAAGCGCACAGCTCAAGGGTGCCACCTGGGTCAATCGAGGCGGATCGGCGTCCTCAGCCCATTCACAGCGGCAACCGGGCAGGATGGTCGCAGGAGGTGCCCACATGTCCGTTCTGAGAAGTCGTCCCATCCTGCGCTGGCTGGTCCCGGCGACCGCCGCCGTCGCCGTCATCGGCGGTGGCGCCGCGGTCGGCACGTTCGCGGCCGAGGCTGAGCCGAGCCTGCCGCCACGTACCGCCGCCCAGCTCCTGGTCGATCTGCAGACCTCCCGGCTGGAGGGGTTGTCCGGGACCGTCGTGCAGCGCGCCGACCTCGGCCTGCCGCCGCTCGTCGGGCTGATCCCCGGCAACGACCTGACCACCCTGCTGACCGGCACGCACACCCTGCGGGTCTGGTATTCCGGCCCCGATCAGCAACGGGTCGCGCTGCTGGACACCCTCGGCGAGCAGGACGTGATCCGCAACGGGCGGGACCTGTGGACCTGGCAGAGCCGCACCAACACCGCCAGCCACCGCACGCTGGGCGACCCCGCGTTCGAGAAGCCGGCTCCCGAGGCGACGCCGAGCATGCCGGCCACCCCGCAGCAGGCGGCCGACCTGGCGTTGGGCGCGATCGACCCGAGCACCGAGGTCAGCGTCGGTCGGTCGGCCACCGTCGCCGGCCAGGACGCGTACGAGCTGGTGCTCCAGCCGCGCGACCGTGACTCACTGGTGCACCAGCTGCGGATCGCCATCGACGCCAAGCAGCACGTGCCGCTGCGTTTCGAGGTGCTCGCGAAGGGCAGCGACCAGCCGGCGTTCGAGGTGGCCTTCACCCAGGTCGACTACCGCCGCCCCGACGCCGACCAGTTCGCCTTCAACCCGCCGCCCGGCGTGACCGTCACCGAGGAGAAGGCCGAGCGGCCGGCCGCGGGTAAGCCCGGCCACGTCGAGCCCGCCGGTGATCCGGAGGTACGCGCGGTGGGCACCGGCTGGACCACGGTGCTGGCCGCCCGCCTCGACGGGGCCCTCGGCGGCAAGCCGGCCGACGCGAAGCCACCCGTGCCATCGGCCGACGCACCGGCCGTCGACATGTCCAAGCTGCTCGGCGGGCTGCAGGCGGTCAGCGGCGACTGGGGCAGCGGTCGGCTTCTCACCAGCAAGCTGTTCAGTGTGCTGCTCACCGACGACGGCCGGGTGCTCGCCGGCGCCGTCACCCCGGAGCGGCTCTACCAGGCCGCCCGCGGCTGATCTACCGGTGTACGCGCCGGGTCGACCCACCGGTCGGCCCGGCGCGTCGTCGTGTCAGGCGCCGAGAGCGGTGAGGTAGGCGTCGGCGAGCACCGCGTGGCCGGGCAGGTGGGGATGGACGCGGTCGTCGGCCCAGCGCTTCGCCGGGCTGACCGCCAGCACCCGGTCGAACGCCGCCTGGTTGGGCACGTGTACCGCGTCGAACTCGGCGGCCAGCCCTGCCACCACCGCCGCGTACCGGTCGGTGTCGGCGCGTTGCGGCTCGCTGCGGTCGGTCTCGATGAGGAACGGGTCACCGAGGATCAGCCGGCAGCCGGTGGCGGCAACAGCCCGACGGAGCAGGTCGCGCAGGGTGCGCTCGTACTCGTCGATTCCGACGGCCTCATCCGGCCGGTCGCCGTAGCGCCGCCAGATGTCGTTGATACCGATCAGCACCGAGAGCCAGTCGGGGCGCTCGGCGATGGCGTCGTCATCCCAGCGGGCGGCGAGGTCCCGAACGGTGTTGCCGCTCACACCCCGGTTGACCCACACCAGCTCCAACTCGGGGTGCCGCGCGTCGACCAGGGCGCGCACCAGGCTGACGTAGCCGCTGCCGTAGGGCGCGGCGTCGTCGCGTCGACCACAATCGGTGATGCTGTCCCCGATGAAGACCACCCGTTGCCCGGTCCGCAGGATCATTTGCCGCCACCTCGCGATCACCGGCGCGCCGGCCCGCCCGGCTTGGTGAGAACCGGCGGAACGCGCTATCTTCAACAGTTCGAGGGCACAAAAAAGAACGGCTAATAGCCGTTCCTGCAAAGGATTCTAATCTTTAGGGAGACGGCTTGTCAAGGCACTCCGGCGGTTCCGGCGAATTGCCGCTCGACGACGAGATCGGTCGCGAGCAGGAGTACGTCTCGATGCTCTACACCCGGCTGGATGGGCTGCGTGAGCAGGCCGCCCACCGGCTCACCGCCGAGCTGCGCAACACCGGCGGCACCCTCCAGGACCGCTCGCAGCGCGACAGTTCGGTGGCCATGTACGCCGATCAGGTCGAGCAGTTCTCCGCCGTGGAGAACGGGCTCTGCTTTGGCCGTCTCGACGGCGATGACGACTCCCGCCACTACATCGGCAGGATCGGGATCTTCGACACCAGTGGTGACTACGACCCGCTGCTGATGGACTGGCGGGCTCCCGCCGCCCGCCCGTTCTACCTCGCCACCGCCGCCAACCCGCAGGGCGTACGCCGCAGGCGGCACCTGCGCACCCGGCAGCGCAAGGTGACCGGGCTCAACGACGAGGTGCTCGACATCGGTAGCGCCTCCCCCGGCGCCCACGAGGAGCTGACCGGTGAGGCGTCGCTGCTCGCCGCGCTCAACGCGGGCCGCACCGGCCGGATGCGCGACATCGTCGAGACCATCCAGGCCGAACAGGACGCGATCATTCGTGCCGAACTGCCGGGCGTCATGGTGGTCCAGGGCGGTCCTGGCACCGGTAAGACCGCGGTCGCGCTGCACCGGGCCGCGTACCTGCTCTACACGCACCGCCGCGAACTCTCCAGCCGGGGCGTGCTGCTGGTCGGCCCGAACGCGACCTTCCTGCGCTACATCTCCCAGGTGCTGCCGACGCTGGCCGAGACCGGCGTGCTGCTGCGTACCCAGGGCGACCTCTTCCCGGGGGTGAGCGCCGAACGCGCCGAATCCGCCGATACCGCCGCGCTCAAGGGCCGGGCGGTGCTGACCGAGGTGCTGGCGCTGGCCGTACGAGACCGGCAGTGGGTGCCCGACGAGCCGCTGGAGATCGAGGTCGAGCGGGAGGCGCTGATCCTCGACCCGGAGACCGTGCGCGTCGCCCGGGACCGGGTACGCCGCGTCGACCGGCCACACAACCTGTCCCGGGCGCTGTTCGACGTGGAGATCGTGCACGCGCTCGCCGATCAGATAGCCGAGCGGATCGGCGCCGACCCGCTGGGCGGGGACAACCTGCTCGACGAGGCAGACCGGGCCGAGATCCGCCGGGAACTGCGGGACGAACCGGAGATCCGGGCCACTCTCGACCGGCTGTGGCCGGTGCTGACCCCGCAGCTCCTGCTGGCCGACCTGTACGCCGACCCCGACCGGATCGCCACCGCCGCGCCGATGCTCACCGACGGCGAGCGGGCACTACTGCACCGGGAGCCGGGTGGCTGGACCCCGGCCGACGTACCGCTGCTGGACGAGGCCGCCGAGCTGCTCGGTGAGGACGAGCGGGCCGCCGCCGCCCGTCGGGATCGCGTCCGCAGAATGGAACGCGAGTACGCGGAGGGCGTCCTTGAGATCGCCCGGGGTTCCCGCTCGATCGACGTCGAGGACGAGGCCGAGGGTGGCGAGATCCTCGGCGTGACCGACCTGATCGACGCGGACCGGCTGCTGGAACGGCAGGAGGAGACCGACCGCCTCACCACCGCCCAGCGTGCCGCCGCCGACCGTACGTGGGCGTTCGGCCACGTCATCGTGGACGAGGCGCAGGAGCTGTCGCCGATGGCCTGGCGGCTGCTGATGCGACGCTGCCCGAGCCGGTCGATGACCATCGTCGGAGATGTGGCGCAGACCGGCGCGCTCAGCGGCACGCCCTCCTGGGCGGACGCCCTCGCCCCGTACGTGGCACAGCGGTGGCGCCTGACCGAGCTGACGGTCAGCTACCGCACCCCTGCGGAGATCATGGCGGTCGCGGCCGACGTGCTGGCCGAGATCGACCCGGGGCTGCGGCCGCCGCGCTCGGTGCGGGAGAGCGGCGTACCCCCGTGGGACCGGGCGGTGCCCGACGGGCGGTTGGCGGCGGAACTGGTCGCGGAGGCAACCCGGGAGGCCGCCGGGCTGACCGAGGGCCGGCTCGGTGTGCTCGTGCCGGCCGGCCGGGTGGACGAGCTGGGCTCGGCGGTGACCGCCGCGTTGCCGGAGGCCGCCGTGGGCGAGCATCCTGAGCTGGAGAGCCGGGTGGTGGTGCTGACCGTCGCGCAGGCCAAGGGGCTGGAGTTCGACTCGGTGCTGGTCGTCGACCCGGATCGGATGGTGGCCGAGTCGCCACGCGGGCGCAGCGACCTCTACGTCGCGCTCACTCGCGCCACGCAACGGCTCGGCATCCTGCGCCCCAGCAGCTGATCGGGCACCCCTGGACATTGCGCCGCCCCCGCCGAGTGGTCGCTCGGCGGGGGCGGCGGTGCGATCTCACTCGGTGGATCAGTCGCCGACGGATCTGTCCCGGATGGACTTACCCGGACCGGTCGCGGACGTGGACTGGTCGCTGGTGCTCCCACCCATCGGGGTGCTCAGGCCACCGGTCGTCGCGTCGCCGGTCGTCGTCGGGGCGACCTTGCCCCGGTGCCGTTCCGGCTGCCGGGCCACCCGGCGCACGCTCGCCGGGCCCGCGGTGCCACCGGTGGTGGTCACCGCGCCCTGCCCTCCGACGGGGCCGCCGTCGCGCAGCACGGTCGGGTCGATCGGCTGGTGCGCCGGATCGTACGGGTCCTCCTCCTGGATGATCCGTTCCACGTCCGTGCGGGGCAGCGTCACCTCTTCGACGGCGCCCTTGCCGTACACGCCGCCAGCGATCCGGTCCTCGGCCTCGCGGGCGGCGTCCTGCCGCATGTCGTCCTCACGCACGTCCATCACCTCGCAGAAGCTGTGGAACCGACTGCGTGCCCGGCCACCGGCCGACCAAACCCGGCGTGACCGGGAGGGTGGTCCACGGCGGTTCACCGTCGCGCCGCCCGCAGGCCGCCTGCCCGCCGCCGGAGATGTCCATGCTGTCCAGCGACCGGTGGGAGATGCCCGCCGACAGGAGGGAATGACAGCGTGCGCACAGTACGCCGTACCGCAGTCGCGGCCCTGGTGGCCGCGACGGTGACGACCGGGCTCGCGGTGCCCGCCGAGGCGAAGCCGCGACCGGACCGGACATTCGACGTGCAGGCCCACCGGGGCGGCCTCGGGCTGCGGGTGGAGAACACCCTCGCCTCCTTCGGCAACGCCCTTCAGCTCGGGGTGAGCACCCTCGAACTGGACGTGCAGATCACCGAGGACGGTCAGGCCGTCGTCACCCACGACCGGAAGATCAGTGGTGCGAAGTGCATCGACACCACTCCGGTGACGCCCGGCGACCCGGAGTTCCCGTACGTCGGGAAGTACGTCAACACGCTCACCCTGGCCCAGGTGCGTTCACTCGACTGTGGCTCGAAGACGCTGTCGGACAAGCCAGGCCAGCTCGTCGTCCCGGGTGCCCGGATGCCGTTGCTGCGTGAGGTTTTCACCCTGGTCAACCGCTACCAGGCGAAGGACGTGAAACTCAACGTCGAGACCAAGGTGGAGGCCGGCGCGCCGACCGAGACCGCGCCCCGGGAGCAGTTCGTCCGGGTCACCGCGGCCGAGGTCCGTGCCGCCGGGCTGCTCAAGCAGGTCACCGTCCAGAGCTTCGACTGGGGCGCGCTGATGCGCATGCGCCAGGTCGAGCCGAAGCTGCCGCTGGTGGCCCTGACCAACTACGACTTCCTGCAGACCGGTCAACCGGGCGCCTCGCCGTGGCTCGGTGGGCTGGACATCGACGACTTCGGCGGCGACCCGATCCGGGCCATCCGCAGCTTCGGCGCCAGCGCCTTCTCGCCGGTGCACGGCTTCCCGCAGAACGGCACGGTCACCGACCCCGGCTACAAGCCGTACGTCACGAAGGAGATGGTCGCCCAGGCGCACCGCTACGGGATCAAGGTGATCCCGTGGACGGTCGACGACGTGCCGACCATGGCCAAACTGATCGACGACGGCGTGGACGGCATCATCACCGACTACCCGGACCGGCTGCGGGGCCTGCTGGCCCAGCGCGGCTACCGGCTGCCGGATGCGTACGCGGCGCCGTTCGACATCCAGGCGCACCGCGGCGGTCGGGCCACCCGGCCGGAGAACACCCTGCCGGCGTTCGCGAACGCGCTGGCCAACCGGGCCATCTCCACGCTGGAGCTGGACACCGGCGTGACCGCCGACGGCAAGCTCGTGGTGCTGCACGACCGCACCGTCAACGGGTCGCACTGCGTGGACACCGCCCCGGTGCGCCCCGGTGACCGTAGGTTCCCGTACGTGGGCAAGCCGGTGCACGAGCTGACCCTGGCACAGCTCAAGACCGTGGACTGCGGCACGAAGACGCTGCCCGAGATGCCCGCGCAGGTGCCCGCGCCGGGTGCCCGGATCCCGACCCTCGACGAGGTCTTCACCCTGGTGAAGGCAAGTGGCCGCCGCGACATCGGGATGAACATCGAAACGAAGATCAGCCCGGTGGTGAACGACACCGAGCCGTACCGCAGCTTCACCCGCAAGCTGGTCGACGCGATCCAGCGTGCCGGCTTCACCAACCGGGCCACCATCCAGTCGTTCGACTGGCGCACCATCACGTACGCCCGGCAGCTCGACCGGCGGATCGGCACGGTCGGCCTGGTCTGGCAGTACGGCCCGGCCGAGTGCGCGACCCTCGCTGACGAGTGCTCGCTCCAGGCGGCGTACGGGAACCCGTCGGTGAAGAGCCCGTGGACCGGTGGACTCGACTGGTGGAAGTACCAGGACCTGGGCAAGCTGACCCGGGCCGCAGGTGCTGGCACGGTGTCCGCCAACTGGCAGGTGCACGACCCGAAGCAGGGCACCGTCGCCTCGGCCGACTGGTACCTGCGGGAGAACCCGGCGTACTTCCACGGACCGGACGTCCGGACCCTCCAGACGCGCTACGACCTGAAGGTGATCCCGTACACCGTCGATGACGCGACGGTGATGCAGCGGGTCATCGACCTCGGCGTCGACGGCATCATCACCGACGACCCCGACCTCCTGGTGAGCGTCGCGATCCGCAACGGCCTGCGCTGACACACGCTGTCCACCCGATCGCCGGCCGGATTTTCCGGCCGGCGATCGGTGTTACCTGCTGCCGGGCCTCGGGTAGTCGGGGGGTGTCCCCGCCGTGCAAGCGAACCCTGCCGTGGCCGAAACGCGGTAGCGGGGCGAGGGAATGCAGGTACGCCTCATCGCATCCTGAGGAGGACCAGATGAGCACGCAGGCTGCTTCCACCCGGCCGATGAACCGGCCTATGAACGACCCGCAGAACCCCGCTGCGATGCGCGACACGCAGCAGATGCCGGTCATGCACGACGGGCATCGCAACGACATGCGGGCACCTGGCACGGAGACCAAGCAGGCGTTCAAGACCACCGAGTTCTGGATCTACTTGATCGCCGTGGCCGCCGTCCTGGGCGCCTCGCAGGTCGTCGGACAGAACTCGGCCGGCGTGGATATCTTCCGGGCCGACAACGCCTGGTTCCTGATCACCCTGCTGACGCTTGGCTACCTCGGTAGCCGTGGCCTGGCCAAGGCTGGCAGCGCCTGGCGCAGCGGCGAGGAGCGCAAGACCCGGCACTGACCGGGTAAGCGGCTTCACAGCGCGCGGTGGCCTCCGGGAGAACCTCCCGGAGGCCACCGTCGTCTGTGGACGACTACTCGTCGCCGCCGAAATCTCCGCCGAAGTCGCCCTCGAACGCGTCCTCGATCATCTCGCCAGCGATCATGCCACCGGCGACGCCGAGCGCCGCACCGGCCACCATGCCGCCCATTCCGGGCCCACGGCGTTGACCATGCCCGTGGCTGGGGCCGTACTGCGAGCGCAGGCTGCCGTAGCGGGACGTGGTTTCGCGCAGCCAGCCGTCGACGACCTGCGCCCAGTCCACCCGGTCAGCGTCGGTGTGCGCCACCTGGTAGCGGCCGAACGCGTCGTGTCCGGAGCTGAGGAACCCACCGCGCTTGTCGCACTCCAGGATGACCTCGACGCCGCGCTGACTGGTCACGAAGGTCAGCTCGACCTCACTGATCGTGCTCGAGTATCGCGGCGAGGCGAAGAACTCGATCTCCTGATAGAACGGCAGCGTCTGCTGGACCCCCCGGATGTGACCGCGCTCCAGGTCCGCGTGCTTGAACTGGAAACCGAGCTGCTGGAACGCCTCGAGGATCCGCTCGTGCACCGGCAGCGGGTGCACCGCCACCTGGTCCAGGTCGCTCTTGTCGACCGCGCGGGCGATCGCCAACTCGGTGCGCAGGCCCATCGTCATGCCGCGCAGGCGCTGGCCGTACACGTCGGTGATCGGGGTTTCCCACGGCACCGGCAGCTGGAACGGGATCGAGAGCTGCTGCTTCGGGGCGAGCTGGAGCGGGCCGCTGACCACCATCCGGTGGAACTCCATCGTGCCCGCGTACTCGGTGTCGTGTCCTTCGATTTCGACCCGGGTGACCAGGCCGATCACCACCTGCTCGATGGCTGCCTCAGCGTCGCCACCGATAAGGTTGACCTGCCCGTCGAGGGTCAGGCCGGGCCGGGTGTTGGGGTTGGTCAGCACGGTGTCCACGCTGGGACCGCCCACACCGAACGCGCTCAACATCTTCTTGAAGACCATCGAAACTCCTGTGCGACGCCGACCGCTCCAGGTTGGAGTCGGACGTTGACTCGACGGGACCTTATCCAGCACCCCTGTGAGGTGGCTGTGAGGCGCCCCGCATCCCGCCCGCACTCACGCTTCGACGACGACCAACTCACCGACCTGCTCGCCGATCGTGGTACGCGCCTCGGTCGGCAGCCCGACGTCGGTGATCAACACGTCGGCTGCCTCCAGTGGGGCGATCGTCGCGATGCCGATGGTCTCCCACTTGGTGTGGTCGGCGAGCACCACCAGCCGGCGGGCGGCCCCGATCAGGCAGCGGTTGACCCCGGCCTCCAGCAGGTTCGGTGTGGTGAACCCCGTCCGTGGGCTGAGGCCGTGCACCCCGAGGAAGAGCAGGTCGACGTTGAGCGCACTGATCGCCGCCTCGGCCACCGGCCCGGTCAACGCGTCCGACGGCGTGCGGATGCCCCCGGTCAACACGACCGTCTGGTCGGCACGCGGGTTCTGGTAGAGCGCGTCGGCCACCGGGATCGAGTTGGTCACCACGGTCAGCCCGCGTACGTCCGAGAGCAGGGTGGCCAGCGCGGCGGTGGTGGTGCCCGCGGAGAGCGCGATGGCCATCCCCGGCTCCACCATCTTCGCCGCCCATTCGGCGATGGCCCGCTTCTCCGCCTGCTGACGGATCGACTTCGCCGCGAAGCCGGGCTCCTCGGCCGAACCCGGCCCGGCGAGCGTCGCGCCGCCGTGCACCTTGTCGACCAGGCCGCGTTCGGCCAACACCTCCAGGTCACGCCGGATCGTCATGTCGGAAACGCCGAACCGGCTGACGAGTTGACTCACCCGTACACCGCCGCGTTGGCGGATCAGATCAAGGATGGCGGTCTGCCGCTGCTGGGCGAGCATCTGAGGAACCTCCTTCGCGCCGTGACTGTCGTCAGGATCAGGCCGAATCGTCGGTCGGTTCCTCACGGACGACCGCCACCTCACCGGCCGGCAGTGCCAACTCACCGGCGCACCGCGCTCCGGTCAACAGCTCGACGCCGTGGGCCGGGAGCCGCACCTCGGTCTCGGTGTGGTTGATCGCGAACAGCCAGGTCCGATCGCCGTCGCGGCGGCGGACCACCTCCACCCCGGACGGCGCCGACGCCGCCGGGCGGACGCCGGCCTCGGCGACGAGCCGGGCGACCAGCCGGTCGGTGGCCGGCTCGTCCAACCGGGTGCCGACGTACCAGGCTGCGCCGTCGCCGACCTCGTGCCGGGTCAGCGCCGGCACGCCCGGCAAGGGCCCATCGGTGTACGAGGCGAGCACCTCGGCGCCGTCGGGGTGCAGCCACTCGGTCCACACGTCGGCGGTGCTGCCGTCGTCCAGCTGCACCTGCTCGCCCTCGCGCAGCGGGAAGAACTCCTCGGTCCGTACGCCGAGCAGCTCCCGGAACGCGCCCGGGTAGCCGCCCAGCCGGATGTGGTCGTTGGAGTCCACGATGCCGCTGAAGTAGGTGACCGCAGCGGTGCCACCGGCCTCGACGTACCGGCGCAGCGCGTCGACGTCAGCGTCCCGGACCAGGTAGAGGGTGGGCGCCAGGACCAACCGGTAGCCGCTCAGGTCCGCCGACGGGTGGACGATGTCGACGGTCACGCCGGCCCGCCACAGCGCGCCGTACAGCGCGGTCAGCCGGTCGGCGTAGTCGACGTCGACGCTGGGGTGGGAGTCCAACTCGACGCCCCACCACGCTTCCCAGTCGAACAGGATCGCGACCTCGGCGTCCACCCGACTGCCGCGTACCTCGGCCAACGCCTTGAGGTCCGCGCCGAGCTGACAGGCCTCGCGGAACACCTTGGTGTCCGGCCCCGCGTGCGGCACCAGCGCGGAGTGGAACTTCTCCGCGCCGGCCCGGGAGGCACGCCACTGGAAGAACAGCACCCCGTCGGCGCCGCGGGCGACGTGCGCGAGGCTGTTGCGGCGCAGCTGCCCGGGCAGCTTGGCCACGTTGCGCGGCTGCCAGTTGACCGCGCTGGTGGAGTGCTCCATGAGCAGCCACGGATCGCCACCGGCGACGCCGCGGGTGTGGTCGGCGGCGAGTGCCAACCCGACGTGCGCCAGGGAGTCGGCGGCGGTCAGGTAGTGGTCGTTGGACACGAGGTCCACGTCGTCGGCCCAGGAGTGGTAGTCCATGTGCTTGATGCCGGTGCCGATCATGAAATTGGTGGTCACCGGCTGGCGGACCAGCGTGTTCAGCAACGCGCGTTCGGCGCGCAACTGGGCGCGCTGCTCGTCTGACGAGAAGCGCAGGAAATCCAGCTGCTGTGTGGGGTTGGCGAAGGTCGGCGCGGTGCGCGGCGGGTTGATCTCGGCCCAGTCGCCGTATCGCTGGCTCCAGAACGCCGTGCCCCAGGCGTCGTTGAGCCCATCCAGGTCGCCGTAGCGCTCGCGCAGCCAGTCGCGGAACGCCTGCGCGCTGACGTCGCAGTAGCAGTGCACGTTGTGGCAGCCCAGCTCGTTGGAGACGTGCCACATCACCACGGCGGGGTGCTCGGCGTACCGGCCGGCAATCGCCCGCACCAGCTCCAACGACCGCTCGCGGAACACCGGGGAGCTGGGACAGTACGCCTGTCGTCCACCCGGCCAGAGGATCGTGCCATCGGCCCGGCGGGGCAACGTCTCCGGGTACGCCCGAGCCAGCCAGGGCGGCGGGCTGGCGGTGGCGGTGGCCAGGTCGACCTGTATGCCGCCGTCGTGCAGCAGATCCAGCACCCGGTCCAGCCAGCCGAACTCGAACCGGCCGGGAGTGGGCTCCAGCAGGGCCCAGGAGAAGATGCCGACGGAGACCAGGTTGACCCCCGCCCGGCGCATCAGCTCGACGTCCTCGGACCAGGTCTGCTCGGGCCACTGTTCGGGGTTGTAGTCGCCGCCGAAATAGATGCCGTCACCGTGCCATCGCCGCATGAGAGCTGAGGGTGCTCCTGGCAGGACACGAAAGTCAACAGGTTCCAACATCGATTTCTTTCCAACGTTTACCTCGTAACGGCCGTATCACGACTGGGTTACCGGAGGCGAACTGCCCTCTTGACAGCGCTCCCGGGACGGGTAGCTTGAGGCCCCAATGGCCGTTCGTGTTCGCCAATGTGGATTCTCGGTGGATACCAATGTGTGATCACGACGCCGGGCCTGCCTTCACCACCCCTGACGACCCCTGGGCGTAGCACCTCTTCATCCGCAGGAGGCACAGATGTCCCGTCCCCAATCCCAAGCCGAGTACCTGGCTCGGCTCGTACCGTCATCCGTTGCCGGCATCAACCGACGCTCGCTGCTGGCCGGCGCGGCCGGCACCGGCGCGCTGCTCGGCACCGGCCTGCTCGCCGGCTGCGGCGACGACTCCGGCTCCGGCTCCGGCGGGTCCACGAAGGACGTGTCGCTCGGCTCGAACCAGTCCGACCCGAAGCCGAAGGACGTCATCGCCAAGGTCGCGGACGGGTTCAAGACCTCGTCCGGCGTCCAGGTCGCGGTGAACACGGTCGACCACAACACGTTCCAGGAGAACATCAACAACTACCTGCAGGGCAAGCCGGACGACGTGTTCACCTGGTTCGCCGGCTACCGGATGCGCTTCTTCGCCCAGAAGGGCCTGGCCAGCGACATCAGCGACGTGTGGGGCAAGCTCTCCGGCTACTCCGATGCCTTCAAGAAGGCGTCCACCGGCGACGACGGCAAGCAGTACTTCGTCCCGGCGACGTACTACCCGTGGGCGGTCTTCTACCGCAAGTCGGTCTGGCAGCAGTACGGCTACCAGACGCCGAAGACCATCACCGACTTCACCAACCTCGGCGCGCAGATGAAGAAGGACGGCCTGACCCCGATCGCGTTCGCTGACAAGGACGGCTGGCCGGCGATGGGCACCTTCGACATCCTCAACCTGCGGATCAACGGGTACCAGTTCCACATCGACCTGATGGCCGGCAAGGAGGCCTGGACCTCCGACAAGGTCAAGAAGGTCTTCGACACCTGGGCCGGCCTGCTCCCCCTGCACCAGCCGGACAGCCTCGGCCGCACCTGGCAGGAGGCCGCACAGTCGTTGCAGCAGAAGAAGAGCGGCATGTACCTGCTCGGTCTCTTCGTCGGCCAGCAGTTCAGCAACGAGGAGCAGAACGACCTCGACTTCTTCACCTTCCCCGAGATCGACCCGGCCATCGGCGCCAAGGCCCTGGACGCCCCGATCGACGGCTACATGATGGCCCGCAAGCCCAAGAACGAGGACAACGCCCGGAAGCTGCTGGAATACCTCGGCAGCAAGGACGCCGCGAACATCACGGTCAAGAACGACCCGGCCACCCTCGTCGCCAACACCGGCGCCGACGTCAGCGG
The DNA here is from genome assembly GCF_040607415.1 of Micromonospora sp. NPDC005291. NCBI lineage: Bacteria > Bacillati > Actinomycetota > Actinomycetes > Micromonosporales > Micromonosporaceae > Micromonospora > Micromonospora sp. NPDC005291. Next base: position 195,273 of record NZ_JBEXGR010000001.1, read on the forward strand.
CTACACCGCGCTGCAGAAGAAGGCGGCCGAACTGGTCGGGTCGGCCACCGAGATCGCCCAGTTCCTCGACCGGGACACTCGGCCGGACTTCGCCTCCACGGTGATCATCCCGGCGCTCCAGCAGTTCATCAAGGACCCCAAGGACATCGGCGGGCTCACCTCGTCCATCGAGAACCAGAAGAAGTCGATCTTCACTGACTGACGGCGGAAGGGGAAGGACATCGTGTCCGACCTGCCCCTGATCCAAGCGGATCGCGCCGTGCCGCCGCCGGCCACGACCACCTCCACGGGTGGTCGTCGCCGGCGGCTACGGCTCCTGTCCCGCACCGACCGCGTGGTCATCACGCTGATGGTGCTCGTCCCGCTGCTGCTCGTCACCGGGTTCGTCTGGCTGCCGGCGGCGGCCACCGTGCTGCTCTCCGGCACCAACTGGGACGGCATCGGCCCACTCAACGACATCGAGTTCGTCGGCGCGCGCAACTACAGCGACGTGGTGAACATCTACCCGCCGTTCGTGCCGGCGGTCCAGCACAACCTGCTCTGGCTGGCGGCACTGTTCGTGATCGCCACCCCGTTCGGCATGTTCCTGGCCGTCCTGCTCGACAAGGAGCTGCGCGGCAGCCGGTTCTACCAGACCGCGCTCTACCTGCCGGTGGTGCTCTCGCTGGCGCTGATCGGCTTCGTCTGGCAGCTGCTCTACTCCCGCGACCAGGGTCTGATCAACGCGGTGTTCGGCAGCAGCATCGACTGGTACGGCGACTCGAACGTCAACATCTGGGCGGTCATGGTCGCTTCCGGATGGCGGCACGTCGGCTACATCATGCTCCTCTACCTGGCCGGGCTGAAGGGCGTCGACCCGTCGCTGCGGGAGGCCGCCGCGGTCGACGGCGCCTCGGAGAGCCGAGCCTTCTTCCGGGTGGTGTTCCCGGTGCTGCGACCGATCAACATCATCGTGCTCGTGGTGACGGTGATCGAGTCGCTGCGCGCGTTCGACCTGGTCTGGGTCGTCAACAAGGGTCGCAACGGGTTGGAGCTGATCTCCGCGCTGGTCACCCAAAACGTGGTGGGTGAGGCGAGCCGGATCGGGTTCGGCTCGGCACTGGCGACGATCATGCTGATCGTCTCGCTGGTCTTCATCACCATCTACCTGGCGACTGTGATGAGGGAGAACCGGGAATGAGCACCGCGACCAGCACCCGGCGTACCGAGGGCGGACCCGACGCGCCGCAGCGCCGCCGCAAGATGACCCCGCTGCGGATGCTGCTGCACGGCTTCCTGATTGTCGTCTCGCTGATCTGGCTCTTCCCGATCGCCTGGGCGGTCCTGACCTCGCTGCGTTCCTACGAGTACACCGCAGCCAACGGCTACGTATCGTTCGGCGGCTGGACCTTCGACAACTACGTCACCGCCTGGCGGACAGCGGAGTTCGGCCAGCACTTCCTCAACTCGGTATACATCACCGTGCCGGCGGTGCTGCTGACCCTCTTCCTCGCCTCCTGCGTGGCGTTCGTCATCGCGCGGTTCAGCTGGAAGCTCAACCTCGTGCTGCTCGGGGTGTTCACGGCGGCCAACCTGCTGCCCCAGCAGGCACTGCTCATCCCGCTGTTCCGGCTGTTCACCGAGGTGCCGCTGCCGGAGTTCATGAGCGACTCGGAGCTGCTCTACGACAGCTACTGGGGCCTGATCCTGATCAACGTGGCCTTCCAGTGTGGATTCTGCGTCTTCGTGCTCAGCAACTACATGAAGGCGTTGCCCCGCGAGCTGTACGAGGCGGCCATGGTCGACGGGGCGACCATCTGGCGGCAGTACTGGCAGGTCACCATGCCGTTGTGCCGGCCGGCCCTGGCCGCGCTGGCGACCCTGGAGGTGACCTGGATCTACAACGAGTTCTTCTGGGCCACCGTCCTGATGCGGACCGGCGACAAGTTCCCGGTCACCAGCTCGCTCAACAACCTGCGCGGCGAGTTCTTCACCGACAACAACCTGGTCTCGGCGGGCAGCGTGCTCGTCGCGATCCCCACCCTGGTGATCTTCTTTATGCTCCAGCGGCACTTCGTCCGGGGCCTGACCTTGGGAGCCTCAAAGGGATGACGATCCTGCACCTGCGCCGCGCGCGGACCAGCCTGGTGCTCGACGCGCGCGGCCCAGGGCTGCCCCGGGTCGTGCACTGGGGCGGCGACATCGGCGACCTCGACGACGACGGCCTGCGCCAGCTCGTCGACGCGACAGTACCGCCGGTGGTGCCGAGCAGCTTCGACGAGCCGACCGTGCTGTCGCTGCTGCCGGAGCCGAGCGCCGGCTGGAGCGGCCGACCTGGCCTGGCCGGGCACCGCGACGGCACCGGCTGGTCCACCGCGTTCCGACTGGACGGCCTCGACGTCGACCAGCCCGTCGAGGGCTCGGCGCGGGTGACCGTGCGGGCCAGCGACCCGACCGCCGAGCTGTCGCTGACGGTGGAGATCGAGGTGGACCCGAACGGGTTGCTGCTGCTGCGCCACCGACTGCGCAACGACGGCGACAGCGCGTACGAGCTGCGGGAGCTGACCCCGGTGCTGCCGGTGCCGGCGGTCGCCACCGAGTTGCTCGACCTGACCGGCCGGTGGTGCCGGGAACGGTCCCCGCAGCGGCACCCGTGGCAGCAGGGAAGCTGGGTCCGCGAGGGCCGGCACGGGCGCACCGGGCACGACGCCACGCTGCTGCTGGTGGCGGGCACCGCCGGGTTCGGCTTCGGCCACGGCGAGGTCTGGGCGGTGCACACCGCGTGGAGCGGCGACCACGTCACCTTCGCCGAGCGTCGGCCCACCGGCGAGTCGACCCTCGGCGGCGGCGAGTTGCTGGCCCCCGGCGAGATCCGGCTCGGGCACGGCGAGTCGTACGACACTCCCCTGCTCTACGCGGTCTGGTCCGACGCCGGGCTCGACGGGCTCAGCGACGTGTTGCACACCCATCTGCGGGCCCGACCCGGGCACCCGCGCTCCCCCCGCCCGGTGACCCTCAACGTCTGGGAGGCGGTCTACTTCGACCACGACCTGGACCGCCTGCGGGCGCTCGCCGACCGGGCCGCGCAGATCGGCGTGGAGCGCTTCGTGCTCGACGACGGTTGGTTCCGGGGCCGGCGCGACGACACCGCCGGGCTCGGCGACTGGTACGTCGACGAGAGCGTCTGGCCCAACGGCCTGCAACCGTTGATCGACCACGTGACGGGCAGAGGCCTGGAGTTCGGCCTCTGGGTCGAGCCGGAGATGGTCAACCCCGACTCCGATCTGTTCCGCGCGCACCCCGACTGGCTGCTGGCCGTACCGGGACGACTGCCGCCGGCCTGGCGCAACCAGCAGGTGCTCGACCTGGGCCGCTCGGAGGCGTACGACCACCTGCTGGAACGCCTCGACGCGCTGCTCATCGACCATCCCGGCATCAGGTACCTCAAGTGGGACCAGAACCGGGACCTCACCGAGGCCGGGCATCACGGCCGGCCCGGGGTGCACGAGCAGACCCTGGCGGTCTACCGGCTCCTCGACGAACTGCGCCGCCGGCACCCCGGCGTGGAGATCGAGAGCTGCGCGTCCGGCGGCGCCCGGGTGGATCTGGCCATCCTGGCCCGTACCGACCGGGTCTGGGCCAGCGACTGCAACGACGCCCTGGAACGGCTCAGCATCCAGCGTTGGACCGGGTTGCTGCTGCCACCGGAGCTGGTCGGCACGCACGTCGGCCCGGAACGCTCGCACACCACCAACCGCGTACACGACCTGTGCTTCCGGGCGGCCACCGCGCTCTTCGGCCACCACGGCATCGAGTGGGACATCGCGTCGATCAGCATCACGGAGCAGACCGAGTTGGCCGCCTGGGTGGCGCTGCACAAGCGGCTCCGCTCGCTGCTGCACGCCGGCCGGGTGGTCCGGGTCGACCACCCGGACCCGGCCGTCTGGGCGCACGGCGTGGTCGCCCACGACAACACCCGAGCGGTGTACGCGGTGGCGCGGCTGGCCACCTCGGTGACGCAGACCCCGGGCACGGTACGACTGCCCGGCCTGGACCTGGGCCGGCGTTACCGGGTGCGGCCAGTGTCGGGCGTACCCGCTCCGGCCACCATCGACCGGTCCGCGCCCGCCTGGCTGACGGGGGGTGTCACCCTCAGCGGGGCGGCGCTGGCCCGGGTGGGTGTGCAGCTGCCCGCGTTGCACCCGGAGCAGAGCCTGGTGCTGGAGGTCGACGCCGTCGACTGAAAAGATTCCGGGGAATCTTCTGCCGGGGTGTCGAGAAGGGTGCCGCCTGCTTCTACCTCAGGGTGAGAGCACCGACGAGGGTGCGCAGGCGTGAGGAGCGAACCATGAAGTACATGCTGCTGATGCAGTTCAGCGCCGCCGGGACAGACTTCCCGGGCATTGACACCTGGACTCCGGACGAGGTCCGGGCACACATCGCGTTCATGGGCGAGGTCAACGGCAAGCTCACCGCCTCCGGGGAGTGGGTCGACGGGCAGGGCCTCGGTGGCCCACAGCAGGCCCGGATCGTCCGCGCCGGTGAGGGCGGGACGCCGGTGGTCACCGAGGGGCCGTTCGCCGAGACGAAGGAGTTCCTCGCCGGCTTCTGGATCGTCGACTGCGACAGCCCGCAGCGGGCGGTGGAGCTGGCCGCGTACATCTCCACCGCACCCGGCCCCGGCGGCCGGCCACTGAACATGCCGATCGAGGTGCACCCGGTGATGTCCGCCCCACCTGAGGAGCTGTGAGGGCTGACCACCGATCCCCGCATCGAGGACCTGCTGCGCGAGCTGGCGCCGCAGGTCCTCGGCGTGCTCGCCCGCCGTTTCGGTGATTTCACCACCGCCGAGGACGCGGTGCAGGAGGCGCTGCTGGCCGCCGCCACCCAGTGGCCAGCCGAAGGGCTGCCGGCAAACCCACGCGGCTGGCTGATCCAGGTCGGTTACCGGCGCATGATCGAGCTGGTCCGTGGTGAGCAGGCCCGGCGCCGTCGGGAGGACCTGGTCGCCCGCCAGGATCCGGACGATCGGGCGTACGCACCGGCCGCGGACGAGGAGTTGACCGCCGAGCGGGACGACACCCTGGTCCTGCTGATGCTCTGCTGCCACCCGGCGCTCGCCCCGACGTCGGCCGTGGCGCTGACCCTGCGCGCGGTCGGCGGGCTGAGTACCGCCGAGATCGCCCGCGCGTTCCTGGTGCCCGAGGCGACCATGGCACAGCGGATCAGCCGGGCCAAGCAACGCATCCGCGCGTCCGGGCTGCCGTTCCGGATGCCCGAGCCGGCGGAGCGGGCCGACCGGTTGACGGCCGTCCGGCAGGTGCTCTACCTGGTCTTCACCGAGGGGCACACCAGCACCACCGGCCCGGACCTGCGCCGGATCGACCTCGCGGCGGAGGCGATCCGGCTGACCCGCGCGCTACACACACTGCTGCCCGACGACAGCGAATCAGCCGGTCTGCTGGCGTTGATGCTGCTTACCGAGGCGCGCGGCCCGGCACGCACCGGGCCCTCTGGCGAGCTGATCTCACTCACCGATCAGGACCGCAGCCGCTGGGACGCGGCGGCGATCGCCGAGGGCGTCGCACTGGTCACCCGTGCGCTGCCGCGTGGGCCGATCGGCCCGTACCAGGTGCAGGCCGCCATCGCCGCGCTCCACGACGAGGCGCCGAGCACCGGCGAGACCGACTGGCCGCAGATCCTGGCGCTCTACGAGGTGCTGGAACGGCTCGCCGGCAGCCCGGTGGTTGCGCTCAACCGAGCTGTGGCGACCGCCATGGTGTACGGGCCAGCGGCCGGCCTCGCCGCCCTCGACGTGCTGGCCGACGACCCCCGACTGGCCGAGCACCACCGGCTGCCCGCCGCCCGTGCGCACCTGCACGAGATGGCCGGTGACCGGGTCCGGGCGATCGCCGACTACCGAGCCGCAGCCCAGCGGACGAGCAGCCTGCCCGAGCAGCGCTACCTCACCATGCGAGCGGCCCGACTAGCCACCGAACCGGAACCACCCGCCGCCACCGCCCGTCGCCACCGCCCGTTGATCTAGGGCATATCGTCGCGATTCGAGATCCACTAGCAGCGATACGCCCTAGATCGGCGAGGACCGGGGCCGGACGGCGGCGGACGGCGGCGGCGGCGGCGGCGGCGCTAGCCTGACCACCGACGCGTTTCCCGCCGAACACTCAGGACTGAGGGCCGCATGGCGTACGTGCTGCTGGGGATCGCCATCCTCGCCGAGGTGCTGGCCACCAGCCTGCTCAAGAGCACCGCCGGGTTCAGCCGCCTCTGGCCGACGCTGGGATGCATCGGCGGTTACCTGCTGGCGTTCATCCTGTTGGCCCAGGCGGTCAAGGAGATCCCGGTGGGCGTCGCGTACGCCCTCTGGTCGGGTCTGGGCACCGCCACCATCGTGGCGATCGGGGCCGTGTTCCTGGACGAGCCGGTCGGGCTGGCCAAGGTCGCCGGGATCGCGTTGATCATCGCCGGGGTGGTCATCGTGAACCTGGCCGGGGAGCACTGACAGGGGTCACGGTGGCCGGGCCCGTCGCGGGGCCCGGCCACCTGCCCATCGGTCAGCTGGCGGTGCAGCTCACCGCCGGCGTGGCGTTGCTGCCGGTCCAGCCGCCAATGAAGCCGAAGCTGGTGCTGGCACCGGCCGCCAGTCGGCCGTTGTAGTCCACGTTGCGGGCGGTCACCGCAGCTCCGCTGCTGGTCAGCGTCGTGTTCCAGGACTGGGTGACGCTCTGGCCGTTGGCGAACGTCCACCGGGTGGTCCAGCCCGTGATCGCGCTGGAGCCGGCGGTCACCCGCACCTCACCCTGGAAGCCGCCCTGCCACTGGTTGGTCACCGTGTACGTCGCCGTGCAGCCACCGGCAGGCGGAGGCGTCGTCGGTGGGGGCGTGGTCGGTGGAGGCGTCGTCGGCGGAGGCGTCGTGGGCGGAGGCGTCGTGGGCGGAGGCGTCGTGGGCGGAGGCGTGGTCGGCGGGGGAATGCTGTCGAAGACGCTGGCCTGCCGGGCGGTCTGCCGGATGCCGTTGGCGCCGTTGAAGAGCCGCTGACCCCAGGTGGTCAGGCTGGCCGGGTTGAAGGCGGTGGCCAGGTCCAGATACTCCACGCCACCGCCGTTGCCGCTCCACGACCAACCCAGCCAGCCGATCCCGTTGGCCTGGCTGTACGCGAGGATGGTGTCCTCGTCCGGGTCGCCGTCGGAGTGGTTGAAGCCGAACTCACCGACCACGATGGGCAGCCCGGCGGCGCGGAAGCGACCCAGGTAGTCGGTGATCTCCGCGGCGGTGTCGAACACCCCGTACATGTGGATCGAGAAGACGGTGTTGCGTGCCGGGTCGGCGGCGAAGACCGACGCGGCGTTGTCGCGCATGGTGAACGACCAGTCCTGCCCCCAGTTCGGCGCGTCCACCATGATGGTGTGGGTCAGCCCGCCGGTGCGCAGCCGCTTGATCGCGTTGGCGTTGTCGGTGGCCCAGGACGCGTAGTTCTGGTTGCCGTACGGCTCATTGCCGATGTTGACGATGACGTATCTTTCCTGGCCGGCGAGGACGTCGGCGAGGCTGAGCCAGTAGTCGACGGCCCGGGCGAGGGTGATTGCCCCGCTCTGCTCGCCGTACCCGGTGGTGTCGTGCACCTCGAGCACGCAGATCAGCCGATTGGCCTTGCACAGCGAGATGACGTTCGCGACGTCGGCGTTGGTGTTGCGGGTCCACCGGTCGCCGCTGGAGAGCACCACCCGCACGGTGTTCGCGCCCAGCGCCTTGACGTTGGCGAACGAGCTGGTCTGCTGCGGGTACCAGGTGTGCGCGTGGTTGACACCGCGCATGACGAATTCGGTGCCGTTGGCGTCGTACAGCTTGCCGCCCGCGACGGAGAAACCAGCTGCGGCGTGCGCCGGCTGGCCGAACGCCAGCACGGCGACGAGCAATGCGAGCAGGGCCGCGCCTGCGGCGGAGAGTCGAGTCTTCATGGCCTTCCTCAGGGAGGACCCCCGGTGCCCGACAGGGGTGGGATGTGACAGGGGAAGGCGGCTGCAGCCCGGCAGCCGCCGCCCGACTCACGGCGCGCACGCATCAGCGTAGGACGATGGATTGGTCGGCGCAACCGGTTCAGTGACCGGGCCTGAGCTGTGGACAGCCGTGACGGCCCACGCAGGCGCGGGCCGTCACGGGGCGATCATCCCCACCACAGGATGTGCGCCACCTCCGGCTCTTAACCGGTTAAGAGGGACCGTAGGCAGGTCGCCGCCATCCGTCAAGCACTGCCGGGGCAGAACCGGACGGGAGGGTTGACCGCTGCCGACCTGGGTATCCCGGGAACGATCCGTCGGTGGAAGGGGATACCAGGATGGTCAGCGTCGGCTACACCCTGATGAGCGAGCAAGCCGGTCCCAAGCAACTCGTCGACCATGCGATACGGGCCGAGGCTGCCGGTTTCGACCAGCTGGTCATGTCCGATCACTACTACCCCTGGTTGGACTCCCAGGGCCACTCCCCGTACGCCTGGTCGGTGCTCGGCGCGGTCGCCCACGCGACCTCCCGCGCGCAGCTCATGTCCTTCGTGACCTGCCCGATCCGCCGTTACCACCCGGCCGTGGTCGCGCAGAAGGCCAGCACGATCGGCGCACTCTCGGACGGCCGGTTCACCCTCGGCCTCGGTGCCGGCGAGAACCTGAACGAGCACGTGGTCGGCGGCTGGCCGCACGTACAGCAACGGCACGAGATGTTCGAGGAGGCGCTGCAGATCATCCGGCCGCTGCTCAACGGGGAGACGCTCACCTTCTCCGGCAACCACTTCGACGTGCCCGACGCCTACATCTGGGACCGCCCGGAACAGCCGGTGCCGATGGCCGTCGCCGCGTCCGGCCGACAGTCCGCGACGCTGGCCGCCGAATACGGCAACGGCATCATCTCCACCCAACCCGACCGGCGCATCATCGAGATGTACGACGACGCCGGGGGCGCCGGCCAGCCCCGCTACGGGCAGGTGGCCATCTGCTACGGCCCCGACGAGGCGGAATGCCGCAAGATCGTGCACGACCAGTTCCGCTGGTTCGGAATGGGCTGGAAGGTCAACGCCGACCTGCCCGGCCCGGAGTCCTTCGCCGCCGCCACCCAGTTCGTCCGGGAGGAGGACGTCGCCGAGGGCATCTCCTGCGGCCCGGATGTGGACGCGCACGTCGAGGCGTTCCGCAAGTTCGTCGACACCGGTTTCACCCACGTGGCGATCGTCCAGGTCGGCGGAGAGACCCAGCCGATGTTCCTGGACTGGGCGCAGGAGCAGCTGCTGCCCCGGTTGCGCGAGCTGTGAGACTCAGCCCGTCCGGGCGGTTCAGTCGGGCGGAACTGCGGCTCGCCATGGCCGCGCCCAGGCCGTCCGCCGGACTGACCAGCGAGTGGCAGCTCGTCGACGGACTGCGCACCCACACCCGGCGCAGTGCGGACCCGGGGACCGGCGCGCCGCCCGTGGTGCTGGTGCACGGCCTGGCGGTCTCACACCGTTACCTCACCCCGCTGGCCGTCGCGCTCGCCACCACCCACCCGGTGTACGTGCCGGACCTGCCCGGCTTCGGGCTGACCGAACGCCCCCGGGGTGCGTACGACGTCCGCCGGCATGCCGACCACCTCGCCGCCTGGCTGGCCGCGTACCGGCTGCCGCCGGTCTGTCTGCTGGGGCACTCGTTCGGCGCGGAGGTGGCCGCCTCGGTCGCCGCGACCCACCCCGCTGCGGTACGCGCGCTGGTGCTGGCCGGGCCGACCAGCGACCCGGCGGGCCGGTCCCGACGAACACAGTTCGGCCGGTGGCTGGTGGATACGACGCGCGAGGCGCCGTTGCAGGCACCGATCCTGGCCCGGGACATGTGGAACGCCCGACCCTGGCGGGTCGTCGCGACGCTGTCGCACTCGGTGCACAACGCGATCGAGGCGGACCTCGTCCGCATCACCGCGCCGACCCTCGTCCTGGCCGGCGATCGCGATCCGGTCGTACCGGCACGTTGGCGGGACCAGGCGACCCGGCTGGTGCCGGACGCCAGCCTGGTGGTGGTCCCCGCCGCCGCGCACAACGTGGTCACGACGGCCCCGACGGCGGTCGCGACCGCGATCCGCCACATCCTCTCCCCCGATCCCGCTCTCACGGACAGGTGAACCTCATGCGCTTCGGAAACACAGAGATCCGCCCGCTCGGCGGTGGCGTCGGCTGCCTCCTGATGATCCTCTTCTCGATCCTCGCCTCGGTCGTGCTCACCGTCCTGCTCAACCTGGTGCTCTGACGTCGACACCTTCCTAGGTGACCCCGAAATCTGGGTACGGGAGGGCTCGGGTGAGCCCTCCCGTACCGCCCACGAGGGTCAGAGGAGTCGGATCGCGTCCCACTGCCACGCGGCGCTGGTCGGGACGATCAGGCTGTTGGTGTAGGCACCGAACCCGCCCGAGGCGTTCGCCAGCGCGGTGTGCATGGTGATCGAACCGTTCGCCTGCGCGTACATGGCCCCCAGGTCGTCGCGGCCGTCACCGTTGAAGTCACCGGTGGTGCTGCGGAACGACCCCCACTTCCAGGAGTTTGCCGGAGTCTTGTAACTGCCGGTGAAGGCACCGAACCCGCCGCTGGGGTTGCTCAGCGAGGTGAACAACTCGATCGACTTGTCCGAGTAGTGGTAGAGCATTCCTGCGTCGTCACGGCCGTCACCGTTGAAGTCCCCAGTGGTCAGGCGAATGGAATCCCACTGCCAGGCCGCACTAACCGGCACGGTCAGGCTGCCGGTGTAGGCACCGAACCCGCCCGAGGCGTTCGCCAACGCGGTGTGCATGGTGATCGACCCGTTCGCCTGCGCGTACATGGCCCCCAGGTCGTCACGACCGTCACCGTTGAAGTCACCGACGATCGTCCGGAACGAGTTCCACTTCCAGGAATTGGCGGGAGTCTTGTAACTGCCGGTGAAGGCGCCGAACTCGCCGCTGGGGTTGCTCAGCGAGGTGAACAACTCGATCGACTTGTCCGAGTAGTGGTAGAGCATTGCCGCGTCGTCACGGCCGTCACCGTTGAAGTCACCACTGGTCAGGCGAATGGAATCCCATTTCCACGACGCGCTGGCCGGCACGGTCAGGCTGCTGGTGAACGCACTGAACCCACCCTGGGCGTTCGCCAGCGCGGTGTGCATGGTGATCGACCCGTTCGCCTGCGCGTACATGGCCCCCAGGTCGTCACGACCGTCACCGTTGTAGTCACCGACGATCGTCCGGAACGAGTTCCACTTCCAGGAATTGGCGGGAATCTTGTAACTGCCGGTGAAGGCACCGAACCCGCCGTTCACGTCGCCCAGCGAGGTGAACAGTTCAATGGAACTGTCGCGGTAGCGATAGAGCATCACCGCGTCGTCACGGCCGTCGCCGTTGAAGTCACCGGAACGTTGCACCACACCGGGCTCTTCGACCGGAATCGTTCCGGACCCCTGGTTGAGCCACTGCTCCACGGTCTCTCCGCGCAGAACGCTCAGAAGCGCGGCCTTGTTGTCGTAGCCGGTTACCTTGTCCCGATCCTCACTGAGGTGAATGTGCCACAGATGCGACGAGTCAGATGTGACGGCTTCGTCGTACCGGAAGTCCCAGCCTTCCACGGTGCTGTCGCTGTCGGTCTGTCCGTAGAACTCTCTCCACCCGTCCAGGCGGGGATCGTTGGCATTCTGGCCCGCAGCCAGCAGGCGACTGGAATAGCGGGCGATATTGCTGTAATCCGAGTTGGCAGCTCGCACGTTCTGCGGAAGGCGTAGATCCGGGGTCGCGGCCTGGCCGGCCACCAGAGCAAGGCTCTGGGCCTCCGGGAAGGTCCAGTCGTAGGCGGCGGCCTTGTCCGACGGACCACCCTGGTCCTCGGCGTCCCGGACCGAGTAGTCGTCCGAGTCGTTGCCCGCCCGGGTGTTGTGGTAGCCGGACTTGTCCGCGTAGATGCCGCCGTTGTCCGTGCCTGGCTCAAGCTTCAGAAGCTCCTGCATCAGCCACCAGGAGGCGTCGGTGATCTTCGACGGATCCGGGTTGTCCGCGGCGCTCGCCGGGCTCGGCGCCCCAACGGCACTGGCGAAGATCATTGCCGAGGTGGCGACGGCAAGAGCGCGGAGAGCCCGCAGTTTAGGCATTTTTTGCGTACGGATTTTGGGCATGGCGAGGTGCATCGTGCTCCTTTACGGAACGGCAGATTTCAGAATCTCACAGAAAGGCGCGTGTGGCCGAAGTCGGGAAGCAATGATCGACTACCGACAAGCCAGACAGCCCCACCAACGAGCAAGCGGTGGCGCTACGGGAGGATGGATCGGCTCAAGCGCCAGGGTGATGTGCTGCGGACGAAACTATTCGCTCATCCGTCGCTGGCAGCCGCAGCGGAGCAGCTGTCAAGGCGGGCATCGCAGCACCAACCGGTGATTGGTTCTCGGTGCTCGTGCACATGCAAGAGGGCCCCCGTACTCATTTCGACTCTCCTCTTTCGAATTCGAACGACCTCAGCGGGCCTCCGCGACGTTAATGTCACATCGCATTCGGGGCCGAACACCGGCCGATGATCGCCGACTCTATCCAGATGATTTACCCATGTCAATCATTTGCCACGCGACGCAAGCCGAGGATCAACTTCCCACTCGACGTGGGTGTGCGCATCACCGGCGCGATATACGGCTGCCCGAGCGGTCAGCTACCGGCGAGGTCCACTTCGGCCAGCAGCGGATAGTGGTCGGAGGCGGTGTCCGCCGCTCCGCCACGGATCACCCGGCAGTCGCGGACCCGCTCGGCCAACGCGCGGGTGCCGAGCAGGTAGTCCAGTCGCATCCCGGCGAACTCGGCCCCGCCGAGCCGGGTGGGGACGGTGAGCCCTTCGGTCTCCGGTGCTCCGGCGGCGGACGAGGGCCACAGGTCGACCAGGCCGGCGGCGAGCAGCCGGGCGATCGCGCGGGTGTCCACGTCGCCACCGGACCGGCGCAGGTGCCGCCGCCGGTAGAGGCTGGGCATGCCGCCGAGGCGGGCGGTGTGATCGACGGTCGGGTCGAGCGAGTTGAGGTCACCGGTGATCAACGTCAGCGGCCCCTCGGAGCGTCGCATCGCGGCGACCAGCCAGTCGACCTCCATCCGCCGTCGTCCCCCGGAGTACGGATAGAGGTGGGTGCCGAGCACGGTGAGCGGGCCGGCGGAGGTGGCCACCACGACGCGGGCCGCGGCGTGATGGAACGGCCGGCGCAGCGTCCCCGCCTCGATGGCCTGCAACGGCGGCCGGACCAGCACCGCCACGGGCTGCCCGAAGCAGGACCGGGCCAGGCGGGGCGTCATCCCCACCCGGCCCGCCACCTCAGCCATGACCCCGGCGCGGTCGAAGCCGCGCAGCTCCTGGAGAGCCAGTACGTCCGGTGCCTGCTCGTTGACGACCTGGACCACCTGATCCAGCCGGTCCGGGCCGCCTCGATCCCGACCGCCGGTGCGGATGTTCCAGGTCATCACTCGCAGCACGGCGGTGCTCAGTCGGCTCGGCCGGCCCGCGCCAGCTCGTCGTCGAGGGTGTCCACATCCTCGGACTCGATGGCCGGCTGGTTGCCTTCCTTCAGGTCGGCGTTCGGGCGGATGACGAGGTAGAGCAGCCCGATCCAGAGCGCGGAGAGCAGGATCGCGCCCATGAAGTCGGTCGGGTGGTGCATCCCCCGGTACATGCGGGAGGTGGCCACCCCGACCGGCATGATCACAGCCAACGCCACGAAGATCCAACGCCACCACCGATCGGTACGCGGCAGCACGATGACGGCGATCGCCAGCCAGATGCAGATCGTGGCCGCGATGTGCCCCGACGGGAACGACGAGGTGGGCATCTGCCCGTCCAGGTTCTCCACGGCCGGGCGCGGCCGGTCGACCGCGCGGGCCGAGGCGAGGAAGAGGGTCAGCTCACCCACCATCGCCAGCGCCACGAAGAGCACCGGCCGCCAGCGCCGCCAGACCGCCAGCACCAGTGGGCAGAACACCAGCGAGATCAGCAGGATCGCGTGGGTGTCACCGAACTTGCTCCACCACCAGCTCACGTCGGTCAGCACGTCGGTGTGCCGCTCGGCGAACCAGCGCGGCACCTCGGTGTCGAGCGTGGCGAAGATGGTGCCCTTGGCGTGGTAGCTGACGTACGTGCCGAAGCCGTACAGCGCCCCGAACACGAGCACCCAGCCGACCAGCAGCTCGGCCACCGCCGAGCGGGGATGGGCCAGCACGTGCTCCTCGGCCGGGGCGGGGGCGATGTCGTGCCCCGCCTCCGGCTCCAGGCCCTCGGTCAGTGGCGCCACCGGGCGCCCGCGCTCGCGCCGCCACATCCGGAAGGCGTACGCGGTGACGCCCAGCCACGCGGCGCCGAGCAGCCAGCCGGCCAACACGTCCGAGATGAAGTGCACGCCCAGCGCGATCCGGGTCAGGCCGATCAGCGCCACCAGCACGCCGACACCGACGATCGCCAGCTTGCGCCAGCGGGGGGCCATCGCCGGCAGGAACACCAGCAGCAGGGCCCCGTACGCGACGAACGAGCCCAGCGCGTGCCCACTCGGGAAGCTGTTGCCCGGGGCGCTGGCGATCGGCACGTCCACGACCGGGCGGAGCCGGCCGACCAGCGTCTTCAGTGACGGGTCGAGGATCAGGCCACCGACCCCGGTGATGATCAGGTAGACGGCGAGGCGTGGCTGGCGCCGGATCAGCAACCCGACCACGGCGATGGTGACCAACCAGATGAGGATCGGCCGGCCGCCCAGGTCGGTCACCGCCTCCAGGACGGTGACGAGTGCGTGGTGCGGGGCGACGAGCCCGTTGAACCACTCGGCGACCGCGTGGTCGGCGTCCTGCAACGGGCTCCACCGCACCCGGACGAGCAACAACAGCAGCCCGAAGGCCACCCCGGCGCCGGTGACGGCGACCAGACCAGCGATGCTCCGCTCGGTGAAATGACCGATCGGACGCCGCGCCACCTCTTTGACCGCGGTCACCCCGCACCTCCCTTGTCTGCCTGGCGGTGCGCTTTACCCGATCTGCGCGGCCCGTACACCACGGGCCGCTAGAGCGCCGTCATGTCCCCGGTGTCCAGAAGCTCGGCGCGGTCGGCCTCGGGCTCCCACAGGTCTGGTTGGGCGGGCTCCTGCACGCCGATGCGCAACGCCTCCAGCTGGGCGGCGAAGGCCAGCCCACCGAAGAGCGCCATGCCGGTGAGGTTGGCCCAGAGCAGCAGCGCCATCATCCCGGTCAGCGCGCCGTAGGTCTGCCCGAAATCGTCGCTGAACCGCACGTACGCGGCGAGCAGCAGGCTGGCCAGCCACCACAGCGCCGTGGCGATGCCGGCGCCGAAGAACAGCCAGGAGAGGCCGGGCTGCCTGCGGCGCGGCGCGCGCCGGAACAGCACCGCCACGGCGAGCACGGTCAACCCGAGGCTCAGGGGAAAGCGGACCACGTTCCAGACGCCGTTAGCGAGGGCACCCCACTCGTAGTGCTCCCGCACCGAGTCGCCCACCGCCCCGCCGGCGACCAGGATCAGGAAGCCGGCCAACGCGGGCAGGCCGGCGGTGACGGCCAGCACGGCGGCACGGAGGTACTTCGACAGCGCCGGGCGGTCCCGCTCCACGCCGTAGATGCGGTTGGCACCCCGTTCGATCTGAGCCATCGTGGTGGTCAGCGCGACCAGCCCGGTGAGCAGGCCGAGGGTGAGCGCCAGCTCGCCAGCGTCCTCGACACGTTCGCCCTCGCCGAGCAGCCCGGCGACCATCTGCTCGCTCTGGCCGGGGGTGAGCGCGAGGACGGTGTCGGCGACCACGCGGCCGCCCTCTTCGACGCCCAACTCGCTGATCAGGCCGGTGAGGGCGATCAGGAACGGCACCACGGCGAGGCAGAGCTGCAGGGCGAAGGCGCGGGAATGGCTGAACCCGTCGCCGTAGCGAAAGCGGATGAAGGCGTCCCGCAGCAGGTGCCAGCCGCCCTTGCGGCGCAGGGTGCGCCAGGCGTCGTCGGCGGACAGCTCCGCGTCGGCCATCAGCCGGGTCTCCGGCACGATCCGGGTGCTACTCACGGCGCGCTTCCTCGATCAGCTGCTCGCCCCGCTCCCCGGCGCGTTGCGCATCGACGGCAAGGTCGGGGGCGTCCTCGGGTTGTGGGACGCAGAGCCAGAGCGCCTGGGGCCGGACCTCCGCCAACAGCTGGCGGCCCGGGGAGATGAGGTCGCCGTCCAGCTCCCGAGGCTGGTCCCGGTTGCTGGTGACCACCACGCGCCGGCCCCGGAACACCTCCATCTGCGGCACCTTGCCGCTGCGGCGGATGACCGCCCAGCCGAGTGCGAGCCAGTGCCGCAGGTTGCGCGGAGTGAGCACGGCGACGTCGAGCCAGCCGTCGTCCGGCTCGGCCTCGGTGAGCAGGCGTACCCCGCCCTGGAGCCGGCCGACGTTGGCGATCAGCACCGAGCGGGCCCGGCGGCGCACCGGCGGGCGGTCGTCGATGCGGATCTGCACCCGCATCGGCCGGTCCCGTAGGTGGCGGGCGGCGCCCACCACGTACGCCGGCCAGCCGATGCGGGCCTTGGTGGTCTCGGAGGTGGCGGCCAGCATCTGGGCGTCGAAGCCCATGCCGGCCATCACGGTGAAGTACTTGTCCTCGACGGCGCCGACGTCGAGGAGCCGTCGGCCGCGCTCGATGGCGACCTCCAGCCCGGCAGCCATGTCGGTGGAGAGCCCCAGGTTGGCGGCGAGTAGGTTGCCGGTGCCCTGCGGCAGCACGGCGAGGGCCACGTCGGTGCCGACCAGCGCGCTGACGCAGGACATCACGGTGCCGTCACCGCCGCAGGCGAAGACCAGGTCGACGCCGGCCTTGACGGCCTGCTCGGTCTGACCGCGGCCCGGGTCGTCAGCGGTCGTCTCGTACCACTGCGGCGCGGGCCAGCCGGCGGCGGTCAGGGCATCCTCGACGGTGCGGCGCAGTTCGTCGAGATCGTCGACCTTGACCGGGTTGACCACCACCGCGGAGCGCAGCCCGCCGTCGCCGCCCGAGGGCCGCCTGTCGTGTCCAGCATCCACGGCGCCAGTGTGCAGCACCCGGACGGCTTCAGCGACCCGGCGAGCGGCCGACGTCGGAAGTGCCACAGACAGGTTTCAACGCGCTCGCGCCCGTCACGCCGCCGCCCGGAGCGCGAGCTCCACCCGTCGGCGCAGATCGTCGAGGTCGACCCCGGATTCGGTGAGCACCAGCGCGCCCAGCCCGTGCCCCTCCCGGAGCACCCCGAGCAGGATGTGCTCGGTGCCGATGTGGCGGTGGCGCAGGCGCAGCGCCTCCCGCAGTGACAACTCCAGCGCCTTCTTGGAGCGGGGCGAGAACGGGCCGCCGAGGTATCGCTTGCGCGTCCAGCGGCGGCGCGGTGCCGGCACCGCCTCGCGCAGCGCGTCCGGGCCGAAGGACTGCTCGATGCGGGCCACGATCGCGGCCAGGTCGATGCCGATCTCCCGAAGGGCCGCAGCGTCGGCGTCGCCGAGGCCGGCACCGCCGCTGACGGTGTGCCGTCGGACGCGCTCGCGGAGGTCGTCGGCGCGCACCCCGGCGTCGGTGAGCACCTGCCTGGCCAGTCCGGCGTCGTCGGCGAGCAGGGCGAGTAGCAGGTGCTCCGTGCCGACTGGCCGCTGGCCTTCGGCCCGCGCCTCCTCCAGCGCACGTCGCACGACGTCGCGCGCCCGGTCGGTGAACCGTTCGAACATCACGCCTCCCAGGATGAGTTGATCGCCGGTCGCCCGGCGTGCTTCTTGTGCACCGCCTGCCGGCTGACCTCGAGCGCGTCGGCGATCTCCTGCCAGGACCAGCCCTGTCGACGGGCGTTGTCCACCTGGACCACCTCAAGCCGCTCGAGCAGCCGGCTCAGCGCGCGGACGGCGCGCAGCCCGACCCGGGGGTCGGTGCTGCCGGCTGCCGCCGCGAGTTCTGTCGCCTGACTCATGCCGTCAACATACGTTGACAGCGCCACTCGTGTCAACCCCAGTTGACGAGCCCGTGAACGGTGGCAGCCCGAGCCCCCGCCAAGGACGGGCCCGTGGACGACGAAAGACGCTTCTATAGTGGACAGATGGCATCGGTCAAGCAGGTCCAGGTCACCTTCGACTGCACAGAACCTGAGCGACTCGCTCGTTTCTGGTGCGAGGTGTTGGGCTACGTCGTGCCGCCGCCACCGGAGGGGTTTGCCACCTGGGACGATTTCGATCGCACGCTGCCGCCTCCGGATCAGGGTTCAGCGTTCGCCTGCGTTGATCCCTCGGGTGTGGGCCCGCGACTGTTCTTCCAACGTGTTCCCGAGGGCAAGGTCGTCAAGAATCGGCTGCATCTCGACGTGCGGGTCGGCACCGGGCTCGTGGGTGACGAGCGCCTGGCCGTGCTTGAGGCCGAATGCGCGCGACTGGTCGCGCTCGGCGCGGCACGCGTGCGACTCCTGCCTGCCGATGACGACAACGAGTCGTGCCTCGTGATGCAGGACATCGAGGGCAACGAGTTCTGTCTCGACTGAGTGGCCGCGAACCTGGCACCTTCGCTGGGAACCCACACCGATCCGGCCCGCCGCCGCGCCTATCCGACTACCCTCGGTCAGGGACAGCTTGGCCGTGCCGGGCGCGACGCCCGGGAGGTGATGTGGGATGGCCGCACCCGCCGACGCAGCGGTGCTGGTCGGCCTCGGGTCGGATCTCGACCTCCCGGTCGTCGAACAGGCCGCGCAGGAGGCCGCCGGGCAGGGCCGGCCACTGCACCTGCTGCACACCTTCGACTGGCACGCTGCCTTCGCCGCGGACACCGTCGCCGTGCCCCGCGACCAGGCCGAAGAGCTGATCACGCGGGCCGCCCAACTCGCCCACCAGACCGAGCCAGGGCTGACCGTGCAGGCCGAGATCGTCGAGAGCGCCATGCTGCCCACGCTCATCCGCCGGTCGGAGGCGGCCTTCCTGCTGGCCGTCGGCGACAGCGGAATGGCAGGCAGCGGCCAGTGCGTCCCGGCCGAAACGCCTGCCGTGCAGTTGGCCGCACGGGCCGGCTGCCCGCTGTTGGTGGTCCGCCGCGAGCCGCCGCCGCAGGGCCCGGTGCTGGTCGGGGTGGACGGCTCACCCAGCTCACACCTCGCTCTGCAGTGGGCCGTGATGTGCGCGGCCCACCGGGGCGCCCGGCTTGTGGCGCTGCGAGTGGTGGAGTACGACGAGGACACCGACGCGGTCGCCGAGCAGCTCAGCGAGGCGCTGGCCCGGCACACCGTCAGCCACGGCGCGATGCCTACCGAATGCCGCGTCGTGCGTGGCGATCCCAGCCAGGTGCTGATCGACACGTCCCGCACCGCACAGGTGACGCTCGTCGCCGCCCGCGGCGACGAACCCGCCCGGGCCATGCTGGGCGCGGTCGCCCAGTCCCTGCTCTACCACTCCCCGGCCCCGGTGGTCGTCGTCCGCGGCCTGGCCGAGGTGCCGCTGACCGGGCCCGACGCCCGCCCGGTGCGGGACCAACGGCCCTGACCCGGGGCGTCCGCAGCGGCGAAGCTGGACGCTGGACGGCCCCCTACCCGCGAGAGGCAGCATGATGGACACCGCTCTCGACGTGCACCGCGCCCTCACCGACGACGAGCTGCGCCGGCTGGACGCCTACTGGCGCGCCGCGAACTACCTCACCGTCGGGCAGATCTACCTGCTGGGCAACCCGCTGCTGCGGGAGCCGCTGACCCGCGATGACATCAAGCCTCGACTGCTCGGGCACTGGGGCACCAGCCCCGGGCTCAACCTGATCTACGCCCACCTCAACCGGGTGATCGTCGCGCGCGACGTCAACGCCATGCTGGTGACCGGCCCCGGGCACGGCGGCCCGGCCATCGTGGCCAACACCTGGCTGGAGGGCACCTGGTCGGAGCATTACCACGACGTTGCACGCGACGAGGCGGGGATGTCCAAGCTCTTCCGCCAGTTCTCCTTCCCGGGCGGCATCCCCAGCCACGTCGCGGCGGACGTGCCGGGCTCGATCCACGAGGGCGGCGAGCTGGGGTACGCGTTGAGCCACGCCTACGGCGCCGCGTTCGACCACCCGGACCTGGTGGTGGCCTGCGTGGTCGGCGACGGCGAGGCGGAGACCGGGCCGCTGGCCGGCAGCTGGCTCTCCGACGTGTTCCTCAACCCGGCGCGCGACGGTGCGGTGCTGCCCATCCTGCACCTCAACGGTTACAAGATCGCCAACCCGACGGTGCTGTCCCGGATCCCCGAGGCCGACCTGCTCGATCTCATGCGCGGATCGGGCTACCAGCCGTACGTGGTGGCCGGCGACGACCCCGCCCAGGTGCACCGCATCCTCGCGGCGACACTGGACCGCGCTCTGGACGAGATCGCCGAGATCCAGCGGCGAGCCCGCTCCGGGGGCGTCGTCGAACGTCCCCGCTGGCCGATGATCATCCTGCGTACGCCGAAGGGCTGGACCGGCCCCCGCGAGGTCGACGGCACCCAGGTGGAGGGCACGTACCGCGCCCACCAGGTGCCACTGTCGGGGGTACGCGACAACGCGGCGCACCTGGCCGAGCTGGAGCACTGGCTGCGCAGCTACCGGCCGGAGGAGCTGTTCGACGCCACCGGCGCGCCGGTGGAGGAGCTGCGGGCCCTGCCGCCGCGCGGCGACCGGCGGATGAGCGCCAACCCGGTCACCAACGGCGGCCTGGTGCTGCGCGACCTGGCCCTGCCCGACTTCCGCGAATACGGCGTGGACGTCCCCGAACCGGGCAAGACGATGGCCAGCGCGACCGGGACGCTCGGCCCGTGGATCCGCGACGTCATCGCCGCCAACCCGCGGACGTTCCGACTCTTCGGCCCGGACGAGGTCGCCTCCAACCGGCTGGGCGCAGCGTTCGAGGTGACCGACCGGGCGTGGGTGGCCGTCACCGTGCCCGGTGACGACCACCTCTCCCCCGACGGCAGGGTCATGGAGGTGCTCTCCGAGCATCTGTGCCAGGGCTGGCTGGAGGGCTATCTCCTGACCGGCCGACACGGCGTGTTCACCAGCTACGAGGCGTTCATTCACATCGTCGACTCGATGCTCAACCAGCACGCCAAGTGGCTGAAGGTGACCCGGGCCATTCCCTGGCGGCAACCGATCGCGTCGCTGAACTACCTGTTGTCCAGCCACGTCTGGCGTCAGGACCACAACGGCTTCTCCCACCAGGACCCGGGCTTCATCGACCACGTGGTCAACAAGAAGGCCGAGGTGGTGCGGGTCTACCTGCCGCCGGACGCCAACACTCTGCTCGCCACGACGGACCACTGCCTGCGCAGCCGGCACTACATCAACGTGGTGGTGGCCGGTAAGCAGCCGGCACCGAACTGGCTGACGATGGCCGAGGCGATCCAGCACACCCGGCGTGGCCTGGGAATCTGGGAGTGGGCCAGCAGCGACGGCGACAGCGAGCCGGACGTGGTGCTCGCCTGCTGCGGGGACGTGCCCACCCTGGAGACGCTGGCCGCCGCCGAGCTGCTGCGCCAGCACCTCCCCGAGCTGAAGGTGCGACTGGTCAACGTGGTCGACCTGATGCGACTCCAGCCGGACACCGAGCACCCGCACGGCCTGACCGACAGCGAATTCGACACCATCTTCACCGAGGACCGGCCGATCATCTTCGCGTACCACGGCTACCCGTGGCTGATCCACCGACTCACCTACCGCCGCACCAACCACGACAACCTGCACGTGCGCGGCTACAAGGAGGAAGGCACCACCACCACCCCGTTCGACATGGTGATGCTCAACGACCTGGACCGCTTCCACCTCGTCATCGACGTCATCGACCGGGTGCCCGGCCTGGGCGCGCGCACGGCGCACCTGCGCCAGCAGATGGTCGACGCCCGCCAGTCGGCGCGCGACTACACCCGCCAGTACGGCGAGGACGACCCCCAGGTCGCCGAGTGGCGCTGGGTCCGCGAAACCGACCCGACCAACCCCTGAGGAGGACGACGTGCGTGACGCGGAGATCCTGGTTGGCTACGACGGCTCCACCGACGCCTCCGTAGCCCTGAACTGGGCGCTGGAAGAGGCTCGGCACAGCGGCCAACCGGTGCGGCTGGCGTACGTCTTCGAATGGTTGACCGTGGCCGGCTGGGTCGGCCCGGGGGTGGCGCCGGGGATCTGGCCGGACGACACCGCCCGCCGGCAGGTCGAGGACCTGGTGCGCAAGGCCGCGGCGGACGCCGGCGCCGCGCACCCCGGGCTCACGATCACCGGCGAGGTGTACGACGGGCCGCCGGCCCTGGTGCTGCAGGAACGCTCCGCCGAGGCCGGGCTGCTGGTGCTCGGCAGCCGAGGCCACGGCGGGTTCGGTGGTCTGCTGGCCGGGTCGACGGCGGTATCGGTAGCCGCGCACGCACACTGCCCGGTCGTGGTGGTCCGGGACGGGCCCGGTAGCGCTCTGACCGACGCGTCGCCCGGCCCGGTGGCGGTCGGCGTGGACGGCTCGGAGCAGTCGCTGGTGGCGCTCGGCTTCGCGGCCGAACGGGCGGCGCAGCGGCAGGTGCCGCTGCGCGTGCTGCACGCCTGGACACCGGGCCCCGGAGGGGCGGCCGGGGTGCCCGACGAGCGGGCCGCGGTGGAGCAGGCGCTGGAGCCGTGGCGGCGGACGTTCGCCGAGCTGACCATCAGCGTGGACCTGGTCCCGGGCAGCCCGGCGGCGATGCTGATCGAGGCCAGCCGCGACGCGCGGCTGGTGGTGGTCGGCAGCCGGGGCCGGGGCGGGCTGGCCGGGATGCTGCTCGGCTCGGTCAGCCAACAGCTGATCCAACACGCCGACTGCCCGGTCGCGGTGGTCAAGGAACGCTGACCCTGGCAGGCGTGACGAACCGGCTGGTCGGGACCTGCGACCCGTGCGGGACGCCGCCGCATGTCACAGGATGGAGCGGCGAGCCACGCACGAACCGCGCGGTGAGGCACGATGGGCAGAGACGAAAGGTCGTGAGAATGAGTCAGGAAAGTCAGGTGGCCACCGCGCTGGCGGAGGCTGCCGCGACCGCCGGCCACGCCCCTTCGGTGCACAACACCCAGCCGTGGCGGTGGCGGGTGCTGCCCGACGCGCTGGAGCTGCGCTCGGTCGCCGACCGGCAGCTCGCCGCCACCGACCCGGAGGGCCGACTGCTCGCGATCAGCTGTGGCACCGCCCTGCACCACGCCCGCTTGGCGCTGGCGGCCGAGGGGTGGCGCGCCGTGGTGGAGCGGCTGCCCGACCCGGGCGACAGCGAGCTGCTGGCCCGACTGACCGACCTGAGCCGGACCGCGGCCGACCCGGACGCCATGCGCATGGTGCAGTGCATGCAGATCCGACACACCGACCGGCGGCCGGTCAGCGACGAGCCGGTGCCGTCCACCGCGATCAAGGAGATCATCCAGGCGGTCACCGCCGAGGGCTGCCGGCTGCAGATCCTCGACCACGACCAGATGTTGGAGCTGGCCGCCACCGCCGGGCACGCCGACACGGTCGAGGCCGAGGATCCGGAGTTGCGCGCCGAGCTGGCGTACTGGACCAGCCGTGCCGGCGACGGCACCGGCCTGCCGCCGGAGGTGCTGCCCGAGCAGCCTCCGCAGACCACCGTGCCGGGCCGCGACTTCGGCCGCCCCGGCAGCCTGCCGGTCGGTCCCGGCCACGACCGCATGGCGATGTACGCGATGTTGCACGGCGACGAGGACGAACCGGACAGCTGGCTGCGCGCCGGCGAGGCGCTCTCCGCCGGCTGGCTGACCGCCACTCGGCTCGGCGTGTCGGTGGTGCCCCTCAGCGCGGTGGTGGAGGTGCCCGGCACCCGGCAGACGCTGCGCCAGCTCCTCTCCGGGATCGGCTTCCCGTACATCGTGCTGCGGTTGGGCATCGCGGACCCGGAGCACGCGGGTCCGCCGCACACGCCGCGGCTGGCCACCGCGCAGGTGGTCGACACCTCCGCGGTCCGCTCCGAGCAGGGCTGACGAGTCTGACCCCGAGGGAAACCGGAGCTACCATCGCCCGGTGACCAGCAGCGTGCCGCACCCCCGTCAGGAACCGCCAGCGACCCCGTCGCTCGGGCTGAGCCCGCTGTCACGTGTGCGCCTCGACGAGCTGCTGCAGGAGATGCTGGTCCGGGTCGGCGAGGTGGTCACCAGCCGGGAGCGGCTGCGCGCCCTGCTCGACGCGGTGGTCAGCATCGGCACCGACCTGGATCTGCGCACCACCCTGCAACGCATCGTGGAGGCGGCCTGCGAGCTGGTCGGCGCCCGGTACGGCGCGCTGGGCGTGATCGGTCCGGACCGGTTGCTGTACGACTTCATCGTGTACGGCATCACCCCTGAGCAGCACGAGCAGATCGGTGACCTGCCACACGGGCGGGGCGTCCTCGGCCTGCTCATCGACGACCCCCGGCCGCTGCGGATGCCGGACATCACCCAGCACCCGCTCTCGTTCGGCTTCCCGGCCAACCACCCGCCGATGCACAGCTTCCTGGGGGTGCCGGTCCGCATCCGCGACCAGGTGTTCGGCAATCTCTACCTGGCGGAGAAGCAGGGCGGCGCGCAGTTCACCGAGGACGACGAGGAGATCGTCGTCGCGCTCGCCGCCGCCGCCGGCGTCGCCATCGAGAACGCCCGCCTGTACGCCCTGGCGCACCGGCGGGAACGCTGGCTCGCCGCCACCGCCGAGATCACCACGGTGCTGCTCGGGGAGGTACGCCGTACCGACGCGTTGGCGTTGGTCGCCCGCCGCGCCCGGGAGGTCGCCGAGGCGGAGCTGGCGCTGGTGCTGCTCTACGACACCGACAGCGCGCAGTTCACGGTGGAGGTGGTCGACGGCGCCGACGAGCAGGCCCGAGGGCTGGTCGGCGCGGTCCTGCCGTTCGCCGACACCAGCTTCGGCGCGGCCGTCGTCAAGGGCCAGCACGACCAGGTGGACAATCTCGCGCACGCCGCACCGTGGCCGGCGGTGCTGGACACCGGGCCGGCGGTGATCTCACCACTGACCACCGCCGAGACCCTGCACGGCGTGCTGGTCGTGGCACACCGCCCCGAGCGCGGCGGTGGTGCCAGCGAGGAGGACGTGGCCCTGCTGGGCAGCTTCGCCGGGCAGGCGGCGCTGGCCATGGAGCGTGCCCGTGGCCAGGAGGAGCGGGAGCTGCTGGTGGTCCTGGAGGACCGCGAACGGATCGCCCGCGACCTGCACGACGTGGTGATCCAGCGGCTCTTCGCCACCGGCCTGCAACTACAGAGCGCCGCGCCGATGATGGCCCGCCCGGAGGTGGCCAAGCGGATCAACGCGGCCGTCGACGACCTGGACGCCACCATCCGGGACATCCGCCGGACCATCTTCGAGCTGCGTACGCCCATGACCGCGGCGCTGCGTACCGAGATCCGTGAGGCGATCGAGGTGGCCGCCGAGTCGCTGGGCCACAAGCCCCGCCTGGAGCTGACCGGGCCGGTGGACAGCGCGGTCCCGGACGCGGTCCGCCCGGACCTCACCGCCGTGCTGCGCGAAGCGCTGTCCAACGCGGTCCGCCACGCGCGGGCCAACCAGGTCACCGTGGCCGTACGCGTCGACGGCGGCCACGTCACCGTCACCGTCACCGACGACGGGGTGGGCTGCGACCCGGCCGCCGCCCGGGGCGGGCTGGTCAACCTGCGCGAACGCGCCGAACGTCACGCCGGCACCTTCACGGTCCGCCCGGTCGAGCCGCACGGCACCGAGGTGAGCTGGTCCGTGCCGCTACGCGACTGACCTGACCCACGAGGGTCGGGTCAGGGGGTCTTGCCGAGCAGGCGGGTGGCCAGGACGGCGGCCTGGGTGCGGCGCTCCAGACCCAGCTTGGCCAGCACGCTGGAGACGTAGTTCTTCACCGTCTTCTCCGCCAGGAACATCCGCCCGGCGATCTCCCGGTTGGTCAGCCCCTCCGCCACGTACTCCAGGATTCGCCGCTCCTGCTCGGTGAGCGACTTCAGCTCGCGCGG
This sequence comes from Micromonospora sp. NPDC005291, assembly GCF_040607415.1. NCBI lineage: Bacteria > Bacillati > Actinomycetota > Actinomycetes > Micromonosporales > Micromonosporaceae > Micromonospora > Micromonospora sp. NPDC005291. The sequence goes on from NZ_JBEXGR010000001.1 coordinate 221,232, forward strand.
CTGCTCGACGCCGTTGCGGATGCGCTCCAGCACCCGGGTGGTGATCGCCGGGTCGAGCAGCGACTGACCGGCCGCCACCCGGCGCACCGCGTCGACCAGGTCGGTGCCACGGATCTGCTTGAGCACGTACCCGGCGGCACCCGCCATGATCGCCGCGAACAGCGCCTCGTCGTCCTCGTACGAGGTGAGGATCAGGCCCTTGATGGACGAGTCGACGGCGCGGACGTCGCGGCACACGTCGATGCCGTTGCCGTCGGGCAGCCGTGCGTCGAGGATCGCCACGTCGGGCCGCAACGCCGGGATACGCCGGGCCGCCTCCTGCGCGGAGCCGGACTCGCCGACCACCTCGATGTCGCCGCTGCTCTGCAGCAGGTCGGCCAGGCCACGGCGGACAACTTCATGGTCATCGAGGAGGAACACGCGGATCATCCCTCGTTTCTACCCGCATCGTGCGTCAAGTGCACGGGCCGAAGGTCCCGACCAGGCCGAACCGAGGTCCGGGGCGGTGGCGATCGAACCCGCGCAGGGCGGTCGGGTCCGACGAATCGGGACGTACGGCCCTGCTGGTCACCCACCCGGCGGGCGGAGTGTAGGGGTGGCCAGCGGTCGCGGCGTTCTCCGCCGCCGGCCCACCGCGAAGGGAGCACCGCCATGGACATCGTCGGCTATACCGCGGACCACCTGCGGGCCGCCGCCGTGGACGCGGTCCGGGCACCGTCGTTGCACAACACCCAGCCGTGGCGGCTGCGGCTGCGCGACGGCGGCATCGAGGTGCTGGCCGACCCGACCCGCCGGCTGCCGGCGACCGACCCGAGCGGCTGGGGTGTCCGGATCGCCTGCGGCGCGGCGCTGTTCAACCTGCGGATGGCCCTGGCCGTGGCCGGCGTCCCGGCCCGGGTGCGGCTCCGGCCCGACCCGGCCGAGCCGGACCTGCTGGCCCGGCTGGTGCCGGACATCCCGTGCCGACCCTCCCCCGCCGAGCAGAGCCTGTACGCGGCCATCCCCCGCCGGTTCAGCAACCGGATGCCGTTCTGGCCCGACCCGGTGCCGGCCGACGCCCGGTGGCGGCTCGGCGAGGCGGCCCGTGCCGAGCAGTGCTGGTTGGAGCTGCTGATCGGGGTGAGCGCGGTCTCCGCGTTCGGCGAGATCGCCCGCAGCGCGCACCGGGTGCTGGAGCGGGACCCCGCGTACCGGGCGGAGCGCGAGCGGTGGCTGCGCCGGGAGCCCGCGCCGGACGGCGTACCCGCCTCGGCCGGCGGCCCCCAGGGTGAGCCGCAGGACCTGCTGCCGACGCGTGGCTTCGGTGGGCGTGACCGGGCCTCGGGGCGGGACTTCGAGCCGGAACCCCTGGTGGGGGTGCTCGGCTCGGTGGGCAACACCGCCGTGGACCAGGTGATCGCCGGCCAGGCCCTGCAGCGGCTGCTGCTCACCGCCACCGATGCCGGGCTCAGCGTGTCGATGCTCTCCCAGCCGATCGAGGTGCCCACCGCACGGGAGCAGCTGCGGCTGTCACTGGGGCGGTTCGGCACGCCGCAGATGGTGCTGCGGATCGGGTACGGCCAACCGGGCCGGCCGACCCCCCGGCGGGGCGTAGCCGAGGTGCTGGACCTGCCGGTGGTGCGGAGCTGAGCCGGCACCTCACACCGTCGACGGCGAACGCCCCGTTCAGGCCATGAGCAGCTCCGCCTCCCGGGCGGCGTCCAGCCCCACCGGCTCCCGGGCCGGCCGACCGGCGCGCGGCGGCACCGACCCCACCGCGCGCAGCCAGCGCCAGGTGTCGGCGGCGGTGTCGGCCACCGGGCGGCAGGTCAGCCCCGCCGCGTACGCCTTCTGCACCCCCCGCTCCTGCATCCACCGGAACTCGTGACCCTTCGGAACCCAGATGGGCAGGTCGTTCCACGGGACCACGCCCGCGGCCAGGATCGGCGCCGGGTCGGTCCAGCGCAACCGGGCGTCGGAGCCGGTCACCGCCACGACCGCTTCGAGCAGCTCACCCATCGTGGTGTGCCCCGGTTGGCTGATCACGTTGAACGCACCGCCGACCCCCTCGGCGGCGCGGTCCAGCGTCCATGCGGCCAGGTCGCGCACGTCGATGTACTGCACGGGCAGATCCGCCGGGCCGGGCGCGAGCACGTCCCCGCCTCGGGCCACCCGCTGCAACCACCAGGGCAGCCGGCCGATGTCCTCCCCCGGCCCGAGGATCAGCCCGGCGCGCACCAGCAGCGCCCGCTCGCCGAAGACCTCCGTCGCGGCCAGTTCCCCGCCCGCCTTGCACTCCGCGTAGTCTCCCCCGGTGGCATCGGCGGCAGCCGTGTCCACAGTGGGCGCGTCCTCGCCGACCTGCGGCGGCACCGGCAGGGCGTAGACCGAGCCGCTGGAGATGTAGGCGTAGTGCGGGACCGCACCGACCAGCGCGCGAGCCGCGTCCCGGACCGCCCGCGGGGCACTGTCCCAGGTGTCGACCACCAGGTCCCATTCGCCGCCGGCCAGCGCCGCCAGGCCGTCCGGCGCCGTCCGGTCACCTCGCAACCGCTGGACGCCGGGCGGGACCGTGCCGTGCATCCCCCGGTTGAACACGGTCACCGACCAGCCACGGCGGACCGCCTCGGTGACCGTCGCCCCACCCACGAAACCCGTCCCGCCCAACACCAGCAGTCTCATGCGCTCCACCCTGCCGGCACGGGACGGCAGACGACGCCCCTGTTCACCGGTAGCGGATCTGCCCGTGGCAGAACCGTCAGGTGAGCAGCTGGTCCAACGGCCGCGGAAAGCCGCTCGGGTCGAGGGCGCGCACGAGCGCTCGGGCGTAGCGGGCCTTACGGCCGCTCATCGTGCCCATGAAGCGGCGTAGTTGCCGCTCGATCGGCCGCCCGCGCTGCGCGGGCTGGTTCTGGAAGATCCGGAACCTGGCCAGATCCCGCTCGGCGGCGATGACCCGCTCGACGCCGGAGCTGCCGAGCGCACGGATCAGCTCGTCCTCCAGGTCGGTCACGCACACGTGGAAGCCGAGCGCCTGCATCGTCGAGCGGGACAGGCCGGTGCCGAAGCCGGCCTGCTCCAGCCCCCGCCGGAAGAAGCCCTCCTCGGCCTCGTCGCAGAGCCCTCGTACGGTCAGCGCCAGCCCTTGCGCCCCGAAGAGCCGCAGGTAGCGAGCGACACCCATCGCGCCACCGATCGGGACGACGCACACGCCCTCGCCGGCCAGGTCGCGGTCACGCCGCTCGGCCAGCGTCTCCACCGCACACTGATCGCTGAACCCCTCGACGAGCACGACCACACGCAGGTCGCCGGCCAGTTCACGGGCCACTGTGGCAGCTGCCGCGGCGTCCGCGCCGCCGGCGGCCCACGTGTGCACGGCGGTTCGGAAGCGGTCCGGCTCTCGCACAGGTCAGAGTCTCGCAACGGCCGACGAGGACCGCCACCGGATTGTGAACGGGAACGGCTCGTCACCGGGTCTCCGGTAACGAGCCGTCTTTTCTGGTGGGCGATACTGGGTTTGAACCAGTGACCTCTTCCGTGTCAGGGAAGCGCGCTCCCACTGCGCCAATCGCCCGTGGTGACCGCCCGACCCGGAAGCCAGGCCCTCAGGGCAGATCGCGAGCGGACGACGGGATTCGAACCCGCGACCCTCACCTTGGCAAGGTGATGCGCTACCAGCTGCGCTACGTCCGCACGTCCCCGACAAGCGTCGGCGACAGGTGAACTCTACCCGATGCCAAGATCGCTTGGCCCGGCACCCTGCGGCGGTCGCGATTGCGCTGGTCGACAGTGGGGTAATGAAGAACCTCGACAGCGCACCCCCATCCCCCTTAAGGAGGCTGTCGTGGGTATCGGCACCAGCATCTTCCTGATCGCGCTCGGCGCGATCCTCACCTTCGCGCTCGACGCGAGCGTCGGCGGCATCAACCTCGACGTGGTCGGCTGGATTCTGATGGGGGCCGGCGTGCTCGGCCTGATCATGACCACGCTGATCTGGGGTCGCCGCCGCCAGGTGGTCACCACCACCGAGCAGCCGGTGGAATACCGGCAGGTCGAGGAGCGGCGGGACATCGCTCCGCCGCTGTGACACGACCAGCGTCCATCGCCAGCGGATCACGCGATCTCGGGCCGGCCACCTCGATGAGGGTGGCCGGCCCGTCGCACCCGTGCACGCCGCAGGAGGCTCCGAGCACGGCGCAGCCCGCAGTGCTCACCGCATCAGCGCGTTGAGCGTGCCGTAGTCGAGGGCGTTCGCCAGCGCGCCGTACGTGCCCGCACCGAGCGCCTCGTCCGCCGCGCGGCGGGCAACCGCGTACGCGGCCTCCGCGACCGACGAGCCGAGGCTCACCCGCGCCACCCCCAGCCGGGCCAACTCCCCCACCGAAGGCGCACCCGGGCCGGCGAGCACGTTCAGCGGCGCCGGCACCGCCTGCACCAGCGCGCGGATCGCCACCGGGTCGACCACACCGGGCACGAAGATGCCGTCCGCGCCGGCCGCGAGATAGGCGGTGGCCCGGGCGACGGTCTCGTCGACGTCCTCAGCGCCGCTGAGGAACGTGTCGATCCGGGCGTTGACGTAGAGCGGCAGCCCTGCCGCGTCGGCCGCGCCCCGCACCGCGCGGATCCGGGCACACTGGTCGGCCACGTCGCGCAACGGCGCGCCGGCCTCACGTCGGGCGTCCTCGACGTTCACGCCGACGGCACCGGCATCGAGCACCGCGCGGGTGGTCACGCCGACCTCCTCCGGTGTCGCACCGTACCCGGACTCGATGTCCGCGGTGACCGGCAGCGACACCGAGGCGGTAACCCGGCCGACCAGGTCGACGGCCGCGTCGCGGCCGAGGACGTCGCCGTCGGGTACACCCAGGCTCCAGGCGACACCGGCGCTGGTGGTGGCCACCGCGCGGGCGCCGGCGGCCGCCACGATGCGGGCGCTCGCGGCATCCCAGGCGTTGACCAGGACCAACGGTGACCCGGGGATGTGTAGGGATCGGAACAGTTCAGCTCGGGTGTGGTGTTCGCTCACCCGGCAAGTCTCGGCTGGCCACGACCCCGGCGGTAATGTTTCAGTCCCAGCTGAATCCACCGGGGGTGCCGTGGTCGCCATCAGCCTGTCGGCGGGTGCCGTCGCCCGCATCCGGTTCGCCGTCTCCTGCCTGTGGGAGGCCGTCGCGAGCGTCCGGGTGCTGCGCGACCCCGGGGACCACGCGGTCCACCTGCCCTGGGTACGCCGGGTCCGTCCACCGCTGGTCGAGGCCGGGTTGGTCGGCCCGGACGGCGGGCTGCTCTGGCAACTGGTGCCGGCCCCGCACGGCTACCTGGCCGATTTCCTCACCCCGCCGCCCACCGGCCTCATCCCGGACCTGGCGGCCGAACTGACCGCCCTGCGGGCCACCCCGGCCGGCCTCGTCCGCGCGCACCTGGACCTGTACCCGGGCGAGCGCACGCCGGCACTCGCCGCCCTCTACGCCGACCCGCCGGCCGGGCTGCGCCGACTGACCGATGAGATCGAGGCGTACTGGCGGATCGCCCTCGCCCCGGACTGGCCACGGCTGCGGCTGCTGCTCGACGCGGATGTCACCGCCCGCGCCCGCCTGCTGGCGGAGGACGGCGCGGCGGTGCTCCTCAACGACCTGCACCACCAGGTCCGGTGGGAGGCCGACACCCTGCTCGTCGCGCAGCGGCACTGCCTGGCCCCGGACGTCGCGGACGGCCCGGGCCTGGTGCTGGTCCCGTCGGTCTTCGTCTGGCCGTCGGTGCTGAGCGTGTCCGCCGGGGACGCGCCGCAGCTCGCCTATCCCGCCCGTGGGCTCGGCACCCTCTGGGAGCGCCCGAACGGCGTCCCGGAAGCGCTGGCGGCCGTGCTCGGCCGCGGGCGGGCCCGGCTGCTCACCGAGTTGACCTCGCCGGTGAGCACCACCGAGCTGGCCCGGCGTAGCGAGATGTCGCCCGGCGGGGTCTCCCAGCACCTCACCGCGTTGCGCGCGGCGGGTCTGGTGGTGACCCACCGGCGGGGCCGGACGCTCCTCAGCGCCCGCACCGACCTCGCCGAGGCGCTGCTCTCCGCGACCGGGTAGGCCGTGGTGCGCCAGCGCGCTCCGGTGCCGCTGACGGCGTCAGAAGTCGATGACCAGCCGGCCGCGTACCCCTACCTGGTCGTGCGGTCAGCCCAGGCAGGTGAGCGCGACCTCGGCGTAGCGCGTCAGCGCGGCTCGGTCCGGGCTGATGGCACCCATCACCCGCAGACCCTGGAGGCTGGTCACCAGGAAGCCGGCCAGGTCACTGGCACTGCGGTCGGCGGGGATCTGGCCCCGCAGCTGCGCCTCGGCGAGCAGGTCGTAGAGCGCCGACTCCAGGGACTGGGTGGTCGAGCGAAGCCGCTCGGCGACCCGCACGTCCTGGTGCGCCCGTTCCATCGACGCCCCGACGATGAGGCAGGAGAGGTGCCGACCGTCGCCGGTGACGTCGTCCACCGTGCCGACGAACACCTCGCGGATGACCGCTCGCGCGTCGTTGCCCGAGCGCAGCAGGTCGACCATCGGTGCGGCGTAGCGCTGCCGGTACAGGTCGAGCACCGCCAGGTAGAGGCCGTCCTTGCTGCCGAACGCGGCGTAGATCGAGCCGCTGCCCAGACCGGTCGCCTCCGAGAGGTCGCGCATGGAGGTGCCCTCGTAGCCCTTGCTCCGGAACACGTCCATGGCGGCGGTGACCGCGGCGTCGAGGTCGAACTCACGGGTACGTGCCATGCCTGAACGCTACCCGCTATCTGGAACGATCGACAAAGTACCGCCGGTCACAGGTGCCGAAACTTGACCTTCTGAACCGGTCCGCGAGGCGATGGCCGGCCTGACCAAACCATTGACTATGGGGGTCAGACAGCGTTGTCTTTCACGTGGCGCCTGGTGAAGGAGAGCAGTGGTCCAAGACGTTTCTCTCGTGTTCTGCGTTAGCGCTGACGTATCGGTGCGTGAACGAATGGTCCGACGGCTGAACGGGCTCGGCACCCTGGTGATCTGCACCGACCTCGCAGAGCTGCAGGCGATGATCGGCCCGCCCATGATCGGCGCACCAGCCCCGCTCCTCGGCCCCGCGACCACTCCGGCCGCCGCTCCACCAGCCGGCATCCCCGTCGCCGGTCGGATCAGCATCCGCGACCTCGACATCGATCCGCTCGACCATCTGGTGACCTGGCGCGGACAGCCGCTGGCCCTGACCCGCCTCGAACGCAACCTGCTCACCCAGCTCGCCACTCCACCGGTCGGAGTCTGGACGTACGAGAGGCTCTTCGAGTCGGTCTGGGGCTGTGCGTACCTCGGCGACACGTCGATCCTGCACTCGGCCGTGAAGCGGTTACGCCGCAAACTGCGCGCGGCCGATGACACCCTGAGCGTGCACACCGTACGCGGGATCGGTTACCGGCTCAGCGTGACCTGAGGCCGCGCCCAGGGGGACCAGTCCGCGCCCGGACGACACAAGCGAAACGGCTCGCCACCGGAGATCCGGTAACGAGCCGTCGACCTGCTCATCCAACTGGTGGGCGATACTGGGTTTGAACCAGTGACCTCTTCCGTGTCAAGGAAGCGCGCTCCCACTGCGCCAATCGCCCGTGCTTGTTGCCGAGGTGGGGACGGGATTTGAACCCGCGTACACGGCTTTGCAGGCCGTTGCCTCGCCTCTCGGCCACCCCACCGAGGTTGCCCCCGTCATTACGTGGCGGCAGCTCCGAGCGGACGACGGGATTCGAACCCGCGACCCTCACCTTGGCAAGGTGATGCGCTACCAGCTGCGCTACGTCCGCACGCCCCCGGACGTTCCCGGGTGACGGATGAGAACTTTAGCCGAGCCGGTGAACGACTGCCAACTCGGGGTCGCCTCGGCGCGTCCCACCGAGGAAGGGGCAGGATCGGGGTCACCGTCGGCGGGCTTCCTAGGGGGCTGGCCTGGTGTCCCCGACCTGCTGTTGACGTCACACTCCGGCATCGCCGGTTCATGATCACCAGCCCGGCGCCGGACGCCGGCCGGTCGACCTCTCCGCGCTCCGGCCAGTGGTAGCCGACCTCGACGAACGCTCCCAGGAGAACGATCCACGGCACCCCGAGGAAGTGTCCGGCTTCCGACTGTCGCGTCGCGGATCGGACGGTAGCGGTAACTGTTCGTGTTCAGTCGGATGGGTTACGGTAACGGTCGTGACGAGACGTGCGGCCGAGATCCGCCTGGATGCCCTGCTGCGCACCGCCTGTGACGTAATTGTGGAGCGCGGGCTGGCCAACACCCGGACAGCGGACGTGGCGCAGGCCGCCGGCGTGAGTCAGGCGTTGGTTTTCTACCACTTCGCCACCAAGGACCGGCTGCTCGCGCAGGCTTTCGCGTACGCCGTCGAGCAGGATCTGGCCCGGTTGGACGCCGTGACCCGCTCCTCGGCCCCACCGCTGACCAAGCTACGCCGGATCCTCAAGCTCTACACCCCGGCCGGGCGGGCAACCTCCTGGTCAATGTGGATCGACGGCTGGTCCGAGTCGCTGCGTACCCCCGAGCTGGAGAAGGTCTCCCGCCGGCTCGATCTGCGCTGGCGACAGGACCTGGCCGCGGTGATCTCCGCCGGGGTGGCCGAGGGCACCTTCCAGTGCGCCGACCCGGACGGGGCCGCCTGGCGGATCAGCGCGGTGATGGACGGCCTTGCCGTACAACTCGCCGTGCACGACCGGGTGATCTCTCGCCGGCAGTTCGGCGAGTGGGTCCGGCTGGTCACCGCCCGGGAGCTCGGCCTCGACCTGGCCGACCTGGACTGAGCCGGGCGGCCAGTCACCGATCCCCCACACCAGGCCGGGCAAAACGGCTCCGCCCGCCCCGCCGACCGGAACAATCGGCAGCATGGATCTGCTGGAGGCGTACCGCCGGAGCCTGGCCGAGTTCATCGACCGGGTGGACCAGGTCGAGCCCGGCCAGTGGTCCGACCCGACACCCTGCCCGGACTGGGACGTGCGCGCGCTGGTCAACCACGTGGTGAGTGAGGACCGGTGGAGCGTCCCGCTGCTCGCCGGCCGGACCATCGACGAGGTCGGCGACCGGCTCGACGGCGACCTGCTCGGCGCCGACCCGATCGCGGCGGCGCGGGAGGCGGCCGCGCAGGCCGAGATCGCCGCCACCCATCCGGGCTCGATCGACCGCACCGTGCACCTCTCCGGTGGCGACGCCCCGGCGGCGGAGTACCTCCAGCAGCTCCTCGCCGAGCACCTCGTGCACGGCTGGGACGTGGCGGTGGCGATTGGGGTGCAGCCGCGGCTAGACCCGGACGCGGTGCACGCGGCCACCCAATGGTTCGCCGGCCAGATCGACGCCTACCGGCGCAACAACCTGGTCCAGACCGGGGTACGGGTGTCCGACGACGCCGACGAGCAGGACCGTCTGCTGGCCGCCTTCGGCCGCGACCCGGACTGGGCGCCGGGCGACTGAGCACGCGCGTCGTGCCGGGCGACTGAGCACGCGCCGCGTGCCGGACAACTGAGCACGCGCCGCGTGCCGGGCGACTGAGCACGCGCCGCGTGCCGGACAACTGAGCACGCGCCGCGTGCCGGGCGACTGAGCACGCGCCGCGTGCCGGGCGACTGAGCACGCGCGTCGTCACCTGCGGCGGTGGACGTTGGCCGCTCGGTCCACGGCACCGCTCGGGCCTCGGCGGCTCTCCCAGCGCGGGCCTTCACCGTCAGGGGCACTGGCCCGCATTCCGCGGAGTCGTCTGCGGACAGCCAGGGCACCGCGTAGCCACCAGGCCCAGGCACCGCCACCGGCCCGCCAGAGGGCGAGGCCGGCGAAGGGCAACGTCGGGCTTATTTCGATCTGTTGGCGCGTCGGCGCCCTCCAGGCCTTGCCGCCGTCACGACCGGCTGATATCCACAGATGCGCATGCGTTACCGCGCAGCGTCGGCCGGCGACCGCCGGCCATCCCGCTCCCACGAGGAGGTCCCGTGCCACAACCGGAGTGGTCACCCCCGATGAGCCGGCGTCGACGCCGGCTCATCGCCGTCCTGGCGACGACGGCGACGGTCGCCGCGCTACTCCCCACCGGCGTGAGCACCGCGGCCCCCACCGGCAGCGCAGCGTCCGCCGAGCGCCGGTCCGGACCGTTCGCCGAGGGGCACGAGCCCGCCGACGCCGACAACCGCACCGGTACGGCGGCACCCGACGCCCGCCAGCGCGGCCTGGCCCGCGCCGCCGACCCCGACGTCCGGTGGAACCGGCTCGGCACCCCGCAGTCGCTCGGCCCCGGCCGCACCCCGCTGGCCACCGGGCTGTCCTCCGACCCGGAGGCCGCGGCCCGCGCCTACCTGAGCGGCAACCGCGACCTGTTCGGAATGGACGCCGCCACGGTGGCCAGCATGGAACGGGTGCTGGTCCGGCCGATCGGCAGCGGTGCCGTGGTCACCCTGCGGCAGCGCTTCGGCGACCTGCCGGCCGGGCCGGACGGCCTGGTCACTCTCGCGGTCGCCAACGGCGCGGTGCTCTCGGTCAGCTCCTCGCTGGCCCGCGACACCAGTGCGCCCGCACCGGCCACCCGCACCGCGGAGCAGGCGTACGCCGCCGCGCTCGCCGACGTCAAGCTGGCCGCCAGCGCGGTGGCCGACCACACCGTCCGGGCGGTGGCCGTACCCACCCCGCTGGACGGGCCGCGAGCCGCCTACGAGGTGACCGTGATCGGCGCGGACACCGACCACCCGGCGGCGTTCACCAGCTACGTGGACGGCATCACCGGGCAGGTGCTGGTCCGCGAGGATCTCGTCGACTTCGACTCCGACAACCCGAGCTGGGCGGTCTTCCCCGCCACGCCGCCCCGCGACCTCGGCCCGGGGCAGGACCCCCGGGTGCGCTGGTGCGGCGACCCGGCGCCGGGCTGCCAGGCCGCCTCGCGCGACCCGGCCACCGGCCAACCGTGGGATGTCGACGCGGCCACCGGCACGCCGACCTTCACCTCGCGCGGCAACTCGGCCAACACGGTGCTCTCCTGGGGTGCGGGCACCCCGGTCGTCCCGGCCGCCCCCAGCCCGGAGCGCCGCTACGAGTACCCGTTCACCGACCAGTGGCACCAGTCGAAGTGCAACCCGGAGGTGTTCACCTCCGGGCAGCGCAACGACGCGGACGCGTCGATCGCCAACCTCTTCGCCATGCACAACCGGATGCACGACTGGTCCTACCAGCTGGGCTTCACCGAGTCGGCGTGGAACCTCCAGGCCGTCAACCTGACCCCGGCCGGACTGGGCGGTGACGCCGAGCAGGGCCGCGCCCAGCAGGGCGCACTGTCCGGCAACCGCAACAACGCCAACCAGGGCACCCCGCGCGACGGGCTGCCGCCGACCACCAACATGTACCTGTGGCAACCGCAGGCCGGCGGACCGTACCCGCCGTGCGTGGACGGCGACTACGACATGACGGTGATCGGCCACGAATACACCCACGCGATCACCAACCGGATGATCGCCGGCCCGGACAGCGGGATCGGCGGCCACCAGGGCGGGGCGATGGGTGAGTCGTGGGGCGACCTGCTCGCCGCCGAGTACCTCTTCCAGAACGGGCTGCGCGCACCCGGTGAGACGCCCTTCGTCACCGGCGGCTATGTCACCGGCAACCTGGTCAGCGGCATCCGCAACTACGACCTCAGCCGCAGCCCGCTCAACTACTCCGACATCGGCTACAACACCGGTGGCCCCGCCGTGCACGCCGACGGGGAGATCTGGGGTGCCACCAACTTCCGGGTCCGCTCCGCGCTGGTCAAGCGGTACGGCCTCGGCACCCCCCAGCGACAGCTTGAATGTGCGCAGGGGAAGGTCGCCGCCGACCAGTGCCCGGGCAACCGGCGCTGGTCGCAACTGGTCTTCGACTCGTTCCTGCTCCAGGCCGCCAGCCAGGTCAGCATGCTCGACATGCGGGACAACATGCTCACCGCCGATCTGCTCCGCTTCGGCGGCGCCAACCAGGACCTGATCTGGGCCGAGTTCGCCCGCTCCGGGATGGGTCGGGATGCCGTCACGAACGGTGCCGGCGACACGGACCCGACGCCGAGCTTCGCCTCGCCGCGCGGTGGCAACGCGACGCTCACCCTGCGCCCGCGCGGCGACAGCGTCGACGCGCCGATCCGGGTGTACGTCGGGGCGTACGAGGCGCGGGCGACGCCGATCGCGGACACCGACCCGGCAACGCCGATCCCGGACACGGTGGAGCTGGTGGCCGGCACGTACGACCTGCTCGCCGTGGCCCCCGGCTTCGGGCACCAGCGGCTCAGCGTGGCCGCCAAGGCCGGTCAGAACGGGTACGTGGACCTGCGGATGAGCCGCAACCTCGCGTCCGCCGCGTCCGGCGCCACGATCAGTGGCGACGGGGTCAACCTGGACCGGATCGTCGACGACACCGAGGCGACGAACTGGGCCTCCCTGGACGGCGTGGCCGGCCGGCAACTCACCGTGGCGCTGCCGGGCGACGCACCGCAGACGGTCAAGCGAGTCAACGTCAGCGCGATGCTGCGTCCCGCGATCACCGGGGACGCCGACACCGGCAGTCAGAACGCGCTCAGCGCGCTGCGCTCGTTCGCGGTGTCCGCCTGCAACGCGAAGACGACCGACTGCGCGGATCCGGCGCGCTGGCAGCGCATCTACACCAGCGCGGGCGACGCGTTCCCGGGCGGGGCGTACCGGGCGTACAGCCGCGACATCAACCTGCGGACGTTCGCGGTGCCCACCACCCTCGCCACCCATCTGCGGCTGGAGGTGCTGGCGAGCCAGTGCACCGGCGGCCCGCAGTACGCCGGTGAGCAGGACGACGACCCGGCCACGACGACGGACTGCGCGACCGCCAGCCCGGCTCGGGACCAGGTCAGGATCGCCGAGTTCCAGGCGTTCTCGAAGTGACACCGTGGGGGCCGGCGGACCTCCGCCGGCTCCCACGGCCCCCGATCAGCGGCGGGCCGGTCGCCACCGGCCGGCCGGCGCCGGCCGCTCCCAGCGCCGGTCCACCGGCGGGTCCTCGGCCTCGTTGGTCGCGGCCCGGGTCAGGTGTCGCAGCCGCAGCAGCAACCCCACCCCGAGCGAGAGCAGCAGCCCGCCGAGCAGGAACGCGGCCTGCACGGCACCGAACCCGCCGGACTGCGAGACCGGGCGGCCAGCCGCCGGTGGCGCGGCGTCGGCCGGGTAGTCCCCGATCGGTTCCTCCGCCGCCGTGCTCTCGCCCTCGGCCGGCCCGCTCGGCGGGTCGCTGGGCTCCGCCGGTGTCGCGGTCGGCTTCGGCGTACCGGTCGGGGTGGCGCCCGCCCCCACCACCGAGCGGGTGGCGGTCTGTCGGGCCAGGAGGCGCCGGTTCGCGTCGTACGCCTCGGCGGCGAGGGTGACCCGCCCCTGGGTGACGTCCTCGGCGAAGGCCACCCGGTAGCGGGCCGTGACGGTGCGGCCTGGGCAGAGGGTGCCCGGGTCGAGCTGCCGGTCGGTCAGCCGGGCCACGTCACCCTCGGTCTGAATCTCCAGCGGGAAGTCGCCGGTCTCCTCCACCCGATCCATCTTCACCTGGTCGAGTCGGATGCCCTGCACGCTGAGCACCATCGACCAGCGCACCTTCACGCACCCGCCGCGCCGGTCCGTCTGCGAGACCACCGCGGAGATCGTCCGCACCTGGTCGCCTGCGGTGAACCGGGCCGGCAGGCCGCTCATCTCGGTGGCGAAGGCCGCCTGTGCCGGTGCGGCCAGGGTCAGCACCGCCCCGGTCACGCCGGCAACCAGGGCCCCGAGCCGCAGCACGTACCGCCACACGATCACCACCACCTCGCTTCTTCTCGTCCCCTTCGGGAAACGCTAGGAGGAAGCGGGCGGGCCGGACAGAGGGGTGTCTTCGCATCGGACGTCAAGGACGGGGGGTGATTTCACCGAGAGTGGTGAACCCCTAACCCGTACGGTCGACTCACCCGGCGCTCTCCCCGCTCGAGCGGTGGCGCTGGTAGTGGCGGGCCACCCGGACCCGGTTGCCGCAGCGGGCCGCCGAGCACCAACGCCGCCGGGTGTGGGCGGGCAGGAACAGCAGCACACAGTCGTCGGCCTCGCACTGGCGGATCTTCGTCACGCCCGGGTCGGCGAGCAGGTCGGCGGCGGCCTCGGCGAGCCAGCCCGCCAGCCGCGCTCCGGCCGGACCGGTACGGATGCGAACGGCGGTGACTACCTGCCCGTTCCAGACCAGTTCGTCGATGGCGGGGGCGGCGCGCTGCGCCCGGTTGATGACCGCCAGGTCGCCGGTCGACGGGCGGGTGCCGTACCGGACGTGGTCGAGGGCACTCGCCGTGTGCTCCCGAAGCTCCCGGACGGCGGCCAGGTCGGCGTCGGTGAGCGCGGCCTCGGCGAGCTCCCGGGCCGACGGGAAACGGGTGGCCTGAAGCTCCAGCCAGGCCCGCAGGGCCGCCGGGGTGGTCAGCAGGTCGGTGTCGGCCTGGCGGGTGTTCACCAGGTCGAGCGCCAGCGGCTCCCCGATCAACGGTGCGGCATCACTCACGCCACTAACGCTACACGAGCGTTTTGACGCATTAGGCCAGCAGCGGTTATATCTAATGCATCCTTCCCAGCGAGAGGCATTAGAGATGGCGTACCCGATCGCCCGTGTCGTCCACCGCCACCTGGAGGTCGACGGCGTCCCCGTCTTCTACCGCGAGTCGGTCCCCGACCGTCCCGACGCGCCCGTGCTGCTCCTGCTGCACGGCCTCCCCTCCGGCTCACACCAGTTCCGCCGCCTGATCGACGTGCTCGGCAGCCGGTACCGGCTGATCGCCCCCGACTACCCGGGCTTCGGGCACACCCGGGCCCCCGAAGGCTTCACCTACTCCTTCGACCGGCTCGCCGACATCACCGACGGCTTCGTCCGCGGGCTCGGCCTCGACCGGTTCGTGATGTACGTCTTCGACTTCGGCGCACCCGTCGGCTTCCGGATGGCCGAACGACACCCCGAGTGGATCGCGGGGCTCGTGGTGCAGAACGGCAACGCCTACGCCGAGGGCCTGTCCGAGGTCGCCCGGCACGTCACCGCGCTGCGCGCCGACACACCCGGCGCCGAAGCGGCGCTGCGCGACGTGCTCACGCCGACCGGCACCCGCGGCCAGTACGAGACGGGCGTCCCCGACCCGGCACTCGTCGCGCCGGACGGCTGGGCCCTCGACCAGTACTTCCTCGACCAGCCCGGCGGCACGGACGCCCCCCTGGCGCTGATGTTCGACTACCACAGCAACATCGAGCGCTACGACGACTGGCAGGCGTGGCTGCGCACGCACACCCCGCCCACCCTGATCACCTGGGGCAGCAACGATCCGTTCTTCCCCGCACCGGGCGCGCGCAGCTACCTGCGGGACGTTCCCGATGCCGACCTGCACCTCTTCGACACCGGCCACTTCGCCCTGGAGACGCACCTGGCGGAGATCGCCCCACTGATCGCCGACTTCCTCGACCGTGTCGGGTAGCGGCGACCACCTCCGCGCGTCGCCGGGGATGCCCGGTACGAGAGAATCGCCAGGTGTCCGAGCTCTCCAGCGCGTTCGTCCGGCTGCACGCCCGGCTGACCCCGGTCCCCTTCGTCCCCGAGGTGCGGCTGCACCAGGCGGACGAGCCGATCGGGTTGTGGGAGCTGACCGAGGGAGAGTTCTCCAGCGACCGGCCGCCGCCGTTCTGGGCGTTCGCCTGGGCCGGCGGGCAGGCGCTCGCCCGCTACGTGACCGACCACCCGGAGCTGGTCGCCGGCCGCCGGGTGCTCGACCTCGCCTCCGGCTCCGGCCTGGTGGCCATCGCCGCCGCCCGCGCCGGCGCGGCGTCGGTGCGGGCCGTCGAGGTGGACGAGCTGGCCGTGGCGGCGGTCGCGCTCAACGCCGAGGCCAATGGGGTACGCGTCGACGCCGAATTCGGCGACATCCTCGACGGCGACGCCGGGGATGCCGAGGTGGTGCTCGCCGGCGACGTCTTCTACAGCGACGCGATGGCCCGCCGGGTGCTGCGGTTCCTGCTCCGCGCCGCCCGAGCCGGCGCACCGGCGCTGGTCGGTGACCCCGGCCGCGCGTTCCTGCCCCGGGACCGCTTCGACGAGTTGGCAGCGTACGACGTGCCGGTGCCGGAGGCGCTGGAGAGCGTCCGGGTGAAGCGCACCACCGTCTGGCGGTTGCGGGCGGGGCTGCCGGGGGCCTCCAGCTAGCGTGTCCGGGTGCTGTTCCGCAGCTGGGCGCAGGTGGCCGACCCCGCATGGCCGGACGTGGCCCGGGTGCCGGACCACGTCGGCGGCACACACCTGGTCATCACCCGGTACGCGCTGGTCCGTCAGGTCCTCACCGACCCGGCCACCTACCGGCCGGACAACGCGCTGGACGCGGTGACACCGATGCCGATGACGGCGCTGCGGGTGCTCGCCGGGCACCGGTTCCGACTGCCGCCCACCCTGGCGAACAACTCGGGCGCCAGCCACCCGCAGATCCGGGCGATCGTCGCGGACGCGTTGCACCCCGCCCGGGTCGCCGCGCAGCGGCCCTGGCTCACCGCGCTGGTCCGCGACCGGGTCGCCCGGCTCGGCGCCAGGCTCGACGCCGGTGAGCCGGTCGACCTGTACGCGGATCTCGCCGCCGACCTGCCACTGCTGGTGCTGGCCCGGCTGGTCGAGCTGCCGGACGCGCCGGTCGGCGCCGTCAAGGAGTTCGCCCGCGCCGCGCTGGAGCTGTTCTGGGCACCGCTGGACGCCGACCGGCAGTTGGCCCTCGCCGCCGAGGTGGGCCGGTTCCACCGCATACTGCGCGACTTCGCGGCCACCGGCGGCGGATTGGCGGCCGAGCTGCGCGCGGCCGGGCACACGCCGGACGTGGTGGTCGGCGCGCTCTTCTTCCTGCTGGTCGCCGGGCAGGAGACCACCTCACAGTTCCTCACCCTGCTGCTACACCGGTTGGCCGGCGAGCCCGCGGTGCGGGCCGGCCTGCGCACCGGCGAGGTCGCGGTGGCCGACGTGGTGGAGGAGGGACTGCGGCTGGAACCGCCCATCGTCACCTGGCGGCGCGTGGCGGCGACGGACACCACGCTGGGCGGGACGCCGGTGCCGGCGGGCAGCAGTCTCGTGCTCTGGCTGGGCCGCGCCGGCCGCGACCCGGCGGTCGTCGAGTCGCCCGACGAGTTCCGACCGGGCCAGCGCGGATCGCGCCGGCACCTGGCGTTCGGAGCGGGGGCGCACCGCTGCGTCGGTGACGTGCTGGCCCGCATGGAGGCGGCCGTGGTGGTGGCCGAGGCCGCACCGCTGCTGGACGGGGTGACCGTGGTCCGTCCGCCCTGGTACCCGGACAATCTCACCTTCCGGATGCCCGACGCCTTCGTCGTCCAGCGCTCTTCGGGAACACCGGGCTGACCGGATCCTGATCACCTCGGTAGGTTTCCGGGCGTGTCAGCGACCCCTGCTCGTCGGATCCTCGCCGTCGTACCGCTTCTGGCCCTGCTGGCGCTGAGTGCCTGCACAGTCGGCCCCGCGTTGCACGCCCGGCGGATCACCACGGCCCAGCCGGTCCCGTCCGCCTCGCCTGCCGCGCCGTCGACCTCGCCGTCCGCGACGACGAAGCCCGCGCCCGGGAGCCTGGACTGGTACGTGTCCCAGGTGCCGACCTTCCCCGAGGCGCCACCGCCCCAACCGGTGCCGCTGCCCGCGACCGGCGCGGCCCCGTTCTGGCACCGCCTGCCGACCGACCAGAAGGTCGCCTTCATCACCATCGACGACGGTGGGCTGGCCCGTCCGCCCGAGGTGGCCGACCTCATCTGGCGGGCGCACATCCCGGTCACGATGTTCCTGAACTCACCGGCCGCCGAGGAGCACGACGTCTATTTCCGGCAGATCATGGTGGCGGGCGGGGTCGTCGAGAACCACACCATCACGCACACCTCGCTGGCCGGCCGGTCGTACGACCGCCAGAGGCACGAGATCTGCGGTGCGGCGGACAAGCTGGAGGCGCTGTTCGGCAAGCGACCGACCCTGTTCCGGCCACCGTTCGGCGAGCACGACGCCACCACGTTGAAGGCCGCGCACGACTGCGGCGCGAAAGCGGTCTTCCACTGGACCGGGACCGTGCACGAGGGGAAGGTGCGCTACCAGACCCCGGAGAAGGTGGTCCAGCCCGGCGACGTGCTACTCATGCACTTCCGGCCGGCGCTGATGGACGACCTGCTCGGGGCGCTGAAGGCGATCCATCGGGCCGGGCTCACACCGGCTCTGCTGGAGGATTACGTCCGCTGACCGACGCGCCTGCGACCTGACGAAAGTCAGGGTCGGGTGCTGCCGTTCGGGCGCGGTGGAGCAGGGGGACGCGCGCCTAGCGTCAGCGCATGATCACATTACGTGGGTTGACGAAACGGTTCGGGGCGACCCTCGCGGTCGACGCGTTGACCGTCGACATCGCACCCGGCCGGGTCACCGGCTTTCTCGGCCCCAACGGCGCCGGCAAATCCACCACCATGCGGATGATCCTCGGGCTGGACCGCCCGACCGCCGGACAGGCCCTGGTCGGCGGGCGCGCGTACCGGGAGTTGCGCCGACCGCTGCACGAGGTGGGCGCGCTGCTCGACGCCCGGGCCATCCACCCGGCCCGGTCCGGTCGGGCGCACCTGCTCGCCATGGCCCGCAGCAACGGCATCCCGGCCCGCCGGGTGGACGAGGTGCTGGACACCGTCGGGCTGGACGGGCGGGCCGCTGGTAAGTCGGGGCGGACCCTCTCCCTCGGCATGGGTCAGCGACTCGGCGTCGCTGGCGCGTTGCTCGGCGACCCGCCGGTGCTGATGTTCGACGAGCCGGTGAACGGTCTCGACCCGGACGGGGTGCGCTGGGTCCGACAGCTGATGCGCTCGCTGGCCGACCAGGGGCGGACGGTCTTCGTCTCCAGCCACCTGATGAGCGAGATGCAGCTCACCGCCGACCAGCTCGTGGTGATCGGCCGGGGACGACTGCTCGCCGACGCGCCGATCGACGACGTGATCGCCGGCAGCACCGTCGCGGTCCGGGTCCGCAGCCCGCACCCGGACGGGCTGGCCACCCTCGCCGCGCGCCTCACGGCCGCCGGCGCGACCGTCGAGGCGGCCGACCGCAACGAGCTGACCGTCACCGGCACCACCGTCGACCGGGTCGGGGACCTGGCCTACGAGCTGGGGGTACGACTGCACGAGCTGAGCCCGCACAGCGCATCGCTGGAGCAGGCATTCATGGAGCTGACCGCCGACAGCGTCGAGTACGCGGGTGGTTCGATCGAAGGTGGGGCGCGATGAGCACGCACACCAAGGGTGGCGCCCGTTCCGCCGCCACTCCAGCCGCCACCCGCGGTGGGGCAGCCGCCTTCCGCGGCGCCGTGGCCGCCGAGTGGACCAAGCTCTCCTCGGTGCGGAGCACCTGGTGGACGGCGCTGGCCGGGCTGCTGGTGATGGCCGCGAGCGCCGCACAGCTGGCCATCTACGCGGCCAACGACAACACCAACGACGACCCGCTCGACGACCGGGGAATCGTCACCGTCGGCAGCGTGCTGATCGACTCGGTCGAGCTGACCCAGTACGTGATGCTGGCGCTGGGCCTGCTGGCGATCACCGCCGAGTTCACCAGTGGCACCATCCGGACCACCTTGCAGTGCACCCCGTCGCGCGGTCGGGTGCTGCTGGCCAAGGCCGTGGTCGCCGGCACGGTCACCTTCGCCCTCGGGCTGCTGCTCGGCGGCGTCGGCGCCCTGGTCGCCCGACCGGTGCTCGGCGATTGGGGCAGCGCCCCGGCCGCCGGCACGATCGGCGACATCGTTGCGGTGGCGACCTACCTGGCGCTGGTCGGCGTGCTCGCCCTGGGCCTCGGCGCAGCGCTGCGGAATGCGGTGCTCACGATCACCGTGCTCCTCGCCACCCTGATGATCGTGCCGCTGTCGTTGCAGGAGCCGGACATCGACGTGCTGAACCGGATCGCCGACGTGTTCCCCGGCGTGGCGGGCGGGCACTTCCTGGCCGGCGACACCGAGCCGTACCCGAGCCTGGTCGGGCTGCTCCTGCTCGCCGGATGGGCCGGCGCCGCGCTGCTGCTGGGCCGGGCCGCTCTGCGTCGCCGCGACGCGTAAGGCGTGCGGGCTGAGCGGGGGCCGTGGAGGCTCCCGCTCAGCCGTCGACCAGGCCCGCCTCGTACGCGAGGATCGCCGCCTGCACCCGGTTACGCACGTCCAGCCGGGTGAAGATGCTGGTCAGGTAGCTCTTCACGGTGCCCTCCACCAGGTGCAGCCGGCGGGCGATCTCGGCGTTGGACAGCCCCGCCCCGACCAGGGCCAGCACCTCGCGTTCCCGCTCGGTCAACCCGGCCGTACGGTCCCGCGCGGCGGGCCGGCGGGCCAACCGCCCGGCACCCAGCTCGATCACCCGGCGGGCCACCCTCGGCGACAGGTACGCACCACCGTCGGCGACGGCGTGCACCCCGGCGATCAGCTCACGCGGGTCGCCGGCCTTGAGCAGGAACCCGTTGGCGCCGTGCCCGAGCGCCCGGGCCACGTGGTCGTCCTCGCCGAACGTGGTCAGCATGATCGTCGCGGTGTCCGGCACGACCCGGCGGATCTCGGCGGCGGCGGCCAACCCGTCCAGCCGCGGCATCCGGATGTCCAGCAGCGCGACCCGTGGTCGGTGCGCACGGACCAACTCCACCGCCGCGTGCCCGTCGCCGGCCTCCGCGACCACCTCAATGCCGGGATCGGTGGCGAGGATGGCCCGGACGCCGGCCCGGATCATCGCCTCGTCGTCGGCCAGCACCACCCGGATCGGCGGTGCCCCCGCCGTGTCGGTGTTCACTACGCGATCCACTCCTTGCTGGCCAGCCGGCCGTCGGTGAAGCAGAGCCGCCAGGTCGGCTGTGCAAGCGGGAAGTTCCCGTCGGTGTAGTACTCGCATTCCGCCCGGTCGACCGCCGTGGGGCGTGTCAACTGCCGTCGGGGCAGCCCAGCCAGCTCCGACCGGGCCGTGCCGACGCGCATCTGGTCGAAGGTGGCCCGGTCCAGCACCGTCCCGGCGGTCACCACCGGGTAGTAGACGAGGGAGAGCACCAGGGCGAAGCCGACCGGCGCCACGAGCGCCACGAGCAGACTGCGCCGGACTCGTCGGCGGGCATCGTGCAGCCGCCGCGCCGCGTCGACCGGCCGCTCCACCGGACCGGGCTGGTCGCCGGACAGTGGTGCCAGGTCGGTCTCGGCTGCCGACTCGATCGCCTCCATCGGCGGCGCGGTGGCCGGCAATGCCGCCCGTACGGCGAAACCGCCGTCGGCGCGTGGACCGGCGTCGAGCGTCCCACCGGCGAGACGGACCCGCTCGGCGAGTGCGAGCAGCCCGCTGCCCTGCGACGGCGGCGCGGGCAGCGGCCCAGCCGGCGGAGTGCCGTTGACGACGGCCACCTCGACCCGGTCACCGTCGCGGGTGAGGTGCACGTCGACCGAAGCGCCCGGTGCGTACCGGGCGGCGTTGGTCAGCGCCTCCCGGACGATCCGGTGAGCCGCGTGGCCTGTCATCGCCGGTAGCTCCGCGACAGCCGGAGCGGCGTCCATCCGTACCGCCATGCCTGCCTCCCGGGCACCCTCGACCAGGTCGGCGACGGTCTCCCCGCTCGGACGCACCGACGCGCCACCCTCCTCACGGAGCAGCCCGATGATCTCGTGCAGTCGCTCTGTGGCGGCGGAGACACTGGCCCGCAACTCCCCCGCCGCGGCCCGGTGCCGCACGTCGAGGTCGGCGGCGACCTCCAGAGCGGCCGCGCGCAGCGCGATCAGGCTGAGGTCGTGACCGAGCGAGTCGTGCATCTCCCCGGCGATCCGAGCCCGTTCCCGCAGCCGGATCCGCTCGGCGGCACCGCGCTCCTCGCGGGTCAGCGCGTCGACGTGCCGGCGACCGGCCTCGGCCAACTCCTGCTGCTGGCGCCGGTACCGACCAACCAACCAGGGGAACACCGCGGCGAAGAGCAACACCGAGGCGAGCAGGAACCAGGTCGCCGCGCCGGTGCCGAGCAGCCCCAGGTTGAGCGCCGTACCGCCGGCCGCGATCAGCACGAAGACAACGGCCGCCGGGCCCGCGGCGGCGCTGCGCCGCCCAGCGAGGTAGCTGAAGACCGGGATGGCGAACACGAAGTTGCCATCGACCACCGACCCGAGCACCACCAGCACGAGGGCGACCACCGGTCGGCGTCGACTCGCCACCACCGCCGCGCCAAGCAGCAGCAGCTTGCCGACCAGCAGCGGCAACGAATACCGCGAATAGGGCGGGCTGGCCTCGGCGTAGCCGACCGGGGCGGCCACCACCGCCCAGAGCAGCACGTCCAGCAGCAGGCGACGCCGCCGGTGCAGCCAACCCGGCGGCGCGGAGTCGAGAATCCGCACGGCGGTCAGGCTACCCACGTCCGACCTGGGCGGACACCGACGAAAGTCAGGTGTTCAGCCGCTCTCCTCGGCCCAGACCCGCCAGTCGTCGAGCACGCCGTGCAGGGCCGGGGTGAGCCAACCCGGCGCGGAGCGCCGGAACACACCCGGATCCATCGCGCCCGCGCCGTCGGGAAGCGCGCCGAGCAGGTTCGGCACCAGGTCGGTGAGATTGGTCCAGTGCACCAACTCGGGTCGGCTCGGCCAGGCGCCGATCACCACGCCGGCCGGCACGGCACGGCGGTCGAGCGCCTCCAGGGTCAGCGCGGTGTGGTTGAGCGTGCCCAACCCGGCGCGGGCCACCACCACCGCGGGCGCACCGAGCGACACCGCCAGATCGGCCATCGTCCACGGCTCGCCCGACGGACGCAGCCCCATCGGAACCAGCAGCCCACCCGCGCCCTCGATCAACACCAGGTCATGCTTGTCCGCCTCGTCACGGACGGCGTCCACCGCCGCGTACAACTCCAGCGGCGGCAGGTCGGCGACCCGGGCGGCAGCCAGCGGGGCGAGCGGGTCCGGGTAGCTGGCCAGGGTTCGTCCGGTCAGTGGGGCAGCCAGCCGATTGATCGCGTCCACGTCGCCGGGCTCACCGCCGGCCGTACCGGTCTGACCCGGTTTGACCACGGCCACCCGCAGCCCGGCGGCCTGCGCGGCTGCCGCGATCGCCGCGGTCACCACCGTCTTGCCGACCTCGGTGTCAGTCCCGGTAACCAGAACCGACCCCTCCCACCCGGTCATGGTGCACACTCCACGATGACCTCCAGCGCCCGCTCGAACGCCACCCGGGGCACCCCGGCGCTGACCGTGAGCCGCAGGCGGGAGCGGCTGTCCGGCGTGGACGGCGGCCGGAAACAGCCCACCGCGACGCCCCGGTCCCGGCAGTCGGCGGCCCAGGCGGTCGCCGCCTCCGGTCCGGGGGCCGTCACCGAGATCACCGCCGCGTCCGGCGCGGAGACGGTCAGCCCCGCCGCACGCAGTCGAGCAACCGCGAACCCCACCCGGTCGGACAGCTCCGCGCGCAGGTCGTCGCCGACCCGGGTCAGCCGCAGCGCGGCGTGCACGCCGGCGGCGACCGCCGGCGGCAGTGCCGTGTCGAAGATGAACGTACGGCCGGTCTCGACCAGGTGCCGGACGAACTCGGCCGGGCCGGCGACCACTCCACCCGCACCACCGAGCGCCTTGGACAGGGTGGCGGTGACCACCACGTCCGGCTCGCCGGCCAGCCCGGCGGCGGCCACCCCGCCCGCGCCGGCCGGACCGGTCACGCCGAGCGCGTGCGCGTCGTCGACCAGCAGGAGCGCGCCGTGACGGCGGGCCACCGCGTGCAGCCGGGCCAGCGGGGCGAGGTCACCGTCGACCGAGAAGACCGACTCGGTGACCACCACCGCCGGGCGGCCCGGAGCAGCCGCGAGTGCGGCGGCGACCGCGTTCACGTCGGCGTGCGGGGTGACCACCGTCTCCGCACCTGAGATGCGGCAGCCGTCGATCAGGGACGCGTGGTTGTGCGCGTCGGAGACGAGCAGCGTCCGAGGTTGAACGAGGGCCCGCAGCGCACCGAGGTTGGCCAGGTAGCCGGAGGAGAAGACGAGAGCGCCGTCGGTGCCGAGCCACTGCGCCAGCTCGTCCTCCAGCGCCTGGTGTGCGTCGGTGGAGCCACGCACCAGGCGCGACCCGGTCGCCCCCAGCCCGTACGCCGACAGTGCCGCCGTGGCCGCGGCGGTGACCTCCGGGTGGGTCGCCAGGCCGAGGTAGTCGTTGCCGGCCAGGTCGGTCATCTGATCGCCGGCGGGACGCGGGTGCAGCCGCCGGGTCAGCCCGGCCTTCGCCCGCAACTCCGCGCGGCGGTCGAGCGCCGCCAGCCAGTCCGCCACCGTCACCCCTTTGCCGCTGTCCGTGCCGGTCAGCCCGACACCCGCCGGGCGAAATTACCACCCGCCACCACCGGCCCGACGGATCCACTCGGTGCGAGGGGGTCGACGGGCTGCCAGGCCATTCCGACTGATCGGGGGGCCTTGTAGGGTACGAGCCATGCCAGAGATCCTCGACCAGGCCCGGACCCAGGTCCTGGGTGACGGTGTCGGCCTCGACGAGGCCGGCGTCCTCGCCGTGCTGAACCTGCCCGACGAGCACCTGCCCGCCGCCCTGCAGCTCGCCCACGAGGTGCGGATGCGCTGGTGCGGCCCGGAGGTCGAGGTCGAGGGGATCGTCTCGCTAAAGACCGGCGGCTGCCCGGAGGACTGCCACTTCTGCTCCCAGTCCGGCCTGTTCACCTCCCCGGTGCGCTCCGTCCTGCTGGACATCCCGTCGCTGGTCGAGGCGGCGAAACAGACCGCCAAGACCGGGGCGACCGAGTTCTGCATCGTCGCCGCGGTGCGCGGCCCGGACGCCCGGCTCATGAAGCAGATGCGCGAGGGCGTCGCCGCCATCAAGGCGGAGGTCGACATCCAGGTCGCCGCGTCGCTGGGCATGCTCACCCAGGAGCAGGTCGACGACCTGGTCGACATGGGTGTGCACCGCTACAACCACAACCTGGAGACCTGCCGGTCGTACTTCCCCAACGTGGTCACCACGCACTCCTGGGAGGAGCGCTGGGGGACGCTGCGAATGGTCCGCGACTCCGGCATGGAGGTGTGCTGCGGCGGCATCCTCGGCCTCGGCGAGACCGTCGAGCAGCGGGCGGAGTTCGCCGCGCAGCTCGCCGAGCTGAACCCGCACGAGGTCCCACTGAACTTCCTCAACCCCCGGCCGGGGACGCCGCTGGGTGACCGCCCGGTCGTGGAGGGCAAGGACGCGCTGCGGGCCATCGCCGCGTTCCGGCTGGCCATGCCGCGCACCATCCTGCGGTACGCGGGTGGCCGAGAGATCACTCTCGGTGACCTGGGCACGCGTGCCGGCCTGCTCGGCGGCATCAACGCAGTGATCGTCGGCAACTACCTGACCACGTTGGGTCGGCCGGCGAACGCCGACCTGGAGCTGCTCGACGAGCTGAAGATGCCGGTGAAGGCGCTGTCGGCGACCCTCTGAGACGATCCGGTGAGGACGACGTGACCAAGCTTGTCGAGACCGTGACGGCGCAGCGCTGGTGCGACCGGTGTGGCGAGGACGCGGCGGTCGGTGGGCACGAGCCGTGCGCCGCGGCCCGGGCGTTGGAGCCGCCGCGCTACTGCGCGCACTGCCGCCGCCGGATGAAGGTGCAGGTGCTGCCGGTCGGCTGGTCGGCGGTCTGCGTCGAGCACGGCGAGACCCGGGGCTGAGATGGTGCTGCGCGGGCGGGCGGTGACACTGCGACCGGCGACGGTCGCGGATGTGCCGGTCCTCGCGGCGATCCGGGCCGACCCGGAGGTGCGCCGGTGGTGGCGGGGCGGCGACGACCTGACCGCGTCCGTCGACGCCGACCTCGCCGACGACGACCTGCACCTGTACGCGATCGAGCACGACGGCCGGGTGGTCGGCGCGATCCAGTGGCACGCCGAGCAGGACCCGGACTACCGGCACGCCAGCCTGGACGTCTTCCTCGACCCGGCGGTGCGCGGTGCCGGCCTCGGCGGTGACGCGATCCGCACCATGGCCCGGCACCTGATCGACGAGTACGGCCACCACCGCTTCACCATCGACCCGGCCGCGACGAACAGCGCCGCCATCCGGGCGTACGCGAAGGTGGGCTTCCGCCCGGTGGGGGTTCTGCGCCGCTACGAGCGTGGTGAGGATGGTCGCTGGCACGACGGCCTGCTGATGGACCTGCTCGCCGACGACCTCGTGGAGTGACCGGGCGCCTCAACCGTCCCAGTACAGGTGCCCGTCCGGGACTCGGCGGGCGCCCTCGGCGGGCTGGTGCGGGCTGAGCTGCCCGTCCGGTATGAGGTGCGCCACCGGCGTCCCGCGACCGAGAGCCGCGACATCGGCGATCAACCGCCGGTGGCAGCGCCACCAGAGGCTCTCGCTGCACATCACGGCGGTGGTCCGCTGGGTCGCGTCAGCCAGCACCCCGGTCAGCGCCACGTCGAACTCCGGCGTGCGGGTGTACGAGGCGTACGCCCGGAACGCCTCGACCCTCCACCAGGTGTCCGGCTCGGGTTCCCCGGCCGGGATGTGCCGACGTCCGCCAAGGCGCGGCTCCCAGCGGTAGTCGATCCCGTACTCGGGCAGCCACCGCTCAAGCTCCTCCCGCCGCACGTCCGGGTTGGTACGGCTGGCCGGGTACCGCCGCACGTCCACCAGCAGGGCCACCCCGGCTCCGGTCAGCAGCTCCCCCAGCCGCACCCGGTCGGCTGTGCCGTGCCCGACGGTCAGCAACTCCCCCACAAGGCTGGCTTGCCCCGAATCCCGATGGCTTATCCCTGGTCCGTGCGGCGAGATCGTGGACAGTTGCCGTTCACGGGGCCCGCCCCTCGAACGACAACTGTCCAAGATCTCGTCACGCTTGAGGTCAGGCGAGGGCGCAGGGGGAGTTGTTGAGGGTGAAGGCGGTTGGTTTCGGGTTGGTGCCGGTGTGGGTGCCGTTGAAGCCGAAGCTGACCGACGCGCCCGGCGCGAGCGCGCCGTTGTAGGAGAGGTTCGTGGCGGTGACCGCGGCTCCGGTCTGGCTGACCGTCGCCGACCAGCCCTGGCTGACGGTCTGCCCACCGGGGAAGCTGAACCGCAACGTCCAGCCGTTGATCGCGGTGGTGCCGGTGTTCGTGATCGACACCGTGGCGGTGAAGCCGGTGCTCCAGTCGTTGGTGGCGTACCCCACGGTGCAGGTGCCGCCGACCGGCGGGGGCGCGGTGGTCACCGCGACCGGCGCGGACGCCGCGGAGGTGTTGCCGGCCGCGTCCACGGCCACCACGTAGAACTGGTACGCCGTCGAGGCGGTCAGCCCGGACACCGCCATGGTGCTGCCGGTCGGTGTGCCGACCAGCGGGTCGGTCGCGCCGGCTTCGCGGTAGACGCGGTACCCGGTGACACCGACGTTGTCGGTGGACGGGGTCCAGGCCAGGGTGAGCCCGGTGGCGGTGACGGCCGAGGCGACCGGTGTGCCGGGCGTGCTCGGCGCGGTGGTGTCGACGGTGCCGGCCGGTGGCGTGGTCACGCTGAGCGTCGGTGAGGCGGCCGACGTGTTGCCGGCGCCGTCGCGGGCCACCACCGTGAACTGGTACGTCCGCTCGGGCAGCAGCGTCGAGACGGTCAGCGTGGTGCCGGTGACCGGCCGGTTCACCACGGTGTCGCTGCCGACCAGGATTTCACGGACGGTGTAGCCGGCCAGGCCGCTGCCGCCGCTGTCGGTGGACGCCGCCCAGGTCAGGGTGACCGACCGGGGCGCGAGGCCGGACGCGACCGGCTGACCCGGCACGGTCGGCGCGGTGGTGTCGGGCACGGCTGGCCCCGGCTCGTCGCCCCAGACGCGGGTGGTGCCGGAGTAGAGCGGCACCTTCCGGTTCGGCCCGGCGGTCGCCTGGTACGAGGGGTCGTTGGTCGGGTCCCAGGTGCCGCCCTCGGGCACGCCGATCTTGAACTGGACCTCCATCCGGTGCTGCGACTGCCCGGCGGGGGCGATGGTGTAGCCGGTGCAGTCCACCTCGACGTACCAGATGTCGCCGCTGAACTGCTTGGCGGTGGTCGGGGACGGGCAGCCCTGGGTGTAGCCGGCGGTCACCTGCACCGGGCCGGTGCCGTCGGGCCGGAAGTAGTACCGGAACCGGCCGTCGGTCAGCGCGCGGGCCGGGAACGCCGACTTGTTGTAGATGATCGCCTTGAGCCCGGTGGCCCGGGGTTCGGCCTGCATCACCGTGGTCTCCACGGTCAGCTCGTCGATGTCCGGCGTCTCGGCGACCGGGAAGTTGGCGAGCGGCGTGCCGCCGTACTCGGAGGTCAGCCGGACCAGCGCGGACGTGAAGCCGGCGTTGTAGTCGGTGGCCACCTCGTTCATCACGTAGTCCGACCGGCTGTCGGTGTACGCGTCGTTGGCCGCGGACGGGCCGCCGACCAGCGCGCCGTAGAGGGTGTGCCGGGTTTCGACGGGCACGGTCTGGCTGTCCCACCAGGAGCCGTGCGCGGTGCGGTGGTGCGGGTTACGCGGCGCGTTGGCGCCGAAACCGATGACGTAGCTGGAGTTGCGCGGGTTGTCGCCGAGCGCGTAGTTGATCTGCCGGACGGCGAAGTCGTGGTAGCGCGCCTTGCGGGTGGTGTCGGTGGTCTTGTCGCTGTAGACCAGCGCGGCGAACGAGGTGTTGGCGGCGTACCGCAGCGCACCCCAGGAGTCGAGCACCGCCATCCCACCCGGCGAGTACGGCACCCGCTGCCCGTTCACCCCGACGGTCCAGTAGTCCAGCCACCGGTTCGCGTCGTCGACGTACTTCTGCTTGCCGGTCAGGTTGGCCAGCAGCACGTACGCCCCGAACTGCTTGTTGTCCCAGGCGATGGTCCACTTGTACGAGCGGGTGGTGGACTGGTTCTCGGTGCCGAGTTTGTCGTACTCACTCTCGGCCTTGGTCAGGTAGCTGGCCTCGCCGGTGGCCCGGTGCAGCCAGATCGCGGCCCAGACCAGCTCGTCCTGCCAGCCGCTCCACGAGCGGTAGAAGCTCGTCGCGTCGGTGATGCACTCGTGGTAGGACTTCCGCACCGTGTCGGCGAACGTGTAGAGCTGCCGGGCGTGCCCGAGCAGCCGGTCCGCGTAGGCCGCGTCGGTGGGCCGGAACACCATCGAGGAGGCGGCCATCGCGGCCGCCGTCTCCCCCGCCAGGTCCGCGCCGCCACAGCTCGCATCGATCTTGTACGCGGGCCGCGCCATCGGCAGCACCTCGGCCGGGCCCCACCACTTGTGGTCGTCGTCGCCCTTGCCGATCTGTCCGTAGAGGACGTTGGCCGACGGGTGTGCCTTGATGAAGTAGTCGTTGACGTAGCGCAGGTTGTTGAGCAGGTGCGGCAGTTGCCCGGACGAGGTGTATCCGCTGCGGTATTCCACCGCACCCCAGGCCAGCATGGTGGCGCTGAACGCCATCGGGAAGCCGAACTTGACGTGGTCGCCGGCGTCGTACCAGCCGCCGGTGAGGTCCAGCCCGACGTCGGCACCGTCGGTGAGCGCACTGTCGCCGCGCCAGGAGACCCGGTTCCAGTCCGGCAGCCGGCCGGACTGCTGCGCCTCGTAGAAGAGCAGCGACTTCTGCAACGCCTCGGCGTAGTTGTAGGCCGCCGGTGCTGCGGACGCGGGCCCGGACGGCGGTGCGGCGATCGCGAGGGACAGCCCGGTGAGCAGGGCGACGGCGGCGGCCACCAGCCGTCGCGGCCAGGGCTGGTCGACGACCGGCGACCGGCCGCGGTGGCCGGCGACCGGCCGGGTGGGGTGGCGCATGGCGGGCTCCTGTCGGTGGCGCCGCCGGTGGTCGCACCGACGCGGGACGGCGTCGGACGGCACGGCCACCGGCGACAGCGGGGGCGACGGTGTGACCAGGGGTCGCCGTGGAAGCGCTCCCATGGATAAGCGACAATGTAATGCGCGCACCGTCGATTGGGAAGCGTCCGCGCGCCGACAGTGGCCGGCCCCGGCGTTGTTACGGTCGTGCCATGGAACCCCTGGACCCAGCCCGCACCGCCGTTGTCCTGATCGACCTGCAACGACAGATGGTCGACCAGTCCCTCGCCCCGCACTCCGGCCCCGAGGTGGTGGCCCGGTGCGTCACGCTCGCCGACGCCGCACGGGCCGCCGGAGCGCTGGTCGTGGTGGTCCAGTTCGAGCAGCCGGGCGTCGATCCGCAGTCGGCCGGCAGCAGGCTGGTTCCGGAGGTCGCGCCGAAGCCCGACGACCTGAAGATCGTCAAGCGCACCTGGGGCCCCTTCCAGGACACCGGCCTGGACGCGACCCTGCGCGAGCGGGGCGTCGACACGCTGGTGGTCGCCGGCGTGGCCACCAACTACGGGGTGGAGCAGACCGCTCGGATCGGCTACGAGATCGGCTACCGGATGGTGCTGCCGCACGACGCGATGAGCGGCCTCCAGACGGAGGCGCACGAGTTCGCGGTGAGCCACATCTTCCGCGCGCTGGGCACGGTCTGCACCACCGCCGAGGTCGTGGACGCACTGGGCGGTTGATCCGCTCACGCCGTCGATCCGTACTGACGGGTAACCGGTCGACGGCGCCCGGGGGGCCAGGTCACATCATCGATGCTCACCGATTAGTTGGGTGCGTCGTCGCAGGTCGGGCGAGTCGCCACCGAGCGAGCTGTCGGGCCGAGTGGCGCGGCGGCGTCCAGCCATACAAACGTACTGTTGCTGACCCGCTACCCGGCGCGAGACAGTACCGATCACCAGTGGTGCCATCGACGCCGCCGCTCCCCGGTCAACTCTGAGGAGAACACGATGGCACTACGACTCGCCGACGGCACCGCCTGGTCCGACGTCCTGGCCCGCGCGGTGGCCGCCACCCCCGAGGCGTTCGGCGCCGAGGTCGACGGCGCCACCACCCTGCACAACCTGATCGAGGGCGACTGGCGGGCCGTCGGCCAACCAGCCCCGGTCCGCACCCCGGTGGACAACACCGTCGTCATCAACCTGCCCCGGCTCGACGCCGACGCCGCCCGCGCCGCCGTCGCGCACGCCGCCGCCGCGCACCGGGTCTGGGCGGCGACCCCGCTCGCCGACCGCAAGGCCCGGGTCGCCGACGCGCTGGACTCCCTCACCGCCCACCGCGATCTGCTCGCGCTGCTGCTGGTCTGGGAGATCGGCAAGCCGTGGCGGCTGGCCTGCGCCGACGTGGACCGGGCGCTGGACGGCGTCCGCTGGTACGCGGGCGAGATCGACCGGATGCTCGCCGATGGCCGCGAGCCGCTGCCCGGCCCGGTCAGCAACATCGCCTCGTGGAACTACCCGATGAGCGTCCTGGTGCACGCCGAGCTGGTGCAGTTGCTGGCCGGCAACGCCGTCATCGCCAAGACCCCGTCCCAGGGCGGCGCGGTCTGCCTTACCGTCGCGCACGCGCTGATGCGCCGGGCCGGGCTGCCCGCCACCCTTGTCTCCGGCGGCGGCGAGGAGTTGTCCGAAGTGCTGGTTCGGGCACCGGAGATCGGTGCCGTGGCGTTCGTCGGCGGTCGCTCCAACGGTGGCAAGGTGGCCGCCGCGCTGCTGGACAGCGACAAGCGGCACTTCATCGAGCAGGAGGGCCTCAACGCCTGGGGCATCTGGAACTTCTCCCAGTGGGACCTGCTGGCCACGCACCTGAAGAAGGGCTTCGAGTACGGCAAGCAGCGCTGCACCGCGTACCCCCGGTTCGTGGTGCAACGCGACCTGGTCGACGAGTTCCTCGACATGTACCTGCCGGTCGTGCGCTCGGTCCGCTTCGGCCACCCGCTCGCCGTCGGCGACGACTGGGCCGCCGGCGACCCGCTGCCCGAACTGGACTTCGGGCCGCTGATCAGCACAGCCAAGGCCGAGGAGCTGCACCGCAAGGTCGAGGAGGCGGTCCGTGGCGGCGCGGTGCCACTGCACCGGGGCAAGCTGACCGGAGCGCCGTTCCTGCCCGGGCAGGACACCTCGGCGTACGTCGCTCCGTCCGTGCTGCTCGCCCCACCCGGCCGGTCCCGCCTGATGCATGCCGAGCCGTTCGGGCCGGTCGACACG
The DNA here is from genome assembly GCF_040607415.1 of Micromonospora sp. NPDC005291. Classification (NCBI taxonomy): domain Bacteria; kingdom Bacillati; phylum Actinomycetota; class Actinomycetes; order Micromonosporales; family Micromonosporaceae; genus Micromonospora; species Micromonospora sp. NPDC005291. Next base: position 253,231 of record NZ_JBEXGR010000001.1, read on the forward strand.
ATCGTCGTGGTGGACACCACCGACGAGCTGCTGGCCGCGATGAACGCCTCCAACGGCGCACTGGTCGCGTCGCTGGCCTGCGACGACACCGACGAGGCCGGCAAGCTCGCGGTGGACCTGCAGGCGTTCAAGGTGGGCATCAACAAGCCGCGTTCCCGGGGCGACCGCGACGAGGCATTCGGCGGGCGGGGCGCCTCCTGGAAGGGCGCGTTCGTCGGCGGCGACCTGCTGGTGCACGCGGTCACCGTGGGCGGCGACAGCCGGCTCTACGGCAACTTCCCCGACTACAGCAGCTACCCCACCACCTGAGTTCGGTGTGCGGAAGGGCCCCCTGTTGACGCGTGATGCGGAGCAGGGGGCCCCTGTTGGCAGCGGCCGGCGGCGTACCGTCGGAAGATGGCGATGATCGAACAGCTCTCCCTGGGCGTGTCCGATGCCGAGCGGGCGGGAAGGTTCTGGGCCGCAGCCCTCGGCTACCGCCGTCGGGCGCCCCGATTCGACGGCGACGAATGGATTGTGCTGGAGCCGCCGCCAGGGGCGTCGGGCATGGCCGTCGCGATGGACCTCAGCGAGAGCCCGGTGCAGGAGTTCCCCCGGCTCCACATGGACCTGGACGCCGGCGAGCGCGGCCTTGACGAGGAACTCGACCGGTTGCTCGCGCTCGGCGCCCAGCGGGTGGACTGGCGGCATTACCCCACGGACCCGCACCCGACCGAACCGCCGTACGTGGTGCTCGCTGATCCGGAGGGCAACCGGTTCTGCTTGTCCGGCCGCCGCGAACCTCCCGCGCGTTGACGCGTCCGCGCTCCACCACGTCGGCGAGGGGCCCTTCCTATGCGCCAGGCGTCAGGTAGGTGCCCTTCCGTTCCGCGGCGAGGGGGACGGTGAGGGTGAGCAGCGGGCCGTCGCGCTCGACCGTGCTGGACCGGCCCAGTCGGTGCAGCGTCCGCACCATCGGGCCGTTCTCGGCGTGGACGTGCAGCACCAGCGCCGCGTACCCGGCCCGGTCGGCGTGCCGGGCCAGCCGGCGCAGCAACGCCGAGCCCAGCCCGCGTCGCTGCCAGTCGTCGCGCACCAACAGCGCGACCTCGGCCTCGTCGCCCTCGCCGAGCAGGTTCGCCATGGCGACCACCGACTCGGCGCCGCCGTCGTCATCGGTGGCCGTGGCGATCAGGGTCAGCCCCCGGCTCGGCTCCAGCAGGCGACGCAGCCGGGCTGGACGTGGCAGGGCCGCCCCACCCAGATAGCGCCGGTGCCGGCTCCCCGGCGAGCAGCCCTCGTGCAGCTCCAGCACACCCGAGAGGTCGTCCACACAGGCCGGTCGGACGGCCAGCTCGGCGCCGTCGGGCAACACCAGGATGACCTGTTCGGCGGCCCGACGCGCCACGGTGGCGGCCAGTTCGACCAGAGCCTGCGCCCGCGCGTACTCCGCCGGGGTGAAGGCCGGCGCGGCCCGGCGCAGCGCGAACGAACCGCCCGCCGGGTCGGCCAGCAGCATGCTGGCGCCGATGATCCCCCGCTCGACGCCGGTCGACGCGGGTCGCCAGCTGACCGAGTCCGCGCCGAGCAGGGTCCGCAGCGCCTCACCCGTCGCGTCCGGGTCACGCACCAGCCGGTTGGCCAGCCCGAGCACCCGGGTGGGCTGGTCGGCCAGGCCGCGCGCCTCGCTGCGCGCCACGAAGCAGTCCCGGCCCCGACCCCGCTCGACGGCGGCGATCAGCTCGGCCTCGTCGAGCGCGTCCGGTGCGTCGACCAGGAAGTCATCCACCGCGCCCTGCTCGGTGGGCTGCACCTGCACGGTGAGGATGTTGACCCCGCGCAACGCGAGGCTCGCCGTGAGCACCGACAGGTAACCCGGCCGGTCGGCCACGGTGGCCCGAATCCGCCACAACGTCATGGTTGGCTCCCTTCCCCAGTAAGAGCCTCACCCCCGCCTGTTGCCGCCCGGTTGCCCAGCGGTGTCGGCCCGGGAACTCCTCGGGCCGCTCAGGGGCCGGCGACCACCGGAGGCGCGCCGACCAGGTCCAGCCGGTCACCGAGGATCACCGCGCTGGCCCGGACGAGCTGGCTGAGTCGGTCCACCTCCGTGCTGTGGAACGCGGCGGCGGAGAGGGTCTCGTTGTGCTCACGGGCCACCACCAGCACCAGGCCCGCCCGGCCGAACGGCGCGATCGCGTGGTGGGTGCCGTCCGGCGTGGTCATCGACCGGCCGCGCAGCGGGGTCACCTCCGGCAACCGCGGGGGTACGGGAGCACGCCAGCTCGCGTGCCCCACGGTCGCCCCGCCACCCCCGGTCCGCGAGGCCCAGTCGACCGGCACCACGGCGGCGACGGCCCAGTCGGCCGCCAACAGCCCGGGCACCGCGTCGACCAGGGTGGCCACCCCGTCGGCCGGGTTGGCCGCGACCTGGGCCAGCAACTCCGCGTCCTGGCCGGTGGTGGTGGGCGCGCCGATCGCCCGCCACACACCGTCGACCCGCACGCCCGGAATCGCCGCCAGACCAGCCAGCAGCCGCTCGACCCGCGCCGCGCCCGGCCAGACCACCGTGAAGTCGTCCACCGCGCGCCCGCCGAGCCGTTCGAGGACCACCACCTGGACGATGTCCGCCCCCGAGACCCCCAACGTGCGGGCGACCTGGCCGAGGGTTCCCGGACGATCCGGCAGGGTGACCCGAACTCGCAGCAACATGACTGTCCCTCCGCTCGGCGGGCCGGCGAAGAGCGGCCGGCAGGCTGGCCCCAGCCTGGTAGTTGACCATTTCGTCCCTGTTGCAGGGGCATGTCCCGAGGGGAAAATCTGACCTTGACAACGTGAGCGAGCTGCCATCAACTAGTCGGATGAGCGATCCGGCCGTCGATGCGCTGCGGCCGGGGGCCGTCCCCACCTCCCCCGTGGGGCTGACCCTGGACCGGCTCGCCGACTATCTGTCCCAGCACCAACCCGAGCTGGCCGTCGGGCCGTTGCAGGCCAGCCTGATCGCGGGCGGCAAATCCAACCTCACCTACCTGCTGCGCCTCGGCGACCGCGAGGTCGTGCTGCGCCGCCCCCCGCTGGGGCACGTGCTGGCGACCGCGCACGACATGGCCCGCGAGTTCCGGGTCATCTCGGCGCTGGCGTCGACCGAGGTGCCGGTGCCGGGCGCGCTGCTGCTCTGCACCGACCCGGAGGTGATCGGCGCGCCGTTCTACCTCATGGAGCGGATGCCCGGCGAGGTGTTCCGCAACCGCACACAGACCGACCCGCTGGGCGACGAGCGACGTCGAGCCCTCGCGATGGCGATGATGGACACGCTCGCCGCGCTGCACAGCGTCGAGCCGTCCACGGTCGGGCTGAGTGACTTCGGCCGCCCGGAGGGCTACCTGGCCCGGCAGGTCCGTCGCTGGGCCGGGCAGCTCGACCGCTCGCGCAGCCGCCCACTGCCCGGCATCGACGAGCTGCGTGACCTGCTCGCGGCGACCGCCCCCGAGGGCGCGAACGCCGGTCGGATCGTGCACGGTGACTACCGGCTGGACAATCTCCTCGCCTCGGCCGACCCGGTGGCCGTGCACGCGGTGCTCGACTGGGAGATGGCCACCCTCGGCGACCCCCTCGCTGACCTGGGGCTGTTGCTGACGTACTGGGATGTGCTGGGCGGCAGCGACACGGCCGACGGCAACCCGGTCGCCGACGGGCTCGGCCCGCGCGCCGGCTTCCCCACCGGCACCGAGCTGATCGACCGGTACGCCGGGCGCAGCGACGTCAACGTCGGGCCACTGCACTGGCACGTGGCGCTGGGCTGTTTCAAACTCGCGGTCATCTGCGAGGGCATCCACTACCGCCACACGCTCGGGCAGACGCTCGGCGAGGGCTTCGACCGGATCGGCGAGATGGTGGCACCGCTGGTCGCGCACGGGCTGACAGCCGCCAGGGAGCGGTGATGGACTTCGCTTACGACAGCCGGACCGAAGAGCTGCGCGACGAGCTGACCCGGTTCCTGACCGAACACGTCTACCCGGCCGAGGCCGTGCACGCCGAGCAGGTGGCCACCGGTGACCCGTGGTCGCGTACCCCGGTGCTGGCCGAGCTGAAGGCGGAGGCCCGCAAGCGCGGCCTGTGGAACCTCTTCCTGCCCGATCCGCGCTACGGCGCCGGCCTGACCAACCTGCAGTACGCTCCGCTCGCCGAGCTGACCGGGCGCAGCCCGCACCTGGCGCCGGAGGCCGTCAACTGCGCGGCACCGGACACCGGCAACATGGAGCTGCTGGCCGAGTTCGGCTCGGACGCGCAGCAGAAGCGGTGGCTCATGCCGCTGCTGGAGGGCGAGATCCGCTCCGCGTTCTGCATGACCGAGCCGGACGTCGCGTCCTCCGACGCCACCAACATCGCCACCCGGATCACCCGGGACGGCAACGAGTACGTGATCAACGGCCGCAAGTGGTGGTCATCGGGTGCGATGGACCCGCGCTGCGAGATCTTCATCGTGATGGGCAAGACCGACCCCACCGCCGAGCGGCACCGCCAGCAGAGCATGGTGCTCGTCCCCCGGGACACCCCCGGCGTGACCGTACGCCGGGGCATGACCGTCTTCGGCTACACCGACGGTTCCCACGGCGGGCACGCCGAAATCGACTTCACCGACGTCCGGGTGCCCGCGGAGAATCTGATCGACGCCGAGGGCACCGGCTTCGCCATCGCCCAGGCCCGCCTGGGTCCGGGTCGGATCCACCACTGCATGCGGCTGATCGGGATGGCCGAACGGGCACTGGAGCTGCTCTGCCGCCGGGCCAACGAGCGGATCGCGTTCGGCCGGCCCCTCGCCGAGCAGGGCGTGGTCCGGGAGTGGATCGCCGAGTCGCGGGTCCGCATCGAGCAGGCCCGCCTGCTGGTGCTCAAGACGGCCTGGCTGATGGACACGGTCGGCAACAAGGGCGCCCACACCGAGATCCAGGCCATCAAGATCGGCACCCCGGCGATGGCGGAGTGGGTGATCGACAAGGCCATCCAGGGGTACGGCGGCGCTGGCGTCAGCCAGGACACCCCACTGGCCGCCCTCTGGGCGCAGACCCGCACGCTGCGCCTGGCCGACGGCCCCGACGAGGTCCACCGCAACTCCCTCGCCAAACGCGAACTCCGCCGCTGGACCCCCACCCCGACCTGACCACCCCCGGCCTGACCCACCTTCGCCCGTTGATCATGAAGTTATTGCCCACCGCGTCGGCGTGTCACGGCAATAACTTCATGATCAACCCGGAGGGGCGGAGGGCGGTCAGGCGGAGGCGCGGTGGACCAGCTGGGTGTCCAGGAGGATGTGTGAGGCGGGGAGGTCCTCGCCGCGGATTCGGGCCACCAGCAGGCGGGCCATCTGCCGGCCCATCTCCTCCACCGGCTGGAAGACCGTGGTCAGCGGCGGTTCCGCCTGTCGGGCGATCGTCGCGTCGTCGAAGCCGATCACCGCGACGTCCTCGGGCACGCGCCGGCCGGCCTCACGCAGGGTACGCAGCGCGCCGAATGCCATGAGGTCGGACGCCACGAAGACCGCGTCCAGGTCGGGGCAGACGTCCAGTAGCCGGCGCATGCCCGCCACGCCGCTGCTCTCGCTGAAGTCGCCGTACGCGATCAGGTCGGGATTGACGCCGGCCCCGGTGGCCTTGACCGCCTCGGTGTAGCCGGCCAACCGGGCCAGGCCGGCACCCATGTCCTGTGGCCCGGCGATGGTGGCGATGCGTCGCCGCCCCTGCCTTGCCAGATACTCCACCGCCTGCCGCGCCCCGCCAACGTTGTCCACGTCGACAAACCAGGCCGGCTGAGCGCCGGGTTGCAGCATTCGGGCGGGCCGGCCGCCGAGCACGGCGGGCAGGCCGCGCTCCTCCAGCAGCGTCGGCAGGGGGTCGGAGTCGTGCAACGACAACAGGAGTACGCCGTCGACGTGCTGGTTGGTCAGGTGGTGCTCGACCCGCTCCCGCTCCACCGGCGACTGGGCCATGGCCAGCCAGAGCTGCATCGGTGTCTCCAGCAGCGCGGAGCTGATGCCCCGCACGATGCTGGCGAAGAACGGCTCGGTGAAGACCCGCTCGCCGGATTCGGACACCACCAGCGCGACGGAGTCGGTCCGCTGGGTGACGAGTGCACGGGCGGCCCGGTTCGGCACGTACCCCAGCTCGGCGATGGCCTGTTGGACCGCGGCCCGGGCCTCCGGGCTGACCTGGGGCGAGCCGTTGACCACGCGGGAGACTGTGCCCCGGCCGACGCCGGCACGCGCCGCGACCGCGTCGAGGGTCGGGCGCCCGAGCGACCGGGTGCGCTGCGTTGTCATCGTCTGCTCCTCCGACGGCGGGCGGACCCGGCGCCACCTGCGGGAGGTGGACGCCAGGACCGTCCTGATGGCTGGCCCGAGCCTATTGTGCGGCCAGACCGTTGCGCCGGATCACCGAGGCGTACCACTTGGCGCTGGACTTGGGGATGCGGACCTGGCTGTCGTAGTCGACGTGGATCATGCCGAACCGCTTGGTGTAACCCCAGGCCCATTCGAAATTATCCATCAGCGACCAGGCGAAGTATCCCCGCAGGGGCACCCCGGCGTTGATCGCCTCGTGCGCGGCGCGCAGATGGGCGTCGAAGTAGGCCAACCGGTCGACGTCGTCGACCTGCCCGTCGACCACCGTGTCGACGAACGCGGAGCCGTTCTCGGTGACGTACAGGGGCAGATCCGTGTAGTCGTGCACCCGACGCAGCGTCTCGACCAGGCCCGGGGCGTCGATCTCCCAGCCCATGTCGGTGACCGGGACGCCCCGGGTGACGAACCGGACGTCCTCGCTGCCCGGCCAGCACGAGGGGGCCGACACCGCGTCGGCCCCGCCGGTCGAGGCGGTGACGACGTGCCGGCTGTAGTAGTTGACCCCGACCAGGTCCAGCGGCGTGGAGATGGTCGCGAGATCACCGTCGTGCACATGCTCGAAGTCGGTCACCGTGCTCAGGTCGGCCACCAGATCCTTCGGGTACGACCCACGCAGCAGCGGGTCGAGGAAGAACCGGTTGGCCAACCCGTCGATCCGCCGGGCGGCGTCCACGTCAGCAGGGGCGTCGCTGGCCGGGTCGACCGGGTAGAGGTTGACCGTCACGCCCACCTCTGCGGTCGGCCGGGCGGCCCGCAACGCCTGCACGGACAGGCCGTGCCCGAGCATCAGGTGGTGCCCGGCGCGGACCGCGTCCGCCCCGTTGGTGCGGCCGGGCGCGTGCACGCCGGAGCCGTAGCCGAGGAACGCCGAGCACCACGGCTCGTTCAGCGTGGTCCAGTAGCGCACCCGGTCACCGAGCGCATCGGCGACCAGCGTCGTGTAGTCGGCGAAGCGGGCCGCGGTGTCCCGGGCCGGCCAGCCGCCGGCGTCCTCCAGGGGCTGCGGCAGATCCCAGTGGTAGAGGGTGAGCCACGGCTCGATGCCGTTGGCCAGCAACTCGTCGACCAGCCGCCGGTAGAAATCCAGACCCTGCGGGTTGGCCGCGCCGGTGCCGCCGGGCTGCACCCGGGACCAGGAGACCGAGAAACGGTACGACTTCAGGCCCAGCTCGGCCATCAGAGCGACGTCGTCGCCGAGCCGGTGGTAGTGGTCGCACGCCACGTCGCCGGTGTGCCCGGCGACGACGCGACCGTCAGTGTGGCTGAAGGTGTCCCAGATCGACGGGGTACGGCCGTCCACGGCCGCCGCCCCCTCGATCTGGTATGCCGCGGTCGCGGCCCCCCAGAGGAATCCGGGTGGAAAGGTCAGCCCGGGGCGCTCGTCGAGGACATCGACGGCGAATGGGCTGGCGGGGTTGCTCACGACTTGACGGCACCTTCCATGATCCCGCCGATGATCTGGCGGCCGAACACGAGAAAGACGAGCACCAGGGGGATGGTGCCGATCGCCGTGGCGGCGAACACCTGGGAGTAGTCGGTGTAGTAGGCGTACGAGAGGAAGGAGAGCGAGACCTGCAGGGTCGGGTTCTCCGGGGTGAGGATGGCGTACGGCCAGATGAACGAGTTCCAGGTCTCCATGAAGGTGAGCAGGCCAAGGACGCCGGCGGCGGGGCGCAGCGCGGGCAGCACGATGCTCCAGTAGATCCGGAACGTGCTGGCCCCGTCGACCCGACCGGCCTCGATCAGCTCGTCGGAGATCGCCTGGCTGGCGTACTGCCGCATCATGAACACGCCGAAGGCGCTGACCAGGAACGGCACGGTGACCGCGTAGAGGGTGTCGTACCACCCCAGGTCCTGCATCATGGACCAGAGCGGGATGAGGCCCATCTGGGTCGGGATCATCATGGTGACGATGATCGCCAGCAGCAGGGCGTTGCTGCCCCGGAACTTCAGCTTGGCGAAGGCGAACCCGGCCAGTGAACCGGTGAGCACCACCGACACGGTGACCACCGAGGAGACGATGATCGAGTTCATCATGCCGGTGAGGAAGTTGGCGGCGTCGTTGTCGAGCACCCGCCCGAAGTTGTCACCGAACGCTCCGCCGGGGGTTACCGGTGGCGGGACTTCGTTGATGGAGTCCAGGCTGCGAGTGCCGATCACCAGCATGTAGTAGAACGGGTAGATCGACAGCAGCGCCGCCAGGAGGAGCGCCACGTAGGTCAGCGGACTGGTGCGCCACAGGCGCTGGGAAGCCGAGATCATCGATCTCTCCTCACTTCGCCGAGCGGCGGACGAGTAGGAAGTTGAACAGCGACACCAGGACGATGATCATGAAGATCGCCCAGGCGACCGCGGCTCCGTAGCCGGCGGAGTTGAGGTTCACGATGCCCATCTCGTACATGTACATGGCCAGCGTCTGGAACTCCCGCTGGCTGCCGCCGAGAATGTTGCCGTTGGCGAAGAGCAGGGGCTCGGTGAAGAGCTGCATGCCGCCGATCGTGGACAGGATGACCACGAAGATGAAGGTGGGCTTGAGCATGGGCAGGGTGATCTGCCAGAACTGCCGCCACGGGCCGGCGCCGTCGATCGCTGCGGCCTCGTAGAGATCCTTCGGGATCGCCTGCATGCCGGCGAGCAGGATCAGGGTGTTGTAGCCGGTCCACCGCCAGTTGACCATGGACGAGATGGCGAACCAGGAACTCCACCGCTGCCCGTCCCAGTCGACCGGGTCGACACCGACGAGGCTGAGCAGCCAGTTGAACAGGCCGAACTCCCGCTGGAACAGCATCCCGAAGACGATCGCGACCGCGGCCACCGACACCACGTTCGGCATGAAGATGGCCATCCGGAAGAAGGTCTTGGCGCGCAGGAAGGTCCGGTTGAGCAGGTTCGCCAGGAAGAGGGCGAGCAACAGCTGCGGGATGGTCGACAGGGCGAAGATGCCGAACGTGTTGACCAGCGCGTTCCAGAAGTACTCGTCGGACGCCAGCCGGGTGTAGTTGTCGAAGCCGATGAACGAGTGATCGCCGATCATGTCCCAGTCGTGCAACGACATCCAGGCGGTACGCACCATCGGGTACAGCCCGAACGCGCCGAAGATCAGGAAGAACGGGGCGATGTAGAGGTACGGCGAGTACTTGACATCGAGGCGGTTGAGTAACCTTCCCCGGCTACGTCGGGAAGAGACGTCGGGAGAAGGCGGTGCTGCTGGCGACGGCGGTGCCGTCGTGGCCGACAGGCTCATGCGAATTTCCTTTTCCGGCGAGGCCCGGGGGCCCTCGCGCAGGGTGCTACGCGGAGGGGACCGGCCGGTGGCGTCCGGGAAGCCCCGAACGCCACCGGCAGGGAATCACTCAGAAGGCACCCTGAGTCTTGGCATCCTTCGTGAACTGCTCCCAGGCCTTCGCCTTGTCGGCCTGCCCGCTCTCGAACGCCCGCAGGGCCGGCTCGAGCGCGTTCTCCTTGACCGCCTGGTGCTTCGGACCCAGGTGGGTCGGCTGGATCTTGGCGACGCTCTCCCCGAAGATCTTGCCGGTCGGCGCGTTGCTGAAGTACTCGTTGGTGTAGCCGATGAACGCTTCGTTCTTCAGCGCCTCCAGGTTGGTGGGCAGCGGGCCCTTGGCCTTGAAGGCCTCCACCTGGCTCTTCGCGTTGGTCAGGTACTCGGCGAGCTGCGCCGCCTCCTTCGGGTACTTGCTCTGCGCCGGAACCGCGAGCCACGAGCCGCCCCAGTTACCGCCGCCGCCCGGCACGGACGCGACGTCCCACTTGCCCTTGTTGGCCGGGCCGGAGTTCTCCGAGACGATGCCGAGCATCCAGGACGGGCAGAAGGTCGCCGCGAAGGTGCCCTGCTTGAAGCCACCCGACCACTCCGGCGACCAGGTCTGCGCCTTGGCGGAGATGTCCGCCATCGAGGTGGCAGTGTCCCAAGCGTTCTTCACCGCGGGGCTGGTGTCCGCGATGATGTTGTCTTCCTTGTCGTAGAACAGGTCACCGTTGCCCTGGAACATCACACCGTTGGAGACGGCGGTGATCGAGTCGATGAACGCCTTGCCGCCGCTGCCCTGCTTGTACTTCAGACCGGCGTCGTGGAAGCCCTTCCAGTCCGGCCAGAGCGCCGACACCTGGTCGCGCTCGGTGGGCAGGCCGGCCGCCTGGAACAGGTCCTTGCGGTAGCAGACGGCGAGGCTGCCGACGTCGGTCGGCAGGCCGATCAGCCGACCGTCCGGCGCCTTGCCCAGCTCCCACTTCCAGGGCAGGAACTCCTTGGAGTGGTCGGCGACCAACGGGTTGAGGTCGGCCCAGTTGCGCGCGTTGGGCTTGAACTCGTTGAGGATGCCCTCTTCCAGGGCGGTGACGTCCGCGGCGCCCTTGCCGGTGGCGAGGTAGCGGACCAGCTTCGGCCGGTACTCGGCGAGCTGCGCGGTCTTGCGCAGCTCGACCTTGATGCCGGTGTCCTTCTCGTACTGCTTGACGAGCTCTTCGTAGCCGAACTCGCCGAACGTGTCGACGACCAGCTTGGCCGGCTTCTCGCCGGCAGCCGGCTTGTCATCGTCGTTGCCGCAGGCTGCGAGACCACTGACTGCGGTGATCGCGGCCAGGGCAGCGGCCGCCAGGCGGGTACGCCGCGTGGTGACACTCATTCGCTGACCCCTCTTTCCGGTGGTGAGGCTGGATGGGTGTGGTGGGGGGTGCTCATCGCGCCAGGCCGGGGATGCGTCAGTGACCCATGCCACCTCCGGGAGCGCTCCCATGAGATTGCCGGCGGGTAACAGGAGTGTCAATAGGGCGATGGGAGCGTTCCCAGATCGTTACCGCCGCGCTCCCCCGGGGAGGGGTCAGCAGAAGCGGCGGAGGAGGGTGGTTGTGCGGTTGGGGTCGAAGCGGGACGGGTCGAAGGCCGGGCCCGCCCAGTCGCGCAGCATCGCGTGCTGCGGCTCGCTCAGGTCAGCCGAGCCGCCCTGGTCGGCCAACGCGACCAGTAGCGCCTGGTAGCCCAACGGCCCGCCGACACCCTCCGGCGGGCAGGCCCGCTCGCCGTCCAGGCAGACCGGGTACCGCTCGTCGGGGTCGACGGTCAGCGCGTCCTCCACGACCAGGTCGTGCTCCCACCAGTCGCCGAAGTCGTACGTGTAGGAGAACCGGCTGCCCTTGCCGAGCACCGCGTCCAGCCGCACGTCCAGCTCGTCGTGCAGCGCCAACTCACCGTCCGGGTCGGGTTCGCCGTACTGCACGGCGTCGATCTCGAACGAGTGCAGGTGGCAGTCCCGCCAACCCATCGCGTGCTGCACCACCCGGTGCAGGCGGTCCAGCGTGTAACCGGCCGGGACGAGCACCCGTCGCCACACCGGTGGACGGACGCCGGCGAGGGACATCTTCAGCTGGAAGATCTGACGCGGCATGCTGTCCTGCCCTCCCGCGGCTTAGGCTGCGAGCATGATCTGCCGAGCGTGCCGGGCCCGGCGACACGACGACTGCCCGGGCCGGAACTGGTGCGACTGCCAGCACCGTACCGCCGAACCGACCCCGCCCGTCACCGGTCCGGCCGGCGAATGACGGTCGGAATTCCGATTCGACAGCTCTGGCCCGAGCCGTCGACCGCGCCGCTCGACGACGCCACGCTGACCGCCCTCTACGGCCGCGCCGACCAGCCCCGACTGCGAGTCAACTTCGTCTCCAGCCTGGACGGCGCGGTCACCGTGGACGGTTACTCCGCCGGGCTCTCCGGCAAGCCGGACAAGCGCGTGTTCGGCCTGCTGCGGATGCTCTGCGACGCGCTGGTGGTGGCGGCCGGCACGCTTCGCCACGAGGGGTACCGGGCGGTGCGGCTCGACGAGCGCCGCCGCGCCTGGCGCCACGAACACGGGCTGGCCGAGTACCCGACGCTGGTGGTCGTCTCCGGCTCGCTCGACCTGGACCCGGCACAGGGCGCCTTCGCCGACGCGCCGACCCGCCCGATCGTGCTCACCCACGCGGGCACCGACCCGCCACCCGGCCTGACCGACGTCGCCGACGTACTGCGCTGCGGCACCGAGCGGGTCGACCTGGCCGCCGGCCTCGCCGAGCTGCACCGACGCGGGCTGACCCAGCTGCTCTGCGAGGGCGGCCCACACCTGTTCGGCGCGCTCACCGCCGCCGACCTGGTGGACGAGCTGTGCCTCACCGTCTCGCCGCTGCTCGCCGGTCCAGGACCGGGCCGGATCACCGCCGGCGACACCACGGCACCCCGTCAGCTGCCGTTGCGACACGTGCTCGCCGCCGACGACGGCGTCCTCATGCTCCGCCACGCCCGCCCCTGACGCCGGGCGACACACGACGGGCCGTCGCCGGTCGCACACCTAGCGTCGCGGCTGTGACGACGCATGGTGTCGTCCGCCGCGTCGCGTGGCGACCTGTCGTACTCCTCGGGCAGGATGCAGGGCATGCGCGCCGACCGTGATGCCCGAGCGACCCGAGTCGCCCGATGACCGACGCCGACCTCGACAGCCCTGGCGAGGCGGTTGGGCGGGTGCTGGGCACCGCCGACGCCACCCCGTTGCAGTTCTGGACGGCCGTGGCTCCCGGCAGCTACCTCCAGCTCGACGACGTGGTGGTCACCCGGCGAGAGCTGCCCGACCGGGAGCCGGTGACGATCGCCGGGGTGGTCACCCAGGTCCGCGCTCGGCACGAGGGCGCCCAGTTCGACTCCGACGTGTTCGCCATCGCCGACGGCACGCTGCCCGCGCAGGTGCAGGAGGCGGCCGAGGTCACCACCACGCGGGTCGATCCGGAGCTCTACGTGCCGCCGACCCCGGGCGCGGTGGTGCACCGGGCCGAGGGCGACGCCCGGGCGCGCGCGCTGCACTTCGACCGGATGGAGCGGCGCATCCCGATGGGGATGGGTCGTGACGGGGTGCCGGTCTACCTCAACGCCGACTTCCTCGACGGCAGCCGGGGCGCGCACGTCTCCATCTCCGGCATCTCCGGGGTGGCCACCAAGACCAGCTTCGCGACCTTCCTGCTCTACTCGGTGTTCCGCTCCGGGGTGCTGGGCGGCGACGCGGTCAACGCCAAGGCGCTGATCTTCAACGTCAAGGGTGAGGACCTGCTCTTCCTGGACCACCCCAACACCCGCCTCGACGAGCCCACCCGCGCGGCGTACGCGAAGCTCGGTTTGAGCGCCGGAGCCTTCCCCGACGTGCGCGTCTACGCCCCGCCCCGGGTCGGCGACGCGGCCGGCACGCCGGATGTGAGCAGCCGGCTCACCGGGGTGGATTCGTTCTACTGGACGCTGAGCGAGTTCTGCGCCGACCGCCTCCTGCCGTACGTCTTCGCCGACGCCGACGACGAACGCCAGCAGTACACGATGGTGGTCCACTCGGTGGCCGCGCACCTGGCCCGCTACGCCCAGCCCGCAGACGGCGGGGTGAGCATCGACGGGGTCCGGCTCGGCTCCTACGGCGACCTGGTCGACCACATCGTCGACCAGCTCAACGACGACGAGACCCGCTCCGACTGGGCGGGCAGCGCGGTCGGTCTGGGCACCGTCAACGCGTTCGCCCGGCGGTTGATCGGCAGCAAGAAGGACCTCGCCCGGCTGATCCGCGGCGACCTCGCCACCCGCCGCCCGCACTCGATCAACACCAGCGAGTCGGCGCAGGTCACGGTGGTCGACCTGCACAACCTGCCGGACCGCGCGCAGCGGTTCGTGGTCGGTGTGACGCTCAAGAGCGAGTTCGAGCGCAAGGAGAAGTCCGGCACCGCCAAGCCGCTGCTCTTCGTCGTCCTCGACGAGCTCAACAAGTACGCCCCCAGGGAAGGCTCCTCCCCCATCAAGGAGGTGCTGCTCGACATCGCCGAGCGGGGCCGTTCGCTCGGGGTGATCCTGATCGGCGCGCAGCAGACGGCGAGCGAGGTGGAGCGGCGGATCGTCACCAACTCGGCGATCCGGGTGGTCGGCCGGCTCGACCCGGCCGAGGCCTCCCGCCCGGAGTACGGCTTCCTCCCGCCCGCGCAGCGACAGCGGGCACTGCTGGCCAAGCCGGGCACCATGTTCGTCAACCAGCCGGACATCCCGGTGCCGCTCTGCCTGGAGTTCCCGTTCCCGGCCTGGGCCACCCGGGTCTCCGAGGCGGGCCGGGCACCATCGGAGACGCTGCGCTCGATCACCCAGTCCGCCGACCCGTTCGCCGTGGTGGGCTCCGGCGGCGGCAGCACCGACGACGACATCCCGTTCTAGGTAGGGGCCGGCACAGCCATGAAGATCCTGCACACCTCCGACTGGCACGTGGGAAAGGTGCTCAAGGGGCAGTCCCGGGCCGAGGAGCACACCGCCGTGCTGGCCGGGGTGATCGACATCGCCCGCGCCGAGCAGCCGGATCTGGTGATCGTCGCCGGCGACCTCTACGACACCGCCGCACCCACCTCGGAGGCGACCCGCCTGGTCACCCGGGCGTTGACCGCGCTGCGTCGCACCGGCGCGGACGTGGTCGCGATCGGCGGCAACCACGACAACGGCCCGGCGCTGGACGCGCTGCGCCCATGGGCGGACGCCGCCGGCATCACGCTGCGCGGTGGGGTGCGGGAAAATCCGGACGAGCACGTCATCGATGGCACCACCGGCGGCGGGGAGCGGTGGCAGCTGGCCGCGCTGCCGTTCCTGTCCCAGCGGTACGCGGTGCGTGCGCTGGAGATGTACGAGCTGACCGCCGCGGAGACCAACCAGACGTACGCCGACCACCTGGGCCGGGTGCTGGGCCGACTGACCGAGGGTTTCACCGAACCTGACCGGGTGCACCTGGTCACCGCGCATGTGACGGTGACCGGTGCGACCACCGGCGGCGGTGAGCGGGACGCGCACACCGTGCTGGGTTACGCCGTTCCGGCCACCGTCTTCCCGGCCACCGCGCACTACGTGGCGCTCGGCCACCTGCACCGGGCGCAGCGGGTCATCGGCCCCTGCCCGGTTCGCTACAGCGGCAGCCCGCTCGCGGTCGACTTCGGTGAGCAGGAAAATGTCCCCTCGGTGACGCTGGTCGAGGTGACCGCCAGCACCGCCGCCCGGGTGCGGGAGGTGCCGGTGACCGCGGCGAGCGCGCTGCGGACGGTGCGGGGCACCCTGGCCCAGCTCTCCGAGATCGAGGCACCGGACGCCTGGCTGCGGGTGTACGTGCGGGAGCAGCCCCGCGCCGGCCTGCGCGAGGAGGTCCAGGAGCTGCTCCCCCGGGCGCTGGAGATCCGGATCGACCCGGAGCTGTTGGCCGCTGCGGGCAGCGGTGCCCGCATCGCACAGCGCTCGGGGCGTTCCCCCCGGGAGTTGTTCGCCGACTACCTGGACAGCCGGGGCCACGCCGACGACGGCGTCCGGGAGCTCTTCGACGAGATCTTCGAGGAGGTCGATCACTGATGCGTCCGATGCGGTTGGACATGGCCGGGTTCACGGTCTTCCGGGACGACACCACCGTCGACTTCACCGACGCCGACTTCTTCGCCCTGATCGGCCCGACCGGTTCGGGTAAGTCCACCGTGCTGGACGCCATCTGCTTCGCCCTCTACGGCATGGTTCCCCGCTGGGGCGGCGCCCGGGGGTTGGCGAACGCGCTCGCGCCGTCGGCGACCGAGGCCCGGGTGCGGTTGGTGTTCGAGTCCGGCGGGGCCCGCTACGTGGCGACCCGGGTGGTCCGCCGGGACGGCCGGGGCAACGTCAAGACCGCGAACGCCGGGTTGCAGCTGATGCCGGCCGGCTTCGATGTGACCAAGCTCGACACCGGGTTGAGCCCGGACGACCTCGGTGAGGTGGTGGCCGGCACCCCCGCCGAGATGGAGCAGGCGGTGCTGGAGGCGGTGGGGCTGCCGTACGAGCAGTTCACCAGCTGTGTGGTGTTGCCGCAGGGGCAGTTCGCCGACTTCCTGCACGCCAAGCCGGCGACCCGGCAGCAGATCCTGGTCAACCTGCTCGGCCTCGGCGTCTACGAGGACGTGCAGAAGAAGGCGACCGCGCGAGCGGCGCAGGCGGAGGCCCGGCTCGAAGCGGTCGACCAGGTGCTCGCCGGGCTCACCGGCGTGGACGACGAGGCGCTGGCCGAGGCTGACGCCCGGGTCGACCGGATGGCCGAGCTGGCCGCCGCGGTGACCGGCGCCGTGCCGGAGCTGGCGGCGGCCCGGGTCACCGCGCGGGAGGCGGCAGCTGCGCTGAGCGCCCTCGACGATGAGCTGACCGTGCTGACCGGGGTGCGGTCGCCGGGCGGGGTGACCGAGGTGGCCCGCGCGGTGACCGCTGCGCGCGCCGAGGCTGAGGCGGCGGCGGGCGGGGTGTCGCTGGCCGAGGAGCGGGAAGAGAAGCTGCGCGGCGAGCTGGCCGGTGCCGGGGACGAGAGCGCGGTGCGACTGCTGCTGCGGGCGTACGACGACCGGGACCGGCTGTCCGGCGAGGCCGACACGGTCCGCGCGACGGTGAGCGCGGCGAACGACGAGCACGCCGCGGCGGTGGCCGCGCTGACGGCAGCCCGCGCGGCTGCCGAGCGGGCCGACGCCGAGCTGGAAGCGGCCTTCCGGGCGCACGAGGAGGCGAAGGCCACCGACCTGGCGGTCAGCCTGCGCGTGCACCTGCATGCCGGCGCGGCCTGTCCGGTGTGCGAACAGCCGGTGGTCGAGGTGCCGGCGGTACCGGCCGATTCGGCGGTGGCGTCCGCGACGGCGGCGGGCAAGGCGGCGCGGGCCGCGACCAAGGCCGCGCAGGCGACCGTGCAGCAGCGGGACGCGGCGGCGCGTGACCTGGAGCGGCTGCTGGTGCAGGCGCGGGCCCGGCAGGAACAGGTGGAAGCCCGGCTGGCCGAGCTGGACGGGCAGCTCACCGACGCGGCCGAGCCGGCCGTGCTGCGCCGGGAGTTGGCCGAACACGCCCGGTTGCGGCGCGCGCTGGAGGAGGCCGCGACCGCGGTCCGCGCCGGCCGCGAGGCGGCCCGCCAGGCGCGGGCCGGGGTGGACGCCGCCGAGGAACGACTGCGGGCGGCGTGGCGGGCCTTCGACACCGCCCGGGACGGGCTGGCCCGGTTCGGCCCGCCCGCGACCGATCGGGACGATGTGGCCGCCGCATGGGCGGCGCTGACCGGCTGGGCGACGACCGAGGCGGACCGCCGCCGCGCCGACCGGGCCGGCCGGGCCGTCGCCGTCGCCGAGGCCGAGTCGGTGGCCGACTCGGTGCAGCGGCGTATCGCCGGTATCTTCGCGGCCGCCGAGGTGCCGGTCGGTGAGGACCCGGTGCACGCCGCGACCGTGGCGGTGGAGCGGGCCGACGCCGAGCGGCGGCGGCTGCGGGAGCGCCGCGAGCAGGCCGGGACGCTGCGCGAGCAGCGGGCCGGGCACGAGCGGGAGGCCCAGGTGGCGCGCGCGCTCGCCGGGCATCTGCGGGCCAACAACTTCGAGCGGTGGTTGCTGGCCGAGGCGTTGGACCTGCTGGTCGACGGTGCGTCGGGGATCCTGCGGGAGCTCTCCTCCGGGCAGTACGAGCTGGTGCACGACAAGGGCGAGTTCTTCGTGGTCGACCACCACGACGCGGGGCTGCGCCGGGGCGTGCGCACCCTCTCCGGCGGTGAGACGTTCCAGGCGTCGCTGGCGTTGGCCCTGGCGCTCTCCGAGCAGTTGGCCGGAATGTCGACCACGGCGGCGAGCCTGGAGTCGATCGTCCTGGACGAGGGCTTCGGCACTCTGGACGCGGCCACCCTGGACACGGTGGCCGCCACCCTGGAAAACCTGGCCGCCCGGGGCGACCGCATGGTCGGCGTGGTCACCCATGTGCCGGCGTTGGCCGAGCGGATCCCGGTCCGCTTCGAGGTGCGCAAGGATGCCCGTTCGGCCCGCGTGGAACGGACGGGCCGGTGATGCCGAGGAGCGACGCCGCGTTCTTCGTCGACTCGTGGGATCCGGCGTACGGGGCGTCGTTCGAGGCGTCCGCCGCCGGACCGGCCGCGCAGAGCAGCGCGCAGGTCGACGCGGACGCGGAGCTGCCCGCCGTGGACTGGCGGGCGATCGGGGTCCGCGCCGGGGTGCGGGCACCCGACGTGGTGCTGCTGGTCGACGGGGTTCGCCGGATCGACGCGAGCATCTGGACGGCGGAGACCGACGGCGGGTCGTTCCCTGGGTTGGCCGCCTCGTACGCGGCCGGGGTGGTCCGGTGCGACCTGGGCCGGGGGGCGGCGCAGCTGGCCGGCGCCCGGGTTGGCCGGGGTCTGTTCACCGCGAGCCCGTCGGCGCAGGACGTGGTGGCGGGCGCGATCCGTTACTCGGTGCACCGGGTGGGGGGCGCCGGCGAGCTGGCGAAGCTGCCGGCCGCCGTGCAGGGCCCGCTAACCGCGCTGGAGGTGGCGGTGTCCGACGCCGCCCGGGTCGACGGTGACCTGCTGGTGGTGGACGGCCCGTTGCGCAGTCGCCGGCAGTTGCCGCGCACGCTCGGCTACATCAAGACCCAGCACAGCCAGTACCTCGACGCCCGGCTGACCGCCGTGGTGACCGGCATGGCGTCGGGTGAGCGCTCGCCGGTGTTCCGGCTCGGCACCGCCTGGGGTGGCTGGTCGTGGTATCTGCGGCTGCCGGTGGCGATCGGCGCGCCGTGGGCGGGCATCGTCCGGGTGGAGTGCTCCGCCGACCTGCCCGTCGAGGCGGCGATCGAGCTGGCCGACCTGTCGCTGGTCACCCTACCCCGCTTCGCCTCCACGCCGTACAAGGATCCGCGGGCCCCACAGAATCTGATCCCGATCGCCGGCCTGGAGCGCCGACTGCGCGCCCTGCTGGGTGATTCCCGGCTGTTGCACCGCGCGTTGACCGCTGCGGCCCGCGCCGCCAGGTGAATGCGGATACTGGTCACGATGGGACGTAAACGGGCGGGCGACCGGGTGGTCGAGCAGGTGGACACCGGGCAGGCCGAACTCGTTCCGGACCCGGACCGGGCCGGCTCGTGGACGCTGCTGCTGGACGGCGCGCCGCAGTCGCACGTCGATCTGACCGACCCCACCCACCTGGAATTCGAGTACGTGCGGCGGCTGGCCGCCGCGGTGGACCTGATCGCACCGGCCGGTGAACCGTTGCGGGTGCTGCATCTGGGCGGCGGCGCTCTGACCCTGCCCCGCTACGTGTCCGCCACCCGCCCCGGCTCCACGCAGCGGGTGTCCGAGGTGGACGGTGCGTTGGTGGAGCTGGTTCGCCGGGCGCTGCCCTGGCCGGCCGACGCCCGGCTGCGGGTCCGCGTCGAGGACGCGCGGGCCGTGCTGACCTCGACCCGGGACGCCAGCTACGACGTGGTGGTCGCCGACGTGTTCGCCGGTGCCCGCACCCCGGCCCACCTCACCTCGGTGGAGTACGCGGCCGAGGTGGCCCGGGTGCTCCGCCCCACGGGCTGGTATCTGGCGAACCTGGCTGACGGTCCGCCGCTGCGGCACGCCCGTGGGCAGGTCGCCACGGTCCGCTCGGTGCTGCCGCAGGCCTGTCTGGTCGGGGACGCGGCGGTGCTGCGCGGCCGCCGGTACGGCAACCTGGTGCTGGTCGCCGGGCGGGTCACACCGCCGGTGCCGGAGCTGACCCGGCGCGCCGCCGGCGACTGGTTCCCCGGCCGGGTGGTGGCCGGCGACGAGCTGGACCGCTTCACCAGCGGCTCGCAGGTGGTCCGGGACGCCGACGCCACCGGCTCCGATCCGCCACCGCCGGGTCTGTTCTCCGTACGCCGCTGACCCTCCGCCCGAGGGCAGTGGGGAACTTTTTTCGCCGTTTGTTGATCCGCTCGGGGCGGTGTTGCGTACCACCGGGCGGCCCACCTCGTGGGCCGGCGATGGTCACGGACACTCCGGAGGTCTGCATGCATGCGTTGGCGGCCGGTTGGCATGGCGACGCGGTACGCGCGGACTGGTTGTCGGCGCGGTCCTCGTCGCGGCCGACCTCGTCTGCCCGGGGGGTCGACGCGCGCCCGACGTCTCGCCAGAATGATCCGGTGACGCCGCGACCGGCGCCCGGGCGCCATCAGGCGACGTCAACCGAGGCGAGCCACTCCGACCAGTTGATCCGGCTGCTCTACGCCGAGCACGCCGGCCCGTTGCTGATGTTCGTCATGCGCCTCACCGGGGGGGACCGACAGCGTGCGGAGGACATCGTCCAGGAGACGCTGCTGCGGGCCTGGCGCAACGCGCACCGCCTCGGCGTGCAGGGGCAGGGTTCGTTGCGGCCGTGGCTGGTCACGGTGGCCCGCCGGATCGCCATCGACGAGCACCGCAGCCAGGAGGCCCGGCCGCCGGAGACGTACGACCGGGATCTCACCGCCTTCGCTGAGGCGGACAGCACCGACCGGGTGCTGCGCACCATGACGGTGGCGGACGCGCTGCGTACGCTCAGCCAGTCGCACCGGGAGATCCTGATCTCGACGTACTTCCGGGGGCGGACGGTGCCGGAGGCCGCCGAGGAGTTGGGGCTCCCACTCGGCACCGCCAAGTCGAGGGTCTACTACGCGCTGCGCGCGCTGCGCACGGCTCTACAGGAGCGGGGGGTGACAGAATGAGCCGGCCAGACCATATGGACGTCGCGGCGTACGCGCTCGGCGTGCTCGACGAGCAGGACACTGAGCGGTTCGAGGAGCATCTCGCCACCTGCTGGGCGTGTGCGGCCGAACTGGAGACGATGGTGCCGGTGGTCGGGCTGCTCTCCGACATCGACGGCGAGACGATGATGGCGCTGGAGCAGACCGCGACCGACCCGGCGCTGCTGAACCGGACGCTGAGCGCGGTGCGGACCGACCGGCGACGTACCCGGTTTCGTCAGATGCTCGCGACCGCCGCCGCGGTGGTGGTCTTCGGCGGTCTGACCGGGTACGGCTTCGTCAGCGTGACCGGCAACGAACAGCCGCCGGGGGTGCTCGCCGGTTCGACGCCGAGCGCACCGAGCGACCCGGCGACGAGCGGGCCGACGGCCCCGCCGAGCGGCCCGGGTGTCGGCGGCACCGAGGAGGAGGGCGACCAGGTCGAGGCCACCGACCCGACCACCGGTGTGCAGACCACCATGTTCCTGGTGACCCGGGATTACGGCACCCGGATCAATCTCAGCCTTCGGAAGTTGCCCGGCCCACGCACCTGCCGTTTGGTGGTGGTGCGCAAGAACGCCAGCACCGAGGTGATTTCGACCTGGTCGGTGCCGGAGGGTGGCTACGGCACCAACAACAGACCTCAGGGTCTCGAGTTGAGTGCCTCGACGTCGGCCCTGGTGAGTGACATCAAACAGCTCCAGGTGCAGTCGGTGGATGCCAACGGTGTAGCGAGTCCGCTGGTCACCGTGCCCATGTAGTCCTCACGTACCGCATCGGCGCCGGTCATTGCCACAATGACCGGCGCCGATCTGTCGTTCCGGGAAGTGTCCCGTGCTGGGGCGTACGCGTGAGCACCCGAATCGGTTCAATCAATTTACGTGAAATTGACCACTGTTAACGCTTCAACCTTGACAGCCCGCCCGCCGTACCTATGGGTGGACTACCAAGAATGAGGAGGGCACGTGGCAAAGATGAAGCGGACCGTCATCGTCGCGAGCGCGATGGTCGCACTAACGGCCTGCGCTCCCGCAGGTTACGACGGGGCGAACTCGAGCGCGGTTGAGCCGGTCGCCGTCGCCGCGGCCGAGCCCAGCGCGACGGTTGAAGCCGAAGCCTCGGCGTCCGCGGAGGCGCCGGCCGGCGACGCGCCGCCTGCGAACGTCAACCTGACCGAGCAGTTGGTCGGCAAGAGTGTCGCCCGGATGGGCAAGGTGGTCACCGACCAGGACGGTTGGATCCTGTACCGCTTCGACAAGGACACCGCCGACCCGCCCGCGTCGAACTGCGTCGACAAGTGCGCCGAGGTGTGGCCCCCGGCGCTGACCGACGGCAACCCGCAGCTCACCGGAGTCTCCGACGACAAGGTCAGCAGCGTGACCCGCCAGGATGGCACCCGTCAGCTCACCGTCGGCGGCTGGCCGGTGTACCGCTACATCGGCGACAAGAAGCCCGGCCAGTGGAAGGGCCAGGCTGTTGGTGGCACCTGGTTCGTGGTCCAACCGGACGGCAAGAAGAACCTCAGCTGCCTGCCCACCTCCACGCCCAAGGCGGTCGCACCGCCGGCGGACAGCGGGTCGAACGACGCCGGAGGCTCGGGCTACTCGTACTGAGCCCCGCTCGTCACGAAGGCACGGTGGTCGGTCGCAGCCGGGGAGGGCGCGGCCGGCCATCGCCGTACGCGCGACGGGTCAGGCTCGTTCCCACGGGCTCCGAACCGGGAAGTACGTCTCCAGGAACGGGGTGAGCAGCGCCAACTGGGCGGCGAGGTCCTCCTCGACGGAGAACGCGTCGTTGAGGCAGAACACCTGCCGGTCCCGGCGCGCCAGCAGATGGGCCAACCGGGCGGGCGTGTCCGGGTGGGACAACTCGGCGATGGTGTAAAGCATGTTCCCCGGCACCGCGCGACCGGTCTGGAACGCGTAGTAGTGGTGCAGCGACGAGGCGACCGACAGGTCGTCCATGCTGCGGAACTGACTGGCCGCGGTCCGGCGGTACTGCTCCGGGAACGTCTGCTCGATCTCCTGGAGCACGCTACGCCGCAACGCGTGCGGCATGTGCTTCATCTTCTGGGTCAGCACCGTGCCGAACCGCTCCGCGATCAAAGCCCGGTTGTTCTTCCCGGCCGCCGACGACGGGATGTCCCCGGCGGTGGGCGGGCCCGGCGGTACCAGCGCCGGCGAGGGGAAGAACCGCGAGATGCCGTTGGCCAGGAAGAAGTCCTGGGGCAGTACCTCGGTGCCGAGGAAGACGTCGTCGTTGAAGTACAGGAAGTGCTCGGAGAGCCCGTCGATGTGGTGCAGTTGACTCTCGATGGCATGCGAGTTGTAGGTCGGCAGCACCGTCGGGTCAGAGAAGATCTCCCGGTGGCTGACCACCCGCAGCCCGGGCGCCGACGGGTCCAGCCAGGCCGGCACCTGGTCGTCGGTCACCAGGTAGATGTGGCGCACCCAGGGCGCGAACAGGTGCAGCGACCGTAGCGAGTAGCGCAGCTCGTCGCGGCTGAGGAACCGGGCCGCGTTCGCCGCCTCGGCGTGGTACGGCACCCCGGCCACCTCGGCCCGTCGGCGCAGCCAGGCCGGGTCGGCGCCGTCGACCCAGGTGTAGACCACGTCGACCGGGAACGGCACGTCGACCGGGCGAGGCGCGGCAAACTCCGGACGGGTCCACGCTGTCGCCGGGGCCGTCGCGGGCGCCAGGCCGGTGAACCGCGACTCCGGTACGAGGACCATCGGCGCCGACGCCGCCACCTGTTCGGCAACGGGGTTGGGCCGCGGTGCGACGAACATGTCACCCGCACGGGTCCAGAACTCGACGTCACACCCGTACACCTGCCCCAGCACCAGCCGCCGCCGGGGATCTGTCCAGTACCAGGTCAGCCGGAGCACCGGAGCGTCCCCCAGCCGGTCCCAGGTCTTCGGTTCGAACCCGGCAGCTGGCTGCCCGGTACCGTCCGGCACCGAGACGTAACCGGGAACCCGCCGGCAGGCGGCGGCGAGTGCGGCGTACGCCCGGGCGCGGTCCTCGGCGTCGACGGCGACCACCGACGAGCGGTGGGCCTCGCCCCGTACCCGGAAGTGGGGTACGCCGGCCTCGTCGAGCGCCCCCGTCACCGTCCGCAGGTTTTCCAGCCGCGTTCGCAGGGGTGTGACGGACACCGCGATCCGGGCCACCCGGGGCCCTCGGTCGGCGGTGACGACCACCCGGTCCGCTCCGGCCACCAACTCCGGCTGGCGGCGCGCCAGCCGTTCGCCCCGGCGCTCGGAGAGTTGGCCGTCGCGCGCGGCCCGGGCGACCCACTGCTTCAACTGGTGCCGGGCCCGAGGGCTCACCTTCGTCGCGATGGCACGCCTGGTCTGCGGGCTCAGCACCCGGCGGTAGACCTCCACCAGTCCGGAGGGCTCGGCCAGCGCCCGGGGAGGCTCCCCCGGCGTGTGCGTCGGACCGGTCACCGCTGCGGTCCTGGCAATGCCGCGATGGCGGCGGCCACCCGCTGGGAGTTGTTTCGGTCCTGAACGGCAAAGAAATCGGCCGCCCGGCGCGAGTACTCCTCCTCGCGGACGCACCCGTTCTCCAGGTACCGGATGATCGCTTCCACCGTCTCCGTCGCGGTCTCGCAGACCGGGCCGAACCCGTGCTCCTCGTGCTCGAAGTAGCCCTTGCGATAGCCCCCGATCGAGAAGTACTCCTCCTTGTCGAAGTGGGCGTAGATCAGCGGAGTGCCGAGATAGGCGACATCGAAGGCGGTGGACGAATAGTCGGTGATGAAGAGGTCACACTGCCGCAGGGCGTCCTGCACGCTGCGCTGCGTCTGGTCCACCACGGTGAAGCAGGGGTCCGTGGGCACCATGGCCGTCGAGACACTCCGCATTTCGTAGTGCGGAAGGAACTCCAGGGTGTACCCGTGCCGCCGCAGGCTGAGGCGCAACTCCTCGCTGCCGAACAACTCCCCCAGGAACCGGGCGTACCCGGAAGTGTCGAACGGGAACCTGGGGCGCAGAGCAGGGTTGTAGGACGGACTGACCAGGTAGCTGCGCCAGGTGGGCATCAGCAGAATCCGCCGCCCACCGCGGTCCGGGACCAGTGCGTCGAAGCGCGGGAAACCCAACCGCTGGGCCGCGTCGCCGTAGTCGAACTGCTTCGACACGTACTCGGCCTCCTGGCCGGCCGCGGCGACGAACAGGTCGACTCCGGTCTTGGCCCGGTGCAACCCGCCACTGACGTCCTTGTCCGTGACGCCGTGCTGCAGGAAGACACGAGCCGGGCCGACCCGCCAGTTGAGGTGCTTGAGGTACGCCCCTCGATCCCAGCGGGACGGCAGCATGTACGAGTCAATGTCGTAGGAATTGATCAACTTGGTGGCGTGCAGCATGAGGAACTTGTGCCGGAACGAGTCGTACGTCACGACGTTGCCGAGCCCACGCAGCCGCGCCCGGTCCGGGCTGTCGCTGGCGATCACGTAGTAGGCGTTCCGCCTGCGCTCGACCTTGCGGAGGTGTCGGAACAGGTGCCAGGAGTTGTCCTGCGCGGTGTCCTTGCGCTCCCCGACAAGCCAGATGTCACGCCCGCGCATGAGCGGCTCGGTGATCAGACGCAGCAGGCGCTGCTTCCAGAAGGGCCCACGGGAGACGACGTGTCGAAGGTCCTTGCGTACCAGCATCCGCCGCCACCGGCGCCGGCCCTCGGTGCCGCCGGCCCGCTGGACCAGCAGAGTGGCGTTATCGCGCCCGGCGAAGCCCGGCAGGATGCGGGTGTCCCCGGCAAGCTTCATCGGAGCGTCGCGCAGGAACGCAGCAGAGATCAGACACTGCCGAGACGCCTGGCCCGTCTCGGTCAGGAAGACGAGCCGCAGGAGGTGGCTGCCGGTGCGCAACTGCGCGACGGGCACCTCGGCCGCGAACCCGGACCACTCCCGGCTGTCGTCGGCGGACTTCAGATCGCTGCGCCGCTCCAGCGTGGCGGGCACCGTCAGCTTGCTGCCCCGCAGCCGCAGCCCGAGGGGCGTACGGATCGGTCGGTGCATGGGCAACCCGTTGATCTGCACGTGCCCGGACAGCTTGAGGGCTTCGCCCGACTCGGTCAGCCGCGCCTGCTCCAGCCGCACGGAGACCGCGCTCACCCGGGTCAACGGAAGCAGGGCCGGAGTGACCGGGTAGTCGAGGTGCAGCTCCCCACCACAGGCGACGACACCCTGCACCCGCTCCCAGGGGCGCGCGAACAGGTCGAAGTCATAGGACTTGAAGGCGAGGTAGGCCACCCGGTGCCGGGTGTCGGCGGTCCAGCGGGCGATGAAGGCCGGATCGACGTCCTGGTAGATCTGCGTGCACTTCTCGAAGATCCGCCACAGGGCGGCATCTTCGAACAGGGTGTGTGCCCGCATCGCGAAGCCCTGGTAGCTGCGCACCAGGAAGCGTTCCAGCACCTCACGGCGGAAGACATCCAGCTCGGGCCGCAGTTTGGCGAGGGTTTCGCAGAGCTCCAGGTGATCCCAGTAGTTCTGCTCCCGAATGAACAGGTTGTCCATGATGGAGTTACCGGTGTCACGGCGGCGGTACTTGTAGACGACCGTGTCCACCAGAGCGATGCGCTCCGCCTTGAGCAGCATCGGAATGGCCAGGAACGCGTCCTCGAAGTGGACACCCTCGCGAAACCGCAGGCCGTGCTGACGCAGCTGCGCCAGGTCGTACAGCTTGTGACAGGGGCCCGCGTCGAAGATCAGATCCGGTGCGTCGACGACGGTCTCCAACAGCCGGTCACCCTTGCCGAACGGCTTCTTCCACAGGAAGGAGGTCGGCTTCGGGAAGGTGTCCATGTCGCCGATGGCGATGCTCGCCCTGTGGGTCACGATCGCCTTGAGCAGCACCTCGATGGCACGCGGCGGCAACAGGTCGTCGGAGTCGACGAACGTCACGTACGGGGTGTCGGCCAGGTCGAGAGCCAGGTTGCGGGCCGCCCCCGGCCCGCTGTTCTCCTGCTGCAGAGCGGTCACGTTCGGGTGCTCCGCCGCGAACTGCTTGGCCAGCAGGTCGGAGCCGTCGGTGCTGCCGTCGTCGACGAGGATGACGCGACACTGGGCGAAGACGGTCTGCGCCACGATCGACTCAAGTGTCTCGGGCAGGTAGTCCTCGACGTTGTAGACCGGGACGATGATCGTGACCTGCGGGGCGGGTTCTACCACTCTGTACTCCACTGGACGGGTTTTGGGAAACGCGGGGGGAACATCAGCTGGCTGGGCTGCCGCAGTTTCACTCGTCGCGCCGCAGCAGGACGGCCTTGAAGTCGGTGACCGTGTTGAGCATGTTGTTCGGCATGGTCGGCGCGTCGATCGGAGCGCCCCGACGGGCATCCCGCATCGGCCGGTACGACCGCCGCCACAGCTCGCTGGCACCCACGCTCCGCCGCTCCGCCACCACGTCGTCCGGCAGCTCGAACGGCGCGGGGAAGGGCAGATAGCGCGGCAGGAAGTCGGCCAGCATCTTTTCCTGCTCTTCGAACGACCGAGGGTCGGAATCGGTGTCGTTGAGGCAGAAGACGTCGCGGTGCCGGCGGGCCAGCAGCTCGGTCAGACGGGCGGGGGTCGAGGGGTGACCCAGGTCGGCGTACTCGTACTCGATGTCGCCGGGGACGGCCTGCGCGGTCAGGAACGCCCAGTACTGGTGCAGTGACGACGGGATGGACAGGTCGCCGTGGTGACGGAACCGGTGCCGCGCGGTGGCCATCACCTCCTCCGGCAACTTGCCCTCGATCTGCTGCATGATGCTGCGGCGCAGTGCGAACGGGGTGTGCTTCATCTTCTGCGTGATGGTCACGCCGAACTGCCGCTGGATGTGCCGACGGTTGTTCTTTCCGGCGGCTTTCACCGGCGGATCCTCCGGCTTCGCCTCGCCCAGGCCGAACTGCGCCGGTGAGGGGAAGAACTTCGCGATCCCGTTGGCGTGGAAGAAGTGGTTCGGCAGCAGCGGACGCCCGAGGAACACGTCGTCATTGAGGTAGAGGAAGTGTTCGGCCAGACCATCGATACGGTGCAACCGGGACTCGATGGCGTGCGAGTTGAACGACGACCGACCGCCGAGGTCGGCGAAGAGTTCGGCATGCGAGATGATCGTGATCATCGGATGGCTCGGGTCGAGCCAGCTCGGCAGCTGACTGTCGGTGATCAGGAAGATCCGCCGCAGCCAGGGCGCGAAGCTGTGCAGCGACCGCATCGAATACCGCAGCTCGTCACGGTTGTGGTAGCGCGAGGAGTTCGCCGCGACCGCGTGCAGCGGGCCGTCGGGGGCACCGAGCGCCGTCGACTTCCGCTTCAACCATTGCGGGTCGGAGCCGTCCACCCAGGTGTAGACGGCGTCGATCGGGAAGCCAATGCGGTCCGGCGCCCGGACGGCCAGGTCCCGGCGGGTGCCGTAGGTGTGGTCGTCTGCCTCGGGCACGAAGTGGCTCATCAGTGCTGCGGCCACCCGGACCGGCTGCGCCCGGGCGGGCGCCTCGTCGACGACCCCGTTGCGTCGAGGCGCGCGAACCATGTCCCCGCGCCGGCTCCAGAACTCGATCTCGCAGGCGAACTTGGCGCCGAGGACCACATTGGCCCGGGCGTCGGTCACCGGGAAGCAGACCTGGAACACCTCGGTCGGTGCGGCGTCCGGCTGGTCCCGACCGGGCCGAACCTGCACCACCCGGACGTGGGCGCCCGACAGCGCCGGAGCGGAGCTGATCAGGCGTTGCACCGCCGGGCGTTGGTCGTCGAGGACTGCGACGGTGCTGCGCAGATGGTCATCGTTGCGGATGCAGTGATACTCGATGCCGGCCGTGCGCAGCGCGGTGGTGACGGCGGTGAGGTTGCGGTGCCACTGCTCCAACGGCGTAGCCGTGGCGACCACCTCAGCCCGGGTTCGGACGCCACCGTCGGGCACGCTCACCCGGGCACCCAGGGGATGCACGGTGTCGCCGCCGCGTGGTCGGGAGAGCGTCTGCACCACGCCGATCCGCCGGTGCGCGGGCAGCAGAGCCAGGAGGCGCCGCCGTGCCGGCGACGGCAGAAGTCGGTAGATCTTCAGGGCGATCATGCGCTGGGCCGTCCGCTCGGGACTGCCACCTCATCGGCGGCCACCCCGTCAGCCCTGCTGCTGGGTAGCGGCGTGAAACCCCACTCGCGATGATTCGACACACACTCGTGCAGCCATCACTGCATGCCTTTCCACAGATCCCCCGTTGGCACTGCATGGCGATCTGCACCGACCGTACGCAGCGCTGTGGCCGCTGTCGGTGGACACCGATCTCCGGGCCGGACCCCGTTCTCCCGCGAGCGGGGAAGCTGGTGGCCGCCGCAGGTGACCCGGGGCAGTGCATTTACCTGCAGGACATCAAACAACCACACGATCGACACCTGGCATACAGCGGAAGGTGGCATAAGGGCGTTCTGCACCGACTAGCCGGAAGAATCCTGGCCATTCGGGTGGTTAACGACACCGATCTGGTTAGTCGAACGCATCCTCACGATTCTCCCCAACGGGCTGCGGGACCCTGTACGGCGGTCACTGAGGCAGCACCGTGGCCTGGCAGAGTAACGGGGTGACCGAGACCGAACCCGCCGCGACCAGGGTGCTGCACCCGCCGGTCGGCTACCGGCTGGCCGCATCGGTCCGCGCGCTCACCTTCAGCCCGTACGACCCGTGCGCGCGCGTCGCCGCCGGCACCTTCTGGTGGGCCGCCCGCACCCCGGACGGGCCGGCCACTCTCGCGCTGCGGCCCGCGGGCGGCGAGTTGCTCGCGGAGGGCTACGGGCCCGGCGCCGAGCACGTCCTGGCCCGCGCCGACGCGATCGCCGGGCTGCGTGACGACCAGGCCGGCTTCGCCGAGCTGGCCGCGGCGCACCCACTGGTCGCCCGACTGGCCCGGGAGCACCGCGGGCTGCGGATGCCCACGACCGGGCAGGTCTTCCCCCGGCTGCTGCGCGCGGTCTTCGAGCAGAAGGTCACCGGCAAGGAGGCGTACCGGGCGTACGCGGCGACCGTGCGGCACTTCCGCGAGCCCGCACCCGGCCCGCTACAACCGCTGCTCCTGCCGCCCGAGGCCGCCGCGGTGGCCGCCACCCCGTACTGGGTGTTCCACCCCTTCGGCGTCGAGCAACGCCGGGCCGACACGCTGCGTCGCGCCGCGTCGCTCGCCGACCGGTTGGAGCGCAGCGCCGACGCCACCGAGGCCACCCGCCGACTGACCGCCATCCCCGGCATCGGCCCGTGGACCGCCGCCGAGGTGGTGCGGATCGCCTACGGCGACGCGGACGCGGTCAGCGTCGGCGACTACCACATTCCGAACACGGTGGCCTGGGCGCTCGCGGGCGAGCCGAGGGGCGACGA
This sequence comes from Micromonospora sp. NPDC005291, assembly GCF_040607415.1. Taxonomy (NCBI): domain Bacteria; kingdom Bacillati; phylum Actinomycetota; class Actinomycetes; order Micromonosporales; family Micromonosporaceae; genus Micromonospora; species Micromonospora sp. NPDC005291. The sequence continues at coordinate 283,496 of NZ_JBEXGR010000001.1, forward strand.
TGCACGGATGCTGGCCCTGCTGGAGCCGTTCAGGGGTCACCGGGGCCGGGTCTGCCTGCTGCTGGAGGCCGCCGGCCTTCGAGCGCCGAAGTACGGCCCGCGCGCCCCGATCCGCTCGTTCGCCCGGTTCTGACCACTGCGGTCAGCGTCCGGCGCACAGCCGGCGCAGAGTGCGTCCGAGCCACCACGCGTAGGTGTGTTGAACGGCCCGGACCACCGGGCCGCCAGCACGGGTGAACCAGCGGTCCGGGAGGCTGAACGCGCGTACCTCGAACCAGACCGCGCCGCCGTCGTCACGGCCGACCACGAACGCCTCCTCGCCCCGCTCCGGGTGCCCCGGCAGGGTGCCGTAGCCGAAGCCGGCGAGCGTGGGTGAATCCGCCCTCCAGATCACCCGGCAGGGCCCCCAGACGCGGACCGGACCGACGCCCAGGCCGGCGGTCACCAGCACGCCCTCGGTGGCCCGTGGAGCGTCGGTGCGCATCCGGACACCGGCGGCGCGGTGCAGCCGCCAGCTCAGCACCGCCTCGGCCGCGGTCTCGAAGCAGCCCGCTGGCATCGGGTACCGGTGGCGCAGGTGGTGGTATCCGCCGGGCAGCGGCCCCTGCCGGGTCGACCCCACCTCCGGGTACGTCAGCTCCGCCACCGTTCCCCCTCGACCTCGGCTGGACACGCGCCAGGGTACGGCCGACAGGACCGGGTCGCGCGTCGGTGCCGGCGACGGCTGTGCCGTCAGCCCTGCTCGCTCCGACGCTTGAGGCCGTCGGCCTCAAGGCGAAGATAGCGCCGGAGCAGGCCGCCGTAGAGCCAGCCGATCAGGCCGGCCAGCGGCCCAGACTGGCTCATTGCCAGCTCGACGCGCGTACGGCCGTCGGGCAGCGGCAGCAGTCGGTGGTCCGCCGTGGTCCGCACACCCGGGGAGTCGGAGACCCAGACGAACTCCCGCTGCTCGGTCAGCTCGGTGACCCGCCACACCGCTGGCCGCAGTTTCGGCTGGGTCAGCCGTGCGGTCGCGCCGACGGCGAATGGCCCCTGCTCCCCCCGCTCGGCGCGGGATACCGAGGTCGTCCACTCCGGCCAGCGCTGCACGTCGATCAGCACCGCCCAGACCCGCTCAACGTCGGCGGCGATCTCCGTACCGTCTTCGAACCGCATCGCGTCCCCTCCCCGGCGGCGCCGTCCGGCACCGCCACGGGTGCAGACGTGGCCGCCAGGTGGATCGTGACACCGGCGCGCAACCCCGGCGGGATCAGGCGGCTTCGCGCAGGTCGGCCAGGCTCAGTGGGGTACGCCTGCGCAGCAGCTCCTCCAGCTCCGGCACCGAGCCGACCTCACCGAGCACGTTCCGACCACCGCCGAACCGCTCCGGGTAACGGCGGGTCAGCCGGTAGCGGTAGCGGCCCCGGATCAGCTCGACACTCACCCGCCACCGCCCGCAGCAGTCACAGACCCACTCGGACACCTCGCGAAAGTAGCTCTGACCTGCGGTTATTCGATTCGCCCGGTCGGGACGAGCGGCGCGCGGGAGGACACGCCACCACGGCACCCACGGTGATCTGCCTCACGACTGTCGGCACCGTCTGATTGACTGGTCGCCGTGGACCTGCCGATCAACCCGCCGGTCGAGCCGATGCTGGCCAAGAGCGTTCCCAAGCTGCCCACCACGCCGGGGGTGACCTACGAGCCCAAGTGGGACGGGTTCCGGTGCATCGTGTTCCGCGACGGCGACGAGGTCGAGTTGTCCAGTCGGGGCGGCAAGTCGATGACCCGCTACTTCCCCGAGGTGGTCGAGCAGGCCCGCCGGCAGTTGCCCGAACGGTGCGCGGTCGACGGTGAGCTGATCGTCATCCGGCGCGACGGGCCGAGCGGCCAGCCCCGGTTGGATTTCGAGCTGCTGGCCCAGCGCGTCCACCCGGCCGCGTCCCGGGTGAAGATGCTGTCCGAGACCACACCGGCCGATTTCGTCGCCTTCGACCTGCTGGCCATCGGCGACGAGGCGCTGCTCGACCAGCCCTACCCGCGCCGCCGGGAGCGGTTGGTCGAGGCGCTGGCCGGGGTGCACCCGCCGGTGCACGTCACCCAGGTCACCACCGATCCGGACACCGCCCGCCGTTGGTTCGACGTCTTTGAGGGCGCCGGGCTGGACGGGCTGATCGTCAAGCCGGCTGACCTGCCGTACGAGCCGGGCAAACGGCTGATGTTCAAGGTCAAGCACTCCCGTACGGCGGACGCGGTGGTGGCCGGCTTCCGCTGGCACAAATCCGGCCCGGTGGTGGGCTCGTTGCTGCTCGGCCTGTATGACGACGCCGGGGTCCTGCACCACGTGGGGGTGAGCGCGTCGTTCAGCATGGCCCGCCGCGCCGAGTTGCTCGACGAGCTGGCGCCCTACCGGGACACCGGCGGCGAGCACCCGTGGGTGCATGGCGACCACGAGCGTGGCCAACGCATCCCGGGCGGGGTGAGCCGGTGGACCGGCACGAAGAACCTGGAGTGGGAGCCGGTGCGCCCGGAGCTGGTGGTCGAGGTGGGCTACGACGCGATGGAGGGCGAACGGTTCCGGCACACCGCCCAGTTCGTCCGCTGGCGACCGGACCGCGATCCCCGATCCTGCCGCTACGACCAGCTCGACCGCCCGATCCGCTTCGATGTGGACCAGGTGCTGCGCGGCGACCCGGCGGCCACCGTGGACCGGGCCGCCACCGGCTCGGCGTAGCCTGGCCGTCGACCCGACCTCGGAGGATCACGTGACCCGCACCGCCGACCAGCCTCGGATGGCGACCAGTCGCCGGGTCCGTCGAACTCTCGCCGCCTTCGCCGTGGCCGCACTGCTTACCGCCGGCTGCACGCTGCCGGCGTTCGCGCCACGCACCGACGTGGAGGGTGCGGCCGGGCCGACCGGCAGCGCGCCGACCTGGCGGCCCTGTCCCGAGGTTCCCGACGAGCTGGTCGGGCGCGGCGCACCGGACATGCGCTACGAGTGCACCCGGATCGCGGTGCCCCGCGACTGGGGCACCGGCAGCGGGGCGACGGCCGGCCCGGGCGCCGGGGAGACCTTCGAGATCGCCCTGCTGCGTGCCCGGTCCACCAAGCAACGGGACCGGGTCGGCTCGCTGGTGATCAACCCGGGCGGTCCCGGCGGCTCCGGCGTCGACACGGCCGTCTACCTGTCCTTCGGCACCCAGTTCGGTGGGCTGCCCACCTCGATCACCGAGCGCTTCGACATCGTTGGCTTCGACCCGCGGGGAGTCGCCCGGTCCAGCCCGGTGAAGTGCATCTCCGACGCCGACCTGGACGCCAGCTTCGGCTTCGACCCGGACCCAGCGAGCCAGTCGGCGTTCGACGGCCTCGTCGGCCTGAACCAGCGGATCGGGCGCGGCTGCGGCGATCGGTACGGCGACCAGTTGCCGCTGTACGGCACCGAGCAGGCTGCCCGCGACATGGACGCGGTGCGCGCCGCCGTGGGTGACGACAAACTCACCTACCTGGGCTACTCCTACGGCACCCTGCTCGGCGCCACGTACGCCCAGCTCTACCCGGAGCGGGTGCGGGCGCTGGTGCTCGACGGCGCCGTCGACCCTCAGCAGCGACTGGTGGAGGGCTCGGAGAGCCAGGCCCGTGGCTTCGAGCGGGCCTTCAACAACTTCACCCGCTGGTGCGCCGCGAACGCCGGCCGCTGCCCGATCGCTCCGGACGCGCGTGCCGCGGTGACCTCAGCCATCGACAAGGCCAAGGTTTCCCCGGTACGCGGCGACGACGGGCGGGAGGCCACCGCCGGCTGGGTGTTCTACGCGGTCATCTCGTCGCTCTACACCGAATCCGGCTGGCAGGAGCTGGCCCAGGCGATCGACCGGCTGGCCGAGGGCGACCCGAAGGACGTGTTCCGGCTCGCCGACGCGTACGCCGGTCGGGAGGACGATGGGCGCTACACGAACCTGTTCGACGCCAACCTGGCCATCAACTGCGCCGACGAGACGGAGAAGCCGAGCCGGGAGCAGATCCGGCAGTTGCAGTCGGAGTGGCGCGGAAAGTATCCGCTGTTCGGGCCGGCGCTCGCGGTCGGCATGTTGGGCTGCGTCGAATGGCCGGGTGGGCGTGACCCGTACCCGACCGGCCGGGCGAACGGCGCTCCGCCGATCGTGGTGGTCGGCACCACAGGTGACCCGGCGACGCCCTACGAGCAGACCCCGCGGCTCGCCTCGATGCTGGGTGTCGGTCGGGTGCTCACCTGGGAGGGCGAGGGGCACACCGCGTACCCGCAGACCTCCTGCATCACCGCGGCGGTCGACGCCTACCTGCTCGACCTGACCGTTCCGCGGGAGGGGCTGCGCTGCCCCGCCCGGTGACGGTGCCCGGTCAGCCGGCGGCCGGTGGCGACCAGCCCTCCGGCAGGTGGCCGATGCGGACCCGCTGTGGGTGGTCGCCGACCGGGACGCTGGCCACCTCCTGGCCGGTGGCGAAGTTGATCGCGGTGACCTGGTCCGCACCGGATTCGGAGATCACGCAGTCCCGGCCGTCCCCGCTGACCGTGGCCCAGTACGGCTTGCTGGCCGGCACGAGCGGGCCCTCGCGCAGCGTGGCCCGGTCCACCACGGTCGCGTAGTCGTCCATCGTGCCGGCGACGCAGAGCCGGGCGCCGTCCGGGCTGACCGACAGGCCATGGTGCCGCGAGTCGTTCACCCAGGTGGTGCGGTCCTCGCTGGTGGCCGGGTTCTTCGGCAGCGTGGCGACCCGGGTGATCCGGTCGGCGGCCACGTCGTACTCGACCAGGCCGTTGAAGAAGGACACCTGGAAGTAGAGCTTGCCGCCGTCCGGGGTGAACACCGCCGGGCGGACCGCGTCGGAGAGGTCGCGGCGGCCGGCGGCGTCCAGCCGGTCCCGCATGTCGATCACCTTGACCACCTGGAACGTGGTGGTGTCGGCGACGGTGATCCGGCGGTCTCCCTTGGTCCAGTCCAGCCAGGGCGCGTCCAGGTCGGTGTTGACCTCGCCGATGGACATGTTCCACAGCCGACGACCGCCGTCGGTGAAGATGTTCTCGTGCGGCTTGTCGCCGGTGCCGAACGAGCCCAGCTGCTGGCCGGTGCGGATGTCCAGCACGTGCAGGGTGTTCGAGGTGGACGCGGAGACCGCGACCCGGGTGCCGTCGGGCGACACGGCCATGTGATCGGCGCGGTAGCCGGAGACCGGGAACCGCCAGCGGATCCCCCCGGTGGCGAGGTCGATCGAGACCACGTCGGCGAAGCTGGGCCGGGACGCGACCAGGGCAGCGCCGTCCGGGGTGGTGTACATGTCGTCGACGAGCTGGTCGTGGCCCTCCCCCGGCCCCTGCCGGATGCCGAGAAAGTAGGCCAGCTTGATCGGGTTGAGGTAGATCTCGCGTAGCCGCGCGGCCCGGTCCGGGGTCACGTTGATCCGGCCGAGCTTGGCGTAGTCGCCACGGGAGCGGATGACGTCGGCGGTGCCGTCCCAGTTGTTGCCGACGAACATCACCTCCTGCAGGGCGGCGGACGCGGCGGCGGGCGTGGGCGCCGCCAGGGGGGTCGGCACGGCGAGCGCGAGGGCGGCCAGCGCGGCGAGGCCGGCGCGGCGGCGGGATCGGGACGGGCGGGGTGACACAGGGGTCATGGACGCCTCCTGGCAGCCGGTAGGACATCGACGTTTCTCGGTGGCTCGATCGGTGTTACCTTGCGGTAACAACCAGGAGAGCAACCGGACGGTCACCACGACTAGGGACCGGATGCCAACGACCGACCGTCCTGGTTGTGCCGCGACGACAACGGGAGGCGGCGCGCGCCGATGACCCGGACAGGAAAAGCCCCCACGTTCGGGGCGCTGCTACGCGACCTGGCCGCCGACGCCGTCGCCGTGGACGAGGTGGCCCGGGCCGCCCGCGCGAACTCGCCCGAGGTGGCCCGCCTCCCGGCCGGCGAGGTCCGCCGGCAGGTCGTCCTGCTGGTCACCAGCGGCCTCGGCGCGCTGGAACGCCACGAGGATCCCGCCGGGCGTGACTTCACCGAGGCCCGCAGACTCGGGGCCGGCCGGGCGGCGAAGGGCATCTCCGTCGCCGGCCTGCTGCGCGGCGTGCAGGCCGGCCGGGACCGGGCGGTCGAACTGGTGGTCCGGCACGGCCGGGCGGCCGGCATCGCGGACGAGGTGCTGCTGGAGGGGCTGCTCACCATCGGCCGGTACGCGGCCGCGGTGGAGTGGGCGGTGGTGGACGGGCACCGGGCCGCCGAGCGGGAGTTGGTCGGCACCGGCGCAGCAGCCCGGGCACGCCTGCTGGGCCGGCTGCTGCTCGACGGGCCCGCCGGCACGTCACCAGCCGAACTTGCCCGGTTCGGGTTACGGCCGGACGGCCGCTACCACTGCCTGGTCACCACCCATCCCGATCCGGCGCCGTCGCACGCCCTGCACCGCCAGCTCCTCCGGCACGGCGGCCTGCTCGGCACCGTCGAGGACCGGTTGGCCGGCCTGCTCCCGCGATTTCCCGGCGCCGCGACGGTCGACCTGCTGGTGCTGGTGGCGCCGGCACAACCGCTGGAGCGGGCCCCGGCGATGTACGCGCTCTGCCTGGCGGCGCTGCGCACTGCCACGCACCGACGGTTGCGCGGCCTGCGCCGGTTGACCGACCTGGCCGGGGAGACCGCCCTGGCCGCCCAGCCGGCCCTGGCCGAGCTGCTGCGGGGCACGCTGCTCGGCGCGCTCGACCCGGCCGACGAGTTTCACCGGGAGCTGGCCAGCACAGCGCTCGCCTGGCTGGACCACGGCCAGCGGCTGGACCAGACCGCCGCCGCCTTGCACGTGCACCCGAACACGGTGCGCTACCGGTTGCGCCGGCTTCGGGAGGTGACCGGCGGGCCGCCGGTCGAGGAGGGGGGACGGTGCACGGTGCCGGAGACCGTCCACTGGTGGTGGGCGCTGCGCAGCTGGCTGGACGGCTGCTGAGGGGTCGTGCCAGGCTGCCCGCATGACCGATGTGATCTTCCGGCAGGCCGTTCGGGCCGACCTGCCCGCCGTCATCGCCCTGCTATCCGACGACGTGCTGGGTAAGGCCCGCGACTTCACCGAGGTCGACGAGGCGTACGAGAAGGCGTTCGCGGACATCACCGCCGACCCGCGCAACCTGCTGATCGTCGCCGAGCAGGACGGCGACCTGGTCGGCTGCCTCCAGATCACCTACATCCCGGGGCTCGGCCGGCACGGCGCCGAGCGGTCCCTGATCGAGTCGGTCCGGGTCCACTCCGACCGGCGCGGCCGAGGGCTCGGCCGCGAGTTGATGACCTGGGCCATCGACCAGGCCCGGCGGCGCGGTTGCGCCCTGGTGCAGCTCACCACGGACAAAACCCGCGCGGACGCGCACCGCTTCTACCTGGGTCTCGGCTTCGCGGCCAGCCACGAGGGCATGAAGCTCCGCCTCTGATTCACGGCCCCGCAGGGACCGTTGGACGCCACCCCCTGGCGTGGGCAGTCGTCCGGCGGCGGTCAGCCGTCGACGAGCCGCCCGTCGCGCAGGACGAGCACGCGGTCGGCGAGATCGATCAGGGCGGGGTCGTGCGTGGCCACCAGCGCCGTCATGCCGCGGGCGTGCACCACCGCGCGTAGCAGGTCCATGATGGACCGACCGGTCTCCGAGTCGAGCTGACCGGTGGGCTCGTCGGCGATGAGCAGATCCGGCTCGTTGGCCAGCGCTCGGGCCACCGCGACCCTCTGCTGCTGCCCACCGGAGAGCTCGTACGGGCGCTGCGCCGCGTGCCCGCCCAGACCGACCAGCTCCAGCAGCACCGCGACCCGCTGCTCCCGTTCCGCGGCCGGCACCTGCGCCAGCCGCAACGGCACGCCCACGTTCTCGGCGGCGGAGAGGATCGGCACCAGCCCGAAGGTCTGGAACACGAACCCGACGGTGCCCCGGCGCAGCCGCAGCAACTCCGCCTCGCCGGCCGCGGTGACCTCGTGCCCGGCCACCACCACCTGACCGCTGTCCGGCCGGTCCAGCCCGCCGATCAGGTTCAACAGCGTCGTCTTGCCGGCCCCGGAGCGGCCCCGGATGGCGACCAGCTCGCCCCGATTGGCCGTGAACGAGACGTCCCGTACCGCGTGCACGGCGTGCTCGCCCCGACCGAAGGTCCGGCTCACGCCACTGACCCGGACCACCTCAGCAGGTTGCGCCGCCGGCACACCGCCGAACCCGGCCGCGCCGGTCACCACCATGTCCCGACGGCTCATGCCCGTGCCCCCCGCTCGTCCGAGGCCCGGTCACCGGGCCGTACCTGCACATGGTCCGGTTCCAGGTCGAGCCGGACCCGCTCCTTCAGCAGGAGCGCGTCGACGAACGCGGCCGGTAGCTGCATCCGCCCGTTTCGGTCCAGCACCGCGTACTCCTCGCTCACCAGCTCGGTGTTGCCGTCCGCGTCGATCCGAGCGGTCCGGCGTACCTCGGAGGCGGTCCGGCCGTCGCGGATCGCGACGGTCCGACGGACCTGCGTGGCCACGGCGTGGTCGTGGGTGACGACCACGATGGTCACCCCCAGCTCGGCGTTGATGGTGCGCAGCGCCGCGAAGACCTCCGCGCCGGTCGCCTCGTCCAGTTCACCGGTCGGCTCGTCGGCGAAGAGCACCTCCGGATCGTTCGCCACGGCCACCGCCACCGCGCACCGCTGCTGCTCGCCGCCGCTGAGCTGCCCCGGCCGCCGGTCCGCGCAGTAACCCACGCCGACCATGTCGAGCAGTTCCCGGGCGCGCTCCCGGCGGGCCTTCCGGCTGCGTTTGCCGGCCAACTGCATCGGCAGCTCGACGTTCTCCAGGGCGCTGAGGTACGGCAGCAGGTTGCGGCCGGTCTGCTGCCAGACGAACCCGACCAGCTCCCGTCGGTAGCTCAGCCGCCGCTTGGCGGACAGCGAGAGCAGGTCGTAGTCGGCCACCCGGGCGATGCCGGCGGTCGGCGTGTCCAGGCCGGAGAGGATGTTGAGCAGGGTCGACTTGCCCGAGCCGGAGGCACCGACGATCGCCACCAGCTCGCCCCGGTCGATGACCAGGTCGAGCCCCTGCAGGGCGACCACCTCCACCCCCTCGGTCTTGAAGATGCGCACCAGGCCGTCACAGACGATGTGCCCGCGAAGGCGGTCCTGCCCGCCGGCCCGCTCGGCGGCGCGTTGTGCGGCCCGCTGTTGCATGGCTGCCAGGTCCGGCACCAGTGGAGTCTGGGCGGTAACGGTCATCTCAGCTCTCCTCTCCGAGCCGGAGCACCTCACCGAGGCGCAACCGGCGGTTGTTCAGGGCCTCGACGGCGACCGCGAAGCCGAGGGCGACCGCCCCGAGCGCGAGCACCGCGGCGACCAGGCTTGGCTCGAAGGCCACCCGGACGGGCACACCACTGGTGAACGCGGACAGGCCGAGCACCGGGTTGAGCAGCAGGGGCAGCACCGCACCGACCAGCGCACCGGTCAGCACCGACACCGCGACCAGCGGGGTCAATTCGACCAGCAGCAGCCCTCGCCACTGCCGGCGGGACAGGCCGAGGGTGCGCAGCCGGGACAGCACCTGACCCCGGGCGCGCGCTCCGGCCAGCACGGTGAACGCGATGGCCAGCAGCCCGAGCACGGTGCCGCCGACGGCGCCGGCCACGAAACCGAAAGCCAGCACTCCGTTCGCCCCGCCGTTACCGAGATCCCGGCGGACGTCCGCCCGGGTGTCGACGATGACCCCCAGAGGCCGTTCCCGACCGGTCACCGTTCCCCCACGCTGATAGCGATCCTGACCCTGGTCGCCGGCCTGGCGTAGCGCCCCGGCGTCCAGCGAGTCCCCGGCGACCAACAGGCTGGTCGGCACGGGCGTCGTGTTTCGCGCCGGCAGCGCCTGCCAGGGCAGGATCACGAACCGGCTGGCGTTGGCTGGCAGCAGCGGGAAACTCTCCTCGGTGCCGGCCACCCGGAACTCGTACCGCTCACCCTGCACGGAGATGAAGGCGGAACGGTCCAGCCCGGCCTTGGCCAGGTCGGCGGCGACCTCCGGGGAGACGACCGCCGGCAGCGGCCCCGAGCCGGGCCGGGCGGTGCGCAGCGCGGCCGGAACCGTCAGGTCCACCTCGGATTCGCGGGCCACCGCGTCCAGGCCCGAGCCGTCGACCAGCAGCACGGCCGTCTGCGCGACCCGCGCGTCGGTGCCGATCTCGTCGGCGGCCAGCCGCTCATCAGACTGGTACAGCATCCGGGTGACGGCCCGAACCCCCGGCAGGCGGCCCAACTCGTCGATGGTGTCGGGTGCGAAGCGCTCCCCGCGGATCACCGCGTCGGCGGGCACGATCTGCTCGGCGGCTCGTGCCCGGCTCGCGTCGACGCCAGCGGCGACGACCGCGCAGAACGCCGCGGTGCCGATCGCCAGCACCACGACGACCAGCGGGGCGGCGACAGCCGACCGGCCGGCCCGCGCCGTGCCGAGGAAGGCGACGCTGCCCCGGGTCCGCGCGGCCAACCGGCTGACCAGCAACAACGGCCAGGGGTACGCCCGCAGCGCAAGCACCGCCGCAGCGACCGCGAGCAGCACCGGCACCGACACCAGCAGCGGGTCCACCTCGCCGAGGGTGAGGCCACGCCTGCGCAGCAGCACTGCGGCCAGCCCGGCCAGCAGCAGCAGGGAGACCTCGACGGTGAGCCGACGGGCCGACGGACGCACCCGGACCAGATCACTACGGGCCGCCCCGCCGATCGGTACGGCCAGCGTCGCCAGCGGCAGCGCCAGGGTGACGAGCACGGTCGCCGCGGCGGCGTACGCGGCGGTCGGGTCCGGGGTGCCGGGGAACAGGGTGCCCAGCCACCAGCCGAGCGCGGCCGCGACCGGCACCACCAGCAGCGACTCGGCGAGGCTGCGCCGGGCGCCGGCGGTGGCCCCACCACCGCGGGCGCGCAGCAGGACGAACTCCGAGCGACGCCGTCGGGTGGCGAGGCTGGCCGCGAGCACGATCAGCCCGGCCAGCGTGGCCAGTACGCCGGCCGCGATCACCGCGAGCAGGGTACGGGCGGCGTTCACCTGGGCGGCGAACGCGCGCAACAGGACATCGATGCCCTGGGTCAACGTGAGGTCCGACGGCTTGTTGCGCTGCATCTCCTGCAGGCCGTCGATCATCTGGTCCAGGTCGCGCGCGTCGATGGCGTCGACACCCAGCCGGTACCGCCATTCGGACCGTGTCGGCCAACCCGCCGCGGCCCGCTTGTTGAGGGTCGACTGGGCGACCACACCGACGACGATCAGCGGCTGGCCGTCCCCGAGCGGTTCGGTGATCCGCAGCAGCGGTGGCAGTCCGTCCCAGATGCCGTTCGCGCGATCGGCGGGCCGGAACAGCCCGGCCACCACCATCGGGGCAGGGTCGAGGAGATTGCCCTTGGCATCGGCGTTGCCGATACGCAGTTTGCTGCCGGTGCGCAGGTTGAGCTTGCCGGCCACGTCGACATCGAGCGCCACCTCGATCGGCCGATCGGGTACGAACGTCTCGCTCGGCCACGTCCCCTCGACGAGGGTGCTGGCTTCCTGGATGCCGGGCATGGTCCGTAGCCCCAGATCGACCAGCAGTTTCCGGGCCGTGAGATCCGGACCGGATACCCGGGCCGGCGTGACGTCCACGTTGTACCACTGCTCGGACACTGCCGAGCGCACCTGCGGCGGCATCGTCGTGGCCAAGGTGCCGAACCGTTCGCTGGCGCCGCCCATCGCCGTTTTTCCGGGGGGTGCGCTCACCTCGCCCGTGGTGTACGAGATGTCCCGGCGGGCGGCCGGCTCGCTGGTCAGCTGCGCCCGCAGCCCCTGTTCGGCAAGCCGGTTGACCAACCGGGGCACCCCACTGATCAGCAGCGTGACCACCAGGGTCAGCACCGCCAGGAGCAGGAACTGCCCGCCGTACGCCCGGACCCGCCGGACGGCCGCGCCGACGCTCATCGTTCTCCCCCGATTCGCAGCTGCACCGCCGCCACCCGCTGCCGGATGCCGGTGGCGATGAAAGCGCTGAAGGCGAGCGCCGCCAGCAGCAGACCGACCGCGGTCAGCCCGATCGGCACCCAGGGCAGCGCGAACGCCGCCGGGGGAATCGGCCGGCCGGCGGCCGGGGTGAGGATGACCAGTGGGGCCATGGTTGCGCTGACCGCGGCGCCGAGTAGTAGCCCGACCCCCACGCCGATGCCGGCGAGGAAGGTCTGTTCGGCCAGCAGCGCCCGGGCCAGCAGCCGGGGCGTGGCGCCGAGGGTGTGCAGCACCGCGAACTCGCCGAGCCGGTGCCGGGCGGTGGCCCACACGTCCACCATCAGGCCGACGAGGGCGAGCAGCACCGCGCCGAGCGCGGCGGCGAGCATTCCGGTACGCGACCCCTGCCAGTACGGGTCGTCAGCGGCCGACTCGATCACCGCTTCCCGGTTGAGCACGGTTACGCCCGGCAGTTCGCTGGCCGCCCGGGCTGCGGCCGTCGCGTCCGCGGCGCCCACCCACCACTCCGGTACGGGTCGCACCGCGCCGCTGTCCCTGATCAACGTGTCGACCGCCGTGGGCAGGTCCAGCAGGACACCTTCCCCGGTGGTGGCCGGCACGGCGGTCAGCTCACCGACCAGGTGGACCCGCAGCGTCGCCCCGGAGAGCGTCAGGTCGACGGTGTCACCGACGCGCAGGCTCAGCGCGTCGCGTACCCCGGGGGTCATCAGCACCGGTACGGGTTTACTCTCCCCGCCGGGCACGATGGAGAACCGGGTGGGCGGCTGGTAGGCGAACTGCCCGCCGGGAATCACCTCCACCGCGTGGACCGCGGCGAAGCCGGTGGCGGTGGGCCGCACTGGTGTGGGGTTCTCGCCGGGCACGGTCATCACCCAGTCACCGCTCAGCTCGGCGGGTCGGGTCGTGCCGTCGGCACCGACCACCGTCAACCCGTCCACCTGGAGCCGGTAGGCGTTGCCGGCCGCCAGCCCGCCGTCGGCTTCGAACCCGGCCAGCCGCAGCCGCGCCCCACCCACGTCGGGCAGTTGCACAGTGAACCGGGTCGCCCGGCCGTCACTGTCGGCGTTGGCTGCCGGCAGCCGCAGGGCGAGCCCGTCGGAGCTGGTGACCAGCAGCGTCACCGCGACCTGAACCGGCCGGCTCGCGTTGCTCACCGGGGTACGCACCGTGCCGGTGATCGCGCGCACGTCGGCGGGCAACTCGATGCCCGCAGGAGCCCCCCGCGCCCCGACCATCCGCTTGTACTGCTCCGCCGCTGAATTGTCGCTGAGGCGGTCGGCGAGTTGGACGACCCCGGGGGCGCTGGCCGGGTCGATGCCGATCACGGTCACCGGCAGGTCCGCCCGGCCGACCCTCACCTCGTCGCGCCAGGCCGGCAGTACCCGGTCCACGCTCGGCAGCGCGGCGAGTTGACCGACCCGGGTTGGCGGGGCGGACCCGGCCCGTTCGGTCACCCGCAGGTCGGCGCCGACCGTGTGACCGGCCTGCTCGACCTGGGACCGCTCCCCCGTGCTGATCAGGGACCAGGCCAGGGTGCTGCCACCGACGGCGAGGGCGAGCAGCAGCACAGGGCCGGCGTGTGGACGCCGACCGGCCTGCCACATGCCGAACATCGTGGCCGTCCAGGGACGTCGGTCGACGAACCGCTCGGCGAACCGGGTGAGCGGCGGGAGGACCCGCAGCGCCAGCACGGCACCGGCCAGCACGCCGAGCGTCGGGGCGGCGACCAGCAGAGGATCGAGGCCCAGTTGGCCGCCCGAGCCAGCCAGCGGGGAGGCGTACCGGCGTAGCTGCACCCAGGCGAGCAGGGCGAGCGCCACGAGCACCAGGTCGATGCTGGCACGCTGGACGCTCGCCGCGCGGTTCGGGCGGGACCGGGCGGCCATGTCGGCCACGTACGTGCCGGCGCTGCGCAGCGTCGGGAGAACCATGGCGACGAGGCAACCGGCTGCGGTGGCTGCGGCTGCCGCCCAGACCAGGGTGGTGTTGCCGCCCGCGGTGGGCAGGTCGCCCGACCCGCCGGGGCGGATGTACCGCAGTGCCACACCGGCGATCAGCGGACCGAGCACGGCGGCCGGGGCGACCACGAGGGTCGCTTCGCGGGCGGCCAGCCCGGCCAACTGGCGGCGGGCGGCACCGCGGGCACGCAACAGTGCGGTCTGCGGGCGGCGGTCCTCGTGCAGCAGTGCGGCGACGAGCACCAGCGCGTACCCACCGAGCACCAGGATGAGCAACAGCGGGGTGGCCAGCGAGGAACGACCCACCAGGTCGGCGCGGGCGATCCGGTCCAGCAGTTGCTCCATCTTGGTGACCGCCTGCCCGGAGCTGCCCAGTTGAGCGGCCTCGGGCACCGCCGAGGCGGCCTCGGCGAGGGCCTTCCGCACGGCGGGCAGGTCGGCGGTGTCGACGCCGCCGAGGTCCGGTTCGGCCAGCCAGGACGCCGACACCGAGCCCGGGAAGGTGGCCGCGAAGTCAGCCGGGTCGAGCGCGAACGGCCCGTACGAGGTGCCGGAACCGACGCTGCCCGCCCCCACTCCGGGTGCCAGCAGCCAGTACGCGTCCGTCGGGTCGCGGGGCCGCCAGGTGCCGGCGAGCATCAGTTCGCCGCGTCGTTCGGTGGCCCGGTCACGCACCGGGACGCGTTCGCCGACGCTCAGTCCGAGCGCGCCGGCGACCCGCTCCGGCAGGCTCACCTGGATCGGGTTCGCCCCGGGGCTGGGCCAGGCTCCGCTGGTCAGCTCCGCGTGGCCGGCGAGGTCGTCGAGCGTGGCCAGGCTCGCGAAGACCGGTTCGTCGTCCGGACGGGGCACCTGCCCAAGGTCACCGGTCAACTCCCGGCCGGTGCCGTAACGGGCGGCGGCGACACTGACCGGGACGCCGGCCAGCCCGGCGGCGAACCCGTCTCGGACCGCCTTGTCCCGGGTAGCGAACTCGGCCGCGTCACGGCCGCCTGAGCCATTGACCAGCAGGCCGCGCTCCTCGGCCGGCGAGGCGGCAACCAGCGAACGCTGCCCGGCGTCCACCGCCCGGCGGTTGTAGTCGGACAGGCCGGTGACCAACGCGACGGCGACGAGGGCGGCGATCACCGCGGCAACCAGCAACCCTCGCGCCTCGCGGGCACGCCTCCACACCAGCTTCATCCGACGCCTCCCCTGGCCCTGGCGGGCCGACGACCATCAAGACACGCCATCCACCCGGAAAGGTTCGCGCCCGTTACATGATCGTTACTCTGAGGAGGTCAGCTCAGGCCGGCCCGCGCGCCTGGACGGCTAACTGCCGCCCCGAACGTTCCGGATGCCGAACGCAACCGCGCCGATCACCAGCGCGACGCCCAGGAGTTGGAGGCCCGGCGAGTCGTCGGCCTCCCCGTGCGCGATGCCGGCGACGCCGATCGCGGTCGCGAGAATGGCCAGGACGGTCAGGACGTACCTCATGAGGTTTCCTCCTCCTCAACCCACTCGAGCAGGTCCCCGGGCTGGCAGTCGAGCACCCGGCACATCGCTTCCAGCGTGCTGAAGCGGACGGCCTTGGCACGGCCGTTCTTCAGCACCGCCACGTTGGCTGGCGTGAGCCCGACACGCTCGGCGAACTCACCGACGCTCATCTTGCGCTTGGCCAACTCGACGTCGATGCGGACGACGATGGGCATCAGATCACCGCTTCCATGTCGGTCCGCAGCGTGGTTGCCTGCCTCAGCAGCGCACGCATCACCACCATGAGGAGCCCCAGCACGGTGACGCCCACCGTCAGCAGGAACAGCAGGAGTGGCACTCCTGGGTCATCCGCGTTGAACCCGACCCAGAGAAAGACACCCACGAGCACCACCCACGCGGCGGCGATGGCCCACACGATCGCGTCCACCCACTTCAGGGACGCCTCGGTGAAGATGCGGTCGTCCTTGACCAGGCTGAGCAACTTCCACGTCGAGACGATGACGACCTGGACGCACAGCACCCAGAACACCGTCACGACGGTCGCCGGCCATCGCAGGTAGGCGTCCTGCGGCGACTCCTGCGCCATGTACGCGAACTGCCCCGGCAGCGAGAGGGTCTGGAACACGACCAGGACCCCGAACAACACCACGAGAAAGACCCGGAGAGCGGCTACCGCTCGATGCTCTACAACCATGCATCGAGTTTCACTCGTTACCTATCGAAAGTCAATCGGTTCGCGTGCTCGCCGCTCCGGCGAGGATGTCGGCCGGCACCTCAACCACTGATCCACCTGTTTCTCGTGCCGGATGGTTCGGTAACACCCGCGCTCCGCCTGACGAAGAGAGGGTGTAGCGGCTACGAGAGAGGACGGCCTGTGAATGAACCTGGCCAAGCGGAGGGTGACATCTCTGGCATCGGCGTCGATCCGGTGGCCTTCGAGGCCTTCTACCGGCAGCACCTGGAGGCGGTGGGCCGGTTCGTGGCGCGGCGGGTCGACGATCCACACCTCGCGGCCGACCTGACCGCGGACGTGTTCCTGGCGGTGGTCGAATCGGCGGCCGGTTACCGGCCCGACCGGGGTAGCCAGATCGGCTGGCTGTTCGGGGTGGCCCGCAACGTCATCGGCGACGAGCGGCGTCGAGCGGCCCAACGGCTGCGGGTGACCGGACGACTGGCCGGACGACGGGATCTGAGCACCGACGACATCGGCCGCATCGAGGAGCGGATCGACGCCGAGTCGGCGGCCCGCCGCACCTATCGAGCGTTGAGCGAGCTACCCGAGGGCACCCGGACGCTGGTCGAACTCGTCGCCGTGGACGGCCTCACCGTCGCGGAGGCGGCGACCGTGCTCGGGGTGTCCCCGGTCGCCGCTCGGGTCCGCCTGCATCGTGCCCGTCGCGTCGTCCGCGCCGTGCTCGCCCACCCGACCGCCACCCTCGCCTGATGAGACGGAGATGACGCCATGAACAAGATTGAACAGTCGCCGCAGGGTTTCGAGGAGCAGCTCCTCACGGATCTGACCGCACACGTTGCCCGACGGGCCGAGATGGTTCCGGCGGCCCGTCCGGTCGGACGCCGTACCCGGTACGTGCGCGGTTGGCGCCTCGCCGGAGCGTTCGGGCTGGCAGTCGCACTGACCGTCGGTGGCCTGGCGGTCCAGACGATGAGAGTGGGCGACCAGCCGCCGCCCGCGGCCAGCGCGTCGGAGGTCCTTCGGATGGCGGCCGATGCCGCCCGGCAGCAGCCCGAGCTCACCGCCCGACCCGATCAGTACGTCTTCACGGAACTCCTGGCGACGATGCGGGAGAGACCGGACAGCGGCCCGTACAGGACGGTGCGGACGCAGATTTGGCAGTCGGCCGGGGGCGTCGCGCACACGCAGGCACGTTACCGACCGGAGGCCGATCCGAACGGGTGGAGCGAGCTGAAGGTGCTTCGCCCGGATGATCCCGCCGATCCCGACAAGGAACTCGACGTGTTCCCGTCGCCCGCGTACCACGGCGATCTGCCCACCGACCCGGACGAACTGCTTCGATACCTTCGGGAACACCCGGTCGACCTGCACCTCCCGGAGGCTGCCGATGAGCAGGCCGTGTACGGGGGCGAGAGCATGCCGTACACCACCGCGCGGTCGATGCTCGACGGTTACGTGCCGCCCCGAGCGCTGGCGGCGCTGTTCGAACTGCTGGCACGGGAGCCCGGAGCGGTTGTCATATCGAGCGACGTGGTGGACGCCGCCGGCCGGCATGGGGTGGCGATTCGGATGCCCGGTGTGATCGGTGGCAGCCACGACTTCCTCTTCGACCGAGACACCCACGTCTACCTTGGCACCCGTGGATCGGTGGTGCGCAACGGCAAGGAGTCGCTGCATGCGGCTGCCGCGCTGCTCCACGTCGCAATCGTCGACCGGCCGGGCCAGCTGCCCTGACCGGTGATGGGCGTGCCCCAGCCGGATCGGATCCCGCCGGCTGGGTCGCTCAGCTCGCGACCCGGACGCCAGGGCCGATTGGCTACGTTCGTCGGTGGTAGTGGTGGTTGTGGACCTCGCTTACGGCTGGAAGTACTCCGACATCAGGCGGCTGACCCATTCCGGCTGCTGGACGTTCACCGGCAGGAACTCCGTCATCGTCGGCTTCAGGTCGATGACCGGGGTCCCCGAGACCGCGTCGAGGCCCACCACCGTCAGTTCGCGGCCGTGGACGGATTCGATGGCGCAGCAGGTCACTCCGATGCGGTTCGGCCTGCGGGGGCCGCGGCCAGCGAATATGCCGACCGGCGGGAGGTCGGGGCGTCCACGGTAGGGGCGGGGTTCGCGGTAGTCGCCGTGGTCCGGGAACTGATCGAAGATGAAGAGGACTTCGACGTGGGAGAAGCCCTCCAGGCCCTGGAGGCACGCATCGCCGAAGCGCTCATCGATGGTGATCGTGCTGCGGACGGCACCCCAGTGGTCGGTGTGCTGGACATCCGTTCTGTCGTTTCGGACCGTACCGATCGGGTTGATCTCGAAGCTGGGCATGGAGAGGCTGGTCCCTTCAGCGAACGCGACTTTTGGCCGGGGCGGCGTGACAAGTGGTCACGCGACGAGCAGGAGCACGCCGATCGCCACCATCACCAGGGCGGTGGCTCCGTGGATGCCGTAGATGGCCACCTTCGGACCGTTGCTGCGCAACACGATCAGTGCGTCGCCGACGGGTATGCCGGCGGCGGCCAGCATGAAACAGCCCAGCAGGTGGGGTGTCGCTCCAACCAGCAGGATGAAGAGGAAGATCCCCGAGGCGATGTCGCGCACGGCCTTGACGGACAGCCAGGCCTGGAAGGTGCGGTCCCCGGTCGGCGTGTCGGGGATGCCGAAGCCGGCTGCGGCCTGCGGCGCCCAGAAGGCGCGCACGCCCATGAAGATGATGCCCGCGCCGATCAGTCCGGCGAGCACGTTGGCGACGTTGGTGAGCATGGTTGGCTTCCCCTGAGTGACACCGATGCATCTAGCGGCGCTAGATGCTGTAGCGACGATAGTTTGCCGCCGACAGGATGTCTAGCGTTGCTAGGATGTGGTCATGTCCGCCATCAGCGAGCGCCGCGAGCGTGAGCGTGCTCACCGTCATCAGCTGATCATCTCGGCCGCGCGTGAGCTCGCGGAGGCCGAAGGCTGGGAGGCAGTCACGACACGACGGCTGGCTGAACGCGTGGAGTACAGCCAGCCGGTGCTGTACAGCCACTTCAACGGCAAGGACGCCATCGTCAGCGCCGTCGCCCTGGACGGATTCAGCCAACTCGCCGCCTACCTGAGCCAGGCACGGCAGGCGGCACCTGAGCCCGAACACGCCTTGCGCGCCGTCAGCCGCGCCTACCTGGAGTTCGCGACCGAGCGACCTGCCCTGTACCAGGCCATGTTCATCCTGCCCACCGACCTGAAGTTTGCGAGCGCCGAGACACCGGTCCCGCTGCGGGCTTCGTTCGACGAGTTCGTCAACTGCTTCCACCCGGACAGTGAGCGACGTGAACTGTTCGCCGAAGTCATCTGGGCCGCCCTGCACGGCATCGCCGTCCTGTCGCAGAGCGGCCGCATCCCCGCTGGCGGACAGGAGGAACGAGTCGACTTCCTCATCACCCAGATCGCCGGTGCCCGATAGGACCGACCACGCCCCACGCACGTCTTCGGATCGGCTTGCGACAAGGCCCCAGGGGTGCCGATTGGCTACGTTCGTCGGTGATAGTGGTTGCGGCGCGGGAGCTGGTCGGGGTCGAGCCAGGCCGGCGGTACGAACTCCGGATGACCGTCGCCGGCGAGCCGGACGACCCAGTCGGCCTGGTGGACGTGTCGGTGGTGATGGCCGCAGAGCAGGACGGCGTTGTCGAGGCTGGTCGGGCCGCCATCGGCCCAGTGGCGGATGTGGTGAGCGGCGCACCAGCGGGGTGGCCGGTCGCAGCCCGGGAAGGCACAGCCGCCGTCCCGCAGCACCAGGGCCCGCCGCAGCGGGCCGGTGACGAGGCGGCGCTGCCGTCCCACGTCGAGGACCTGACCGGTGCCGCCGAGCACGGCGGGCAGGATGGTGGCGTCACAGGCGAGCCGGCGCACCGCCTCGGGAGTGAGTTGCGGGCCGATGTCGAGGGCGCCGGCGCCCAAGAGCTGGGTCAGCCCGTCGTAGCTGGTCGTGACGACGATTTGGGCAGGGTCGCCGCCGTTCTCGGGCAGCTCACCGGTGCGCAGGGCGAGCCGGCACACATCGGCGAGGGCGTCGTGGCGGCGCTCCCCGGCGGAACGGGTGTCGTCAGGCCCGGAGGGAGCGCCGAGCGGGTCGATAACGGCACGTAGCAGCGCGGCGGCCTCCGCGTCGAGGGTGCCGCTGAGCCGCAAACGACCACCGGTCTGCTCGGAGATGGTGACGTGCCGATCGCGGGTCGCCCGGGCGGCCTCTGCCTCTAGGGCCGCCGCAGCGGCGGCGTCGGCAAGGTCGGGGGCGACGTGGTCGAGGATTTGAGTGCCCATCCTGCGCAACAGGGAGGGGTCGAACTGCTCGGCCCACTCGACCAGCAAACCCGCGGCCTTGTCGGCCACCTCGGCGCCCGTCGAGGCCGACACCGTGGCGGCCGTCTCGGCGATGACCCGGGCCTGCTCCACGGTGACCGCGCCGCGCGCCAGGGCGTCCCGCACGACGGGCGGGGCCGCGTCGACCGAAGCGGCGAGGCCGACCAGCCGACGGGCGGCGGAGACGTCGAGTCGCAGGCGGTCGCGCAGCCACACCGCCGTCGAGGACGCGCCCTGCGCGACCGCGGTGCCCCGACCGTCCAACTCGCGGACTGCCGCCAACTGCACGGCCGCCAGGCGCTGTTGCAGCCGGTGCGTGGCGTCGATCGCGGCGATCAGGTCGTGCTCGGAGAGTGCCCAGGCGGCAGCATCGGTGCAGGCCGCTACCGCACTCTCCGCCCGCGCCAACTCATCGATCACAGGCAAATTTTAGAACAGACGTACGCCAGCCCTTGGCCGTCGAGACGTCGACGGAAACACCGGCCGAGCGGATCAGGCGCTCTCGTCGGCGGGGGTGCGTTTGGCGCGGCTGGGCTGGACCCGCTTGGGCTCGCCGGGCATCTTCGGGTGGTCCGGCGGGTACGGCAGGTCGCCCTGACCGGCGGCGGCGTCCCGTTCGGCCCACTTCAGGAGCGGAGTGATGTCCCACGGGGCGTCATCGATGCCGGCGTGCGGGTCGCCGCGCTCGGCCAACCGGGCCGGAACGGTCCGCAGGTCGAAGTCGTCCGGGTCGACGTCGGGCAGCTCGTCCCAGGTGACCGGGGTCGAGACGGTGGCACGCGCGTTGGCCCGCAGCGAGTACGCGCAGGCGATCGTCCGGTCCCGAGCCATCTGGTTGAAGTCGACGAAGACCCGGCTGCCGCGCTCCTCCTTCCACCACGCTGTGGTGATCAGGTCGGGATGGCGACGCTCCACCTCCCGAGCGAGCGCGATGGTGGCCCGGCGCACCTCGGTGAACGTCCAACGCGGCTGGATGCGCAGGTAGACGTGCACGCCCCGGCCGCCGGAGGTCTTCGGCCAACCGGTCACACCCAGCTCGTCGAGGAGCGCGCGGAGTTCCCCGGCGGCCCGCGCCGCGTCGGCGAAGTCGGTGCCCGGCTGTGGGTCCAGGTCGATGCGCAGTTCGTCGGGTCGGTCGACGTCGGCGGCACGCACGGGCCACGGGTGGAACACGATCGTGCCCATCTGCGCCGCCCACGCCACGTGCGCCAGATCGACCGGGCAGAGCTCCGCCGCGCTCCGGCCGCTCGGGAAGGTGATCTCCGCGGTCGTCACCCAGGGCGGTACGCCCCGAGTGGGCACCCGCTTCTGGAAGAACGCCTCACCCTCGACGCCCTCGGGGAAGCGTTGCAGTGTGGTGGGCCGGTCCCGCAGGGCGCGCGTGATCCCGTCGCCGACCGCGAGGTAGTAGTGGAAGACGTCCGCCTTGGTGAAGCCCCGCTGCGGGAAGATCACGCGGTCCGGACTGCTCAGCCGTACGCTGCGCCCGGCCACCTCGACCTCGGTGACCGCTGCCTTGGTGCCAGCCATCTCGCGACCATATGCCACGACCCCGACGTTCGACGTACCGTTGACGGGTGAGTCTTGACGACAACGAACTGCCCCGCACCGACGACGAGTGGCGGGTCCGACTGACCCCCGAGGAGTTCCACGTCCTACGGGAGGCCGGCACCGAACGCCCGTGGACCGGCGAGTACGTGGACACGAAGACCCAGGGGGTCTACAACTGCCGCGCCTGCGGGCTGGAACTCTTCTCCAGCGACACGAAGTTCGACTCGCACTGCGGCTGGCCGAGCTTCGACGACGCCATCCCGGGCCGGGTCAAGGAAATCGAGGACAGCACCCTCGGCATGGCCCGTACGGAGATCCGCTGCGCCCGCTGCGACAGTCACCTCGGGCACGTCTTCCACGGCGAGGGCTTCACGCCGAAGGACACCCGGCACTGCGTCAACTCGGTCTCCATCCGGTTGGAACCCCGCTGACCTGAGCGGTCTCCGTCCCGCCGGCACCCATGGCAGTGGCGTACCCCGGATCAGCCTGGCTTGGTGAGCAGCTCGACCTCGGCGGTCCTGGACTGCTCGATCCGCCGGGCCAGGTCGCGGACCCGCTCGTTTCGGCCGACGCCGACCTGGGCTCGTGCCAGGTCGGCCGCCGCCCGCTGGTGGTCGGCGAGCACCTGGCGCAGCACTCGATCGACGTCCGCGTCCGGCGCGGTCCGCAGCCGATCGAGCGCGGCGTCGTCGCCGTGCCCTTCGTGATGATGTACGCCCACGCTGGCGCCCGGCCCGGCCGTGGGCAACCAGCCGCGCATCGCCGACAGCTCGTCGGCCTCGGTCGCCTCGATGGCGGCGGCCAGGGTACGCAGCGCGTCGTCGCGCACCCGGTCCCGAGCCAGCCGGACGATCTGCAGGGTGCGTTCGCTGTGCCCCACCATGGTGCTCAGGAACACGACGTCGATGCCGCTCATCGCGTCGCCCTCGGCCGTGGACCCGTCGGTCGTGGACCCGGCCACCGTGGACCCGGCCACGGGAGCCGGTTGTGGCACGGCTGAGGGGGCCGACCCAGCGCAGGCGCTGGTGAGCAGCAGAGCGGCGAGCAGGTACGCCAGATGGCTACGGCGGGGCATGCCGGGTGCTCCGTTCACGCGAGGGCGGCGACACGGGTGCGACCCGGGGAGGGCCGCACCCGTGCGGTCAGACCTGAAGCCAGAGCGCCGGTACGTTCGGCGGCTCCCACCCGGGGATCGCCGTGTGCGCCTGCCGGCAGCGGTACGTCTGCCCGCCGTAGGTGACCTGCTCGCCGACCTGGTATGCCCGGCCGGCCGTCCAACTACCACCCGGGGCGGGCGGAGTCGTCGGCGTGGTGGTCGGGGTAGGCCGTGGCGTGGGTGAGGCGGTCGGTGTCGGGGTGGGCGTGGGTGCCGGCCCGCCTCCGCCGCCGATCTGCACGTCGATGCAGGAGTAGAAGGCGTTCGCCGTGTCGGAGATGTTCCACACCGCGAGGATCTTCTGCCGGCCGGAGAAGCCGCCGAGGTTGACGTTGTGCGAGACCGTGGCGCCCGGCTGCTGGTTGTTGCCGTTGACCACGCCGACCCGGGTGTTGCCGATCCAGTACTCCCAGTTGCTGGTGGCGTGGCGGGCGGTGTTCACCCAGGTGAAGGTGAGCGAGCTGCCGACCGAGGTGGCCGGCCAGCCCCGGCTGTCGTCGTTGAGGACGGCGAACTGGGCGATTCCGGCGTTGCAGCTGCGCAGGCCCTTGGGCCCCTCGACGCTCTGCGGCTCGTACTTGATCTGCCCGCAGTCGGGCACCCGGCCCTGCGCGCAGAGCGCCTGGCGGCTGGGCGGGGCGGAGACGTAGCCGTGCGCCTGGGCCGGCGCGGCGACAGTGAGGGTGGCGGCGACGGCGCCCGCCGCCACCAGCGGGACGGTGATTCTTCGACGCATGGGGGCAGCTCCTTCTCCAGGTCCGGTGGTGCCCCTCAAGGTAATTTAAACTTTGTTAACAGTAAAGACCCCTATCAATAAATCCATCGATGGTGACGAGTTTTTTGTCCGGGCCGGAGCAGGCCGCCCCAGTCGTCGACCTGTTGGCGGGTTCGGCGGGTTCGGCGGCCTAACCGGCAACACGCCGAGCCGACACGCCGCCGAATCCCTGAACAGCGACATTTCGCCCCCCTGGCCACCCGAAGTCAGAGGAGTCTGTAGGCACGTGTCCTGATACGGGGGGTTCTCGGTGGCAAACTGCGAGGTCTGCGGCAACGACTACTGGATGGCGTTCGAGGTGCACACCGTCAGCGGTGACGTGCACACCTTCGACTCGTTCGAATGCGCGATCCACCGGATGGCACCGATCTGCGAGCACTGCCAGATCAAGATCGTCGGGCATGGCGTCGAGGTCAACGGCCGATTCTTCTGCTGCGGACACTGCGCCCGTGCCGTCGAGGGCGCCGAGGGCGCCGAGATCCGCGACGCCGTCGGCGCACGCCCGGCCTGACCGCACACCCGGCCTGACCGTCCCCGGCCTGACCGCGATTCTGCGGTACGGTCCTCCCATGCGGCCATTCCACGGCGTCCTGCCCCCGCCGCGCTCCTGAGCGGAGCGCCGCGCCTTTCGCCGAGCGGGTGACAGACCCGGCTCGGCCACCTTGCCGTACGCGCTCCGTCGACGTCGTCCCCGTCAACGGCTCACCCTTCGGAGCGCATCCGTGTCCATCTCCCGTACCGCGCGACCGGCTGCCCCGGCGCCGGCCGTCACGCAGGCCCGCACCGGCCTGATCCAGATCACCGTCACCGGCGTGCTGTGGGGCACCACCGGTGTGGCGGTGCAACTCCTGCACGAGAGCACCGGGCTCAGCCCGGTGAGCATCGGCTTCCACCGCCTCGCGATCGCCGCGCTCGTGCTGCTGGCGTGCACCGCCGGTCGGCTCGGGACGATCCTGGCCGCCCTGCGCGCGGCGCCCGTACCGCTGCTGCTCACCGGCGTCGGCCTCGGCCTCTACCAGGCGCTCTACTTCGTCGCCGTGGCGTGGGCCGGCGTCAGCGTGGCCACCATCGTGAGCCTGGGTCTGGCCCCGGTGCTCGCCGCGGCCTGGGAGTCGGCGCGCGCCCGACGCATCCCCGGCCCGCTGCGCCTCGGCACGCTGGTCGCGGCCGTGGCCGGTCTCGTCCTGATCACCACCGCCACGGCAGATCCCGGCGCGGCGGCGCCCGCCCCACTGCTCGGCCTGCTCGCGGCGGCCGGCTCCGGCCTCGGGTACGCGGTGACCACCCTGATCAGCCGGCAGGTGTCGCAGCGTGCCGCGCCGATGACGCTGACCACCATCTCCACCACCGTCGGCGCTCTGACGCTCGCGCCGTTCGCCCTGGTCGCCGGGGTCGGCGTGCCGGTACGCCTCGACACCGTGGCACTGCTGCTGCACCTCGGCGTGATCACCACCGCAGTGGCGTACGCGTTGTTCTACGCCGGGCTGCGCACCACCCCGGGCAGCGTCGCCGCCGTGCTGACCCTGCTCGAACCGCTCACCGCCGCGGCGCTGGCGGTGGCACTGCTGCACGAGCCGCTCCCGCTGCCGGTCATCGTCGGCGGCGTACTGCTGCTCACCGCCGTGGCCGCCACCTACCTGGCGCCCGCCCCGCCGGACACACCGTGAACGGGCCCGGCCGGGCGACACGGCCTACCATCGGCGGGTGCCCCAGCAGACCACCGAGATCCGGACGGCCTCGTTCGCCGACCTGGACGCCCGCACCTTCCACGACCTACTCAAGCTGCGCATCGACGTGTTCGTGGTGGAGCAGCACTGCCCGTACCCGGAACTCGACGGGCGGGACGTGGAGCCGGACACCCGACATCTCTGGCTGACCGACGGCGACGCGCCGCTGGCGTACCTGCGGATCCTGGCCGACCCGGACGGCACCGCCCGGATCGGTCGGGTGGTCGTGGCACCAGCGGCGCGCGGCGGCGGGCACGCCGGCCGGCTGATGACCGCGGCGCTGGAGGTGGTGGGCAACGGGCCCAGCGTGCTGGAGGCCCAGTCGCATCTGGTCGCCTTCTACGCACGGCACGGCTTCGCGGTCAGCGGCCCGGATTATGTCGAGGACGGCATCCCACACACGCCGATGCGGCGTGAAGCCATTGACGCCTGACGATCAATCTGGCAGGGTGCCGGGTAGAGCCATCGCGGGAGCCAGCGAGTAGGCACGGGAGTGGGCAACTCCCGGCGGTCCGGGTGTCGTCGTCCGACCTCATCCCCCCGGGGGCTCCATGTCCACTCTCACCCGATCACGACGCGTGCTCTGGTTGCTTGCCATCGCGGCGGCCATCACGCTCCTACTGACGACCGCGCTGAGCACCATGCTGGTCCGGCCCGCCTCCGCGCACGGGTCGGTCGTCGACCCGGCCTCGCGCAACTACGGCTGCTGGCAACGCTGGGGCAGCGACTTCCAGAACCCTCGGATGGCCACCGAGGACCCGATGTGCTGGCAGGCCTGGCAGGCCGACCCGAACGCCATGTGGAACTGGAACGGCCTGTTCCGCGAGGGTGTGGCCGGCAACCACCAGGGTGCCATCCCCAACGGGCAACTGTGCAGCGGCGGGCGCACCCAGAGCGGTCGCTACAACGCGCTGGACACCGTCGGCGCGTGGAAGACCACCTCGATCTCGAACAACTTCCGGGTCCGCTTCTTCGACCAGGCCAGCCACGGCGCCGACTACATTCGGGTGTACGTGACCAAGCAGGGGTTCAACGCGGCCACCCAGCCCCTCGGTTGGAATGACCTGGAGTTGGCCGGCCAGATCGGCAACACCCCGGCATCGCAGTGGAACCCGGACACCGG
This sequence comes from Micromonospora sp. NPDC005291, assembly GCF_040607415.1. Taxonomy (NCBI): domain Bacteria; kingdom Bacillati; phylum Actinomycetota; class Actinomycetes; order Micromonosporales; family Micromonosporaceae; genus Micromonospora; species Micromonospora sp. NPDC005291. The sequence goes on from NZ_JBEXGR010000001.1 coordinate 310,255, forward strand.
CGGCGTCTCGATCCAGATCCCGGCCAGCGCGCCGGGACGCACCGGCCGGCACATCGTCTACACCATCTGGCAGGCCAGCCACCTGGACCAGTCGTACTACCTGTGCAGCGACGTCGACTTCGGTGGAACGGGCACCCCGCCACCCACCACTCCGCCGCCGACCACTCCACCGCCCACCACTCCGCCGCCCACGACTCCCCCGCCGACCACGCCCCCGCCGACCACGCCGCCGGCCGGGGCCTGCACGGCGACGTACCAGGTCACCGGCCAGTGGGCCGGCGGCTTCCAGGCTGAGGTGAAGGTGACCGCCGGCGGTTCACCCACCCGAGGCTGGTCGGTGAGCTGGAACTACGGCAACGGCCAACAGGTCGCCTCGTCGTGGAACGCCACCGTCAGCACCAACGGCACGCAGGTCACCGCGCGCAACGTCAACTACAACGGCACCCTCGCCGCCGGAGCGAGCACCACCTTCGGTCTGCTCGGCTCATGGAACGGCAGCAACCCGGCTCCGCTGGTCTCCTGCACCACGACCAGTTGATCCCCGGCCGGTGCCGCACCCGGGCGGGGGTGCGGCACCGGCCGGCGGGAAATCCAGTGGTACGCCCGCGCCGAGGGCTCGCGCAGGCACGGGGGCGTGGGCCCGGGTCAGACCAGGCAGTTGACGATCTCGGCTACCGAGCGGCGGCGGCCCGTGTAGAACGGGACCTCCTCGCGGACGTGGCGGCGGGCGGTGGACGCGCGCAGGTCACGCATCAGGTCGACGATCCGGTGCAGCTCGTCGGCCTCGAAGGCGAGCATCCACTCGTAGTCACCGAGCGCGAACGAGGCAACCGTGTTGGCCCGTACGTCCGGGTAGCCGCGGGCCATCTTCCCGTGCTCGGCCAGCATCTCGCGCCGCTCGGCGTCGGGCAGCAGGTACCACTCGTAGGAGCGGATGAACGGGTAGACGCAGATGTAGGGGCGGGCCTCCTCGCCGGCCAGGAACGCCGGGATGTGGCTCTTGTTGAACTCCGCCGGCCGGTGCAGCGCCATCTGCGACCAGACCGGGGTCATCGCCCGACCCAGGGTGGTGCGGCGGAACCGCAGGTACGCGTCCTGCAGGGCGTCGCTGGACGCGGAGTGCCACCAGATCATCACGTCCGCGTCGGCGCGCAGACCGGAGACGTCGTACACGCCCCGGATCACCACGTCCTTGCCGGCCAGCTCCTCGAAGAGGGACTCCACCTCACCGGTGACGTTGTCCCGCAGTGACGGCAGCGGTGCGCTGGCCCGGAACACCGACCACATGGTGTAGCGGACGCTGTCGTTCAGCTCCCGCAACCGGGCCGCGTTGGTCTGCTCGGTCATCTCGCCGATCCTCCCAGTGCTGTGATGATCTCGTCGGCCGCCGTCTCGCCGGAGCGGACGCAGACCGGAATGCCGACGCCGTCGTAGCCGGCGCCGGCAAGGACCAGGGTGGGGTGTTCTGCCCGCAGCGCCATCCGTGCGGCGGCGAGCCGGTCGGCGTGCCCCGGGGTGTACTGGGGCAGCGCCCCACCCCACCGCTGCACGTGCCCGTCGACCGGGGCGGGCAGCGGTTCGCCGAGCACCGTCGAGAGCTCTCGGTGCACGGTGGCCGCCAGGTCGGCGTCCGGGCGTTGAAGCTGCGCCTCCTCGCCGTACCGGCCCACCGAGGCGCGCACCAACGCCAACCCGTCCGGCCGGCGCAGGTGCCCCCACTTGGTGGTGAAGAAGGTGGCCGCCTTGATCAGCAGCCCTTCGGTGCTCGGCACCAGGAAGCCGGACAGCTCGGGCAGTCGCGGCTGCGGCACCACCAGGGTGACCAGCGCGACGCTCGCGTAGTCCAGCTCGCCGACACCCGCCGCAGTCGCCGGGGCCGGACCCGCGAGCAGCCGGGCCGCCGGTCGGGCCGGCACCGCCAGCACCACGGCGTCCACGTCGATCAGCTCCGGGGCCCGCGTCGGGCCGACGGTGAGCCGCCAACCTGTGTCGGTCGGGGTCAACTCGCGGACAGCGGCGTCCCGCCGTACCGTCGCGCCGCTGGCCGTCACCGCCGCCTCGACCAGGGTGCTGAGTCCACCGACCAGGGTGCCGAAGACCGGAGCGCCGGGCGCGCGCGGCGCGGCGGCCTGCGCGGCCCGGACCGCGCCGACCAGCGTGTGCTCCACCCGGGCCGTGCGGGCCAGCGCCGGCATCGTCGTTACCAGGGAGAGATCGTCGGCACGGCCCGCGTACACGCCGCCCAGCATCGGGTCGACCAGCCGTTCGACCACCTCGTCACCGAAGCGGGACCGGACCAGCGCGCCCACCGAGACGTCCGCGTCGGGCCCGACCAGCGGCCGGCCGTCGTCGGTGTCGGCGTCCGCGACCGGGCGGGCGACCGTGGTCACCCGGTCCAGATCCCCGGGTACGCCCACCAGGGTGCCGCCCGGGATGGGGCGCAGCCCGCCGTCGATGACCAGAGCGGCCTGCCCCACCGTGGGGTGCACGATCCGATCGGCCAGCCCGAGCCGGCGGACCAACGCCACCGCCGCGCTCTCGGCACCCGTCGGGTCGCGCAGCAGGAACGACTCGGCGCCGAACTCCACCGGCTGGCCGGCCAGCTCGCCGGTGCGCAGCTTGCCGCCCAGCGCGCCGGACTGCTCGTACACCGTGATCTCGGTGCCGGCCGGTGCGCGGTCGCGCAACCGGACCGCGGCGGCCAGCCCGGCGATCCCGCCGCCGACCACCGCCACCCGCCAGGGCTGCCGCATTGCCGCCTCAGCCCTGGTCGGCCCGGCGGCTGGAAAGCTCGTGCACGAGTGCGACCACCCGGGTCAACACCTCCGGGTCGGTCTCCGGCAGCACACCGTGGCCGAGGTTGAACACGTGCCCGGGGGCCGCCCTGCCCTGGTCCAGGATTCGGCGCACCTCGGCCTCCACCACCGGCCACGGCGCGAGCAGCACACACGGGTCCAGGTTGCCCTGCACCGCCTTGTCCGGGCCGATCCGGCCGGTGGCAAGATCCAGCGGGGTACGCCAGTCGACGCCGACCACGTCCGCGCCGGCCTCGCCCATCGCGCCGAGCAGCTCGGCGGTGCCCACCCCGAAGTGGATGCGCGGCACACCGGCGTGCGACCGCTCCGGCTCGGCGCGTCTGTCGCCGCGCCCCGACCCGGAGCGGTCGTCGACCAGCCCACTCAGCACGGCCGTCGAGTGCGGCAGCACGTAGCGGCGGTAGTCGGCCTCGGAGAGCGCGCCGGCCCACGAGTCGAACAACTGGACCGCCGAGACCCCGGCCTCGATCTGCACCCGCAGGAAGGCCAGCGTCACCTCGGCCAGCCGGCCGCAGAGCGCGTGCCACAGCTCCGGATCGCCGTACATCAGCGCCTTGGTCTTCGCGTGGGTCCGCGACGGCCCGCCCTCGACCAGGTAGCTGGCCAGGGTGAACGGGGCACCGGCGAAGCCGATCAGCGGCGTGTCGCCCAGCTCGACCACCAGCTGCCGGACGGCCTCATCCACGTACGAGACGTCGTCGCGGGTGATCGGGCGGATCCGCTCCACATCGGCGGCGGTGCGGATCGGCTCGGCGACCACCGGGCCGGTGCCCGGCACGATGTCCAGGTCCACCCCGGCTGCGGCGACCGGCACCACAATGTCGCTGAACAGGATGGCCGCGTCCACCCCGTGCCTGCGCACCGGTTGGAGGGTGATCTCGGTGACCAGCTCCGGGCGGCGGCAGGACTCCAGCATCGGCACGGTCGCTCGGATCTCCCGGTACTCCGGGAGAGAGCGGCCGGCCTGGCGCATGAACCAGACCGGGGTGTGCGGGACGGGCCGGCGTCGGCAGGCCCGGATGAAGGGCGAGTCGGCCGGTCCGCCGGGGCGGGGTTCTCCGTCTCGGGCAACAGTGCCCGTGGTGTCCGTGGTCATCGCCGCAATCGTGCCACGCCCACCACCCTCACCCGGGTGGGGGTGAGAGGAAGGGCACCGTTGCTCTCGCCCGTTCCTTACGCCCGCGTCGGAGCAGGCGCCCCTCGGTGAGCGTCGGCGCGCCGTCGAAGCGGGTGGGCGGGCGTCGGCATAGGCTGCCGACATGGCCCCCCCGATCGCGCTCCCGGAGACGTTCGCCCGCGCGGTCGCCGGGCTGCGGTCGGCGGCGCCTCGGCCGGAGATCGCCCTGGAGGAGGTCGGCGCCCCCCAGCGGTTGGCCCCGTACACGTTCGCGCTCTCCGCGACCGTGCTGCGCGACGGCGACGAGGTGGCCTCCGGCCGGCTGATCCTGCTGCACGACCCGGTCGGTCACGAGGCGTGGCAGGGCACCCTGCGGCTGGTCACCTACGTGACCGCCGAGTTGGAGGTCGACCTGGCCGCCGACCCGCTGCTGCCCGGGGTCGGCTGGACGTGGCTGACTGACGCGTTGGACGCCCAGGACGCCGGCCACCGGGCGATCGGCGGGACGGTGACGCAGACCATGTCGACCCGGTTCGGCGACCTTGCCGGCCCACCGACCATCGGCGACATCGAGATCCGCGCCTCCTGGACGCCGGTCGACGACGACCTGACCCCCCACCTGCTCGGCTGGTGCGCGCTGCTCGCCTCCACGGCCGGCCTGCCCCCACCCGGTGTCACGGCCCTGTCCGACCGCCGCCCCGCCGGCGCCGCCTAATCCCCGCTCCCCGCTCCCCGCTCCCCGACGCGTCGATCATGGAGTCGTGGTGGGCGAGGTCTCCCCCTTCGCGGCTTTCGCGTACCACCACAACTCCATGATCGACTCCTGCGGAGGGTGGGGGTGGGGGTGGGGGTGGGGCGGGGAGGGCTTACAGGTAGTTCTCTGCCTCGTTGCAGATCTTGTCGAGACCCTTCATCGCCGTGTCGTAGGCGCCTTTGTTGCCGGCCGCCGCAGCGCCGAGCGCGGTGGTCAGCTTGTCCAGGCAGCTCGCGATGACCTTCTTCTGCCGGGTCTGTTCGTCACGGTCGTTGCGGGTACCGGTCAGGTCCTGCTCGGTGTTGTCGAGCTTGGCCTGCATGGCCTGCAGGTCGGTCCTCAGCTTCGCGATCTCCGTGGTGTTGGTGGCGATGGTGCCGTCGCGTTGGCTGACCTGGCCGGTGAGACGCTTTTCGGTGCGGTTCAGCTCGTTGTTCTTCGTCACGAACAGGCCCGTCATCACCCCGCTGACGACGAAGAGCAGCGCGGCTACCAGGGCCAGCGCCAGCACCGCACGACCCCGACCGGCGGGCTGCGCAGCGGGCGGGCCGTACGGCGGCGTCATCCCGGGCGGGGCGGACATCGGCTGGCCGTAGCCGGGACCAAAGGTCGGCGGCGCGGAGACCGGCTGCCCGTAGCCAGGGCCGGAGGTCGGCTGCCCGTAGCCAGGGCCAGAGGTCGGCTGCCCGTAGCCAGGGCCGGAGGTCGGCGGCGCCGAGGCCGGGCCGGCGTACGGCGGGGTGCTGGCCGGGTAGCCCGGCGCGCCCTGCGGGACGCCGTACTGCGGCGGCACGGGAGCGGGCGCAGCGTACTGCGGCGCGGCCTGGCCAGGGGTGTACGCCTGCGGCGCGGGCTGGCCGACGGGGTGCCGCACGGTCGGGTCGGTGCTGCTCGGCTGCGGCACGGTCGGGTCGGTGCTGCTCGGCTGCGGCACGGCCTGCTGCGGCACGGTTGGGTCAGCATCGGACGGCGTCGGGGAGACCGGTGGTGGTTGGGTCATCTTCTCGCTCCTACAGGTGGGCAGGTCCGCGTCGGCAGACTGCTCAGCAGATCTTGAAACCGTCGCAGGCGACCTTGATCGGCACGGCCAGCCCGATGCCCTCGGCGTTGCGCGCCTTGGCGGTGGCGATGCCGACCACCTGCTTACTGCCGTTGATCACCGGCCCGCCGGAGTTGCCCGGGTTGATGGGGGCGTCGAACTGGAGGGCCGGCCCGGACCCGCCCTGGGCCGGACGCAACGCGCTCACCACGCCGGTGGTGACGCTGTCCTCCAGGCCGAGCGGAGCGCCGACGACGACGATCTGCTGGCCGGACTTCGCCGCGGCGGGAGCGCTGACCAGGCCGGTGAACTTGCCGCTGGTACGCAGGTGGGCCACATCATTGGTCTTGTCCACCTTGACGATGGTCGCTGGAAAGCGCTGGTCGCTGCGCTCCAGGAAGACCTCGCGGCCGCCGCCGTCCCAGACCGCCTCGACCACGTGGAAATTGGTGAAGAGGTTGGTCCCGCCGCCGGTCGCCGGCTTGCCCACCGCGAACGCGGTGCCGGTGAACTGGCCGGCCCGGACCCGGAACACGCTGGGCAGCACCGCACTGGCCACCGCCTCCGGGTTGAACGCGTCACCGGCCTGCTTCTCCAGCGCCTCCGCGCGCTTGTCCAGGCCCTCAAGGCGGGTGCCGTCGCCGTCCTGGGCCTGCGCCAACCGTCGGTCGGTGTCGGCGAGCCGGTCCCCGAGCCGGTCGAGCTGGTACGCCTGGAGCCCCGTCACCGCGGCGAGCACGACGACGGCCAGGGTGGCGAGCACGGCCGGCCAGCGGCGGCGGGCGGGTCGGGCGGCCGGCTGCGGTGCGGCGGACGGCCAACCGGGCTGTGCGGGACCGCCCAGGTGTCCGGCCGTCACCGAAGGCGGGACGCTGGCCGGACCACCGGGTGACGGGTAGGCCGCGCCCGGGAGAGCCGGTGATGTGGCCGAGGGGTAGCCAGCGTGGCCCACAGCAGCCGTCGGAGCGCCCGCGCCGTACGGCCCGGCGGTGCCTGGAACGGCGCCGCCGTACGAGCTGGCAGGCGGGTTTCCGTACGGCACGGCCGGCGCGGTGCCGTACTGCGCGACCGGCGCTGTCCCGTGCGGCGCGGCCGACGCCGTCCCATACGGTGCGACCGGCGCGGTGCCATGGGGCGCGACCGGCGCGGTGCCATGGGGCGCCACCGGCGCGGTGCCGTGGGGCGCGACCGGCGCGGTGCCGTACGGCGCGACCGGCGCGGTGCCCCACTGGCCGGGGTGGGACGGGGCGGGGCGGTCGGCGCGAGGTGCCGGGACTGGCCGGGACGGATCGGTGCCCCCGGCCGACGGCGTGGGCCAGGTCGATCCGGCGCCCGGGTAGGGCTCGATGCGCGGTGGGAGCGGCCCGGGTCGGCCTGCCAACGGCCCGCTCACCTCGTCGGGCTCGGCGCCCGCCGGTCGCCCGTCCCCCGAACCGTAGCCAGCCGTCATGATCGCCGTGCCTCTCCCCGTTGTCTCACGCGGCGCCGTCAACTTGTGTGTCATTTGTTGCGGGACCGCGGTGCGATGGACCGTACCTGCGCCAACGGGCTTTGTCTCCCCCAATGTCCGGCATCCGAATGGACACCTTGCGGACACCTGACCAACACACGCCGGACCGGCTGCACCCGCCGGATCACCGCGCGCACTAGGGTTGGCAGGTGACCGACGAACCACCCCTGCGCCGTCGGCCCACCGAGGAACTTCCGGGCAACGCACCCCACCACCCGCCGTCGGCCCAGCCGCAGCCGGCGGGCGGGGTGGCCGACCCGGCCGACGGTGGGCCCGTTCCGCTGATCGCCCCGCGTGACGGCACCCCTGATCCGGTGGCCGCTCCGGCCGAGCTTGCTGAGGTCGTGGCCCGCTTCGCGGCGGGCACCGGCCCGGTCGCCCTGGACGCCGAGCGGGCCTCCGGATACCGCTACAGCCAGCGGGCGTACCTGGTGCAACTGCGCCGGGCCGGCGCGGGCACAGCGCTGATCGACCCGCTGCCACTACCTGATCTCAGTGCGCTGGACGCGGTGATCGGCGAGGCCGAGTGGGTGCTCCACGCGGCCAGCCAGGATCTGCCCTGCCTGGCGGAGGTGGGGCTGCGTCCGCGCCGGTTGTTCGACACGGAACTGGCCGCTCGGCTGGCCGGGTTCGAGCGGGTCGGGCTGGCCGCGCTGACCGAGCAGTTGCTCGGGTTCACCCTGGAGAAGCACCACTCGGCGGCCGACTGGTCGAGCCGGCCGCTGCCCGAGTCGTGGCTGACGTACGCCGCTCTCGACGTGGAGTTGCTCACCGACCTGCGCGACGCGCTCGACGCCGAGCTGACCCGGCAGGGCAAGTCGGCCTGGGCCGCGGAGGAGTTCGCGGCGCTGGTCCGCACCGGGGCACGCCCGCCGCGGGTCCGCGCGGAGCCCTGGCGGCGTACCTCCGGAATCCACCGGCTGCGCGGGGCGCGGGCCCAGGCTCGCGTCCGCTCGATGTGGTACGCCCGGGACCAGATCGCGGCCCGGCGGGACGCCGCGCCCGGTCGGGTGTTGCCCGACTCGGCGATCATCGCTGCGGCCGAGTTGGACCCGAAGGACGAGAAGACCCTGCTGACCCTGCCCGGTTTCGGCGGTCGGTCGGTCCGTCGGTTGGCCCGCACCTGGCTCGCCGCTCTCGACGATGCCCGGCAACTGCCGGAGGATTCGCTGCCGGTCTCGCCGGCTGTGGAGGGCCCGCCACCGCCGCACCGGTGGGCCGAACGGGACCCGGTGGCGGCCGGTCGACTGGCCCGCAGCCGGGAGGTGGTGATCCGCATCGCCGGGGAGCACAACCTGCCGCCGGAAAACCTGATCACCCCAGATTCGGTCCGCCGGCTGGCCTGGACCCCGCCGGAGGAGCTCACCGAGGAGACCGTGGCGGAGACCCTGCGCGGCTTCAACGCCCGCGAATGGCAGATCGCCCTCCTCACCCCGCACCTGACCCCGGCCCTGACCCCGGAAACCGCCACCCCTCCTCTCCCCTGACCCGGCCCGGGCCGAGCGGTCCGGGTCGGACCTCGGGTGTGGGGTGGGCCACAACGGGGGGTGGGGCGGGGTTGGTTACTGACGAGTAGCATTCGATGGAACGTGCCCGTGTCGGCGACCTCATTCGGTTCGGAGTGCCGCCTGCCGGCGCGAAGGCCGAATGACGGTCGAAAAGGAGGCTCAAGTGCCCCGTGAAGTTCGGGATGTCGTTTTCGTCGACGGCGTCCGTACCCCGTTCGGCAAGGCGGGTGGCATGTACGCCAACACCCGCGCCGACGATCTGGTGATCCGCTGCATCCGTGAACTGCTGCGACGCAACCCGCAGCTGCCACCGGAGCGGGTCGAGGAGGTCGCCATCGCGGCCACCACGCAGATCGGCGACCAGGGCCTCACCATCGGGCGGACCGCCGCCCTGCTGGCGGGTCTACCCAAAACCGTTCCCGGCTTCGCCATCGACCGGATGTGCGCCGGCGCGATGACCGCGGTGACCACGGTGGCCAGCGGCATCGCCATGGGCGCGTACGACATCGCCATCGCCGGCGGCGTCGAGCACATGGGCCGCCACCCGATGGGTGAGGGCGTCGACCCCAACCCGCGCATCGTCGCGGAGAAGCTGGTCGACCCGTCCGCGCTGGTCATGGGCTCCACCGCGGAGAACCTGCACGATCTGGTCCCGCACATCACCAAGGCGCGCACCGACGCGTTCGCGCTGGCCTCGCAGCAGAAGACCGCCAAGGCCTACGCCAACGGCAAGCTCCAGGACGACCTGGTGTCGATGTCCATCCGTGACGCGGAGGGCGGCTGGGGTCTGGCCACCATCGACGAGGCCCCCCGGGACACCTCCCTGGAGAAGCTCGGCACCCTGAAGACGCCGTTCCGCCCGCACGGCAAGGTCACCGCGGGTAACGCGGCCGGCCTGAACGACGGCGCCACCGCGAGCCTGCTCGCTTCCGAGGACGTCGCCCGCGAGCTGGGCCTGCCGGTCGCCATGCGGCTGGTGTCGTTCGGTTTCGTCGGCGTGGAGCCCGAGGTGATGGGCGTCGGCCCGATCCCGTCGACCGAGAAGGCCCTGCGCATCGCCGGGCTCAGCATCGACGACATCGGCCTGTTCGAGCTGAACGAGGCCTTCGCCGTGCAGGTGCTCGCCTTCCTCGACCACTTCGGCATCGCCGACGACGACCCGCGCGTCAACCCGTGGGGCGGCGCCATCGCCATCGGTCACCCGCTCGCCTCCTCCGGCGTACGGCTGATGACCCAGCTGGCCCGCCAGTTCGCCGAGCACCCCGAGGTCCGCTACGGCGTGACCGCCATGTGCATCGGCATCGGCATGGGCGGCACCGTGATCTGGGAGAACCCGCACTGGACGGAGGGTGGCAACAAGTGAGCGCGCTCGCCGCACCGAACGAGGTCGTCACCAAGGCGCTGCTACGTCAGGTGAACGTACCGGGGCTGGACCGACCCGCCGCCCTGATCACGCTGGACAACGGCTTCGACCACACCAAGCCGAACACCTTCGGCCCGGGTGGGCTGACCAGCCTGGACGAGGCGATCACCGCCGCCCTGGCCGCCGACCCGGCGTTCATCGCCGTCACCGGCAAGCCGTACATCTTCTGCGTGGGCGCGGACATCGTCGGGCTCCCGCAGCTCGCCGACCGCGCGCAGGCGCTGGAGATCGGCCGGCTCGGCCACCGGGTCTTCGCCCGGCTCAAGGACAGCACCGTCCCCACCTTCGCGTTCGTCAACGGCGCGGCGATGGGCGGCGGCCTGGAGTTGGCGCTGCACTGCCACTACCGGACGCTCTCCGGCGGCGCGGCGGCGCTGGCCCTGCCCGAGGTCTCCCTCGGTCTGGTCCCCGGCTGGGGCGGCACGCAGCTGCTGCCGAACCTGATCGGCATCCCCGCCGCCACCCAGGTGATCATCCAGAACCCGCTGATGCAGAACAAGATGCTCAAGCCGAAGCAGGCCGCCGAGCTGGGCATCGCGGACGTGCTGCTGGAGCCGGCCGACTTCCTGGAGCGTTCCCTGGAGTGGGCAGCCGGCGTGGTGCGGGGCCAGGTCACCGTGACCCGGCCCGAGGTCGACAAGGACATGTGGGCGGGCGTGCTCTACTTCGCCCGGCAGACCCTCGACCAGCGGCTGCACGGCGCGGTCCCGTCCGCGTACAGGGCCCTCGATCTGCTGGAGACGGCGAAGGACGGCGACTTCGCCGCCGGCACCGCCGCCGAGGACGAGGCCCTCGCGGACCTGGTCTTCTCCGAGGAGCTGCGCAGCGGCCTGTACGCCTTCGACCTGGTGCAGCGGCGGGCCAAGCGCCCCGCCGGCGCACCGGACAAGGGCCTGGCCCGCACGATCACCAAGGTCGGCATCGTCGGCGCTGGCCTGATGGCCAGCCAGCTGGCCTTGTTGTTCGCGCGTCGCCTCCAGGTGCCGGTCGTGATGACCGACCTGGACCAGTCCCGGGTGGACAAGGGCGTCGGCTACGTGCACACCCAGATCGAGAAGGCCGTCACCAAGGGCCGGATGGACAAGGGCACCGCCGCCAAGCTGTACGGCCTGGTCAGCGGCACGGTCGACAAGAGTTCCTTCGCCGACGCCGACTTCGTCATCGAGGCGGTCTTCGAGGACCTGGGCGTCAAGAAGCAGGTCTGGGCCGAGCTGGAGAAGATCGTTTCTCCGGAGGCGGTGCTCGCCACCAACACCAGCTCGCTCTCGATCACCGAGATGGCCGCGGAGATGGAGCACCCGGAGCGGGTGGTCGGCTTCCACTTCTTCAACCCGGTGGCGGTGCTGCCGCTGCTGGAGATCGTCCGCGGTGAGCGCACCGACGACGTCACGCTGGCGACCGCGTTCGCGGTGAGCAAGCAGCTCAAGAAGTCGTCGGTGCTGGTCAAGGACGCCCCGGCGTTCGTGGTGAACCGGCTGCTCACCCGCTTCCTGGGCACCGTCTTCGCCGCTGTCGACCAGGGCACCCCGTTGGACGTGGCGAACAGCGCACTGGACCCGCTGGGTCTGCCGATGCGCCCGCTCGCCCTGCTCCAACTGGTCGGGCCGGCCGTGGCGTACCACGTGGGTGGCACCCTGCACGCGGCGTACCCGGACCGGTTCGGCGTCAGCGAGAACCTCAAGCGGATCGCCGACTCGGGCCAGCCGATCGTGGTCGACGACCAGATCAACGCCGACGTCGCCAAGCTGCTCGTGGTGGGTGACGAGCCGCTGACGGCCGAGCAGGTCCGGCAGAACGCGCTCGACGCGATGGCGCAGGAGATCCGGCTCATGCTGGACGAGGGTGTGGTCGCCGAGGCGCAGGACATCGACCTGTGCATGATCCTCGGCGCTGGTTGGCCGTTCCACCTGGGCGGCGTCACGCCGTACCTGGACCGGACCGGCACCAGCGAGCGGGTCACCGGCAAGCGGTTCCTGCCGCGCGGGGCGGCGAGCCTGCCCGCCTGAGGAATTCGCAGCACCACCGTCGCGGTGGTCGGACCGTCCTTCGTGGGCGGGCCGGCCACCGCGACCGTTTATGATCGGCCGACCGTCGAAAGGGGACGTGCGCAGGGACAATGTCGGGAGCTTCACCGGGTTAGGATCACGCGTTCTGCACACCCAACTTGGAGCTGACTGAATGTCCCAGCCACCGGCCAATCCCTACGGCCCGCCGCACGACTCCCCTACCCCGCCGCAGCAGCCGGGCCAGCCGCAGCAGGCCGGGGCCTGGGGGCCGCCGCAGCAGCAGGGATTCCCGCCCGCGCAGCAGGGATTCCCGCCCGCGCAGCAGGGTCAGCCGTACGGCGACCCGAGCATGCACGCTGGCCCGCCACCCGCGAAGAAGTCGAATGTCGGCAAGATCGTGCTGATCGTGCTGTCCGTGGTGCTGGTGCTCTGCCTCGGCGGCGTGGCGATCACCTGGTTCGCCGTGAAGGACGATGTGGGCGACGTCGTCGACGCCACCAAGACCCGGGTGGTCGCGCCGGCCACCCTCGCCGGCCGGCCGAAGAACACCGATCCGCAGCTGCAGAAGGCCGCCACCGACCTGGTCACCGGGATGAAGTCGAAGGTACAGAACGAGACCAGCACGGTCGGCGCTTTCTACGGCGACCCGACCAAGCGGGACCTCATCATGATCGCCGGCGTGTCCGGCCTGCTGGGGGACCCGAAGAAGGAACTCGACGACGCCATCAACGAGATCTCCACCGATCTGGCGGTGACCAACATGGCGGCGGTCGAAGGCGGCCCGCTCGGCGGTGAGGCACGCTGCGGCAACGGCACGGCCGCGAGCGTGCCTCTGGGCATCTGTGCCTGGGCCGACCGGGGCAGCCTGGGCATGGTGGTGATGTACTTCAAGTCCGCCGAGCAGGCGAAGGCCGAGTTCACCACGATCCGGGGCCAGGTCGAGCAGCGCTCCTGAGTCGTACCGACCGAGGCCCCGGCCACCCGAAGGTGGCCGGGGCCCCGTGCCGTACGCGGACGGTCAGGCCGGTTCGCCAACTCCCGCCGCGGCCCGCGCCGCCGCTGCCGCCGCACGCTCGGCCGCGTTGCCGAGCACGCAGAACTCGTTGCCCTCCGGGTCGGCGAGCACCACCCAACCCCCGCCGGTCGGGCCGACGTGATCGGCGACGTGCACCGCACCGATGCCGAGCAGTCGCTCGACCTCCTCGGCCCGGGTTCGGTCGGCGGGTTGCACATCCAGGTGCAGCCGGTTCTTCACCGCCTTGCCCTCCGGCACGGCGATGAAGAGCACCTCCGGGCCACCCGGCGGCAGGAGCATCGCCTCCGGGTCACCGGGGAAGTCGTCGGGCTGCCGAGGGCAGTCGAAGACCTGCGACCAGAAGCCGGCCAGCGCGTACGTGTCGTGGCAGTCGATGCTGATGTTGTGGATCGTCGAACTCACAGCTGTTCCTCCACAGTGGTGGTGGTGACACGCTCCCCGGCGCTGCGGACCACGCAGAACTCGTTCCCCTCCGGGTCGGCGAGCACCGCCCAGCCCGTGCCGTCTGCGTGCCGTCGGTCGGCAACCATGCTGGCTCCGAGGCCGAGCACCCGCTCGATCTCCTCGTCCCTGGTCCGGTCAACGGGTTCCAGGCAGATGTGGAGCCTGTTCTTGGTCACCTTGTCTTCCGGCACCGCTTGGAAGAACAGGTTCGGGGTGGCGTCGTCCGGCGGCAGCAGGGCCGCCTCCGGGTCACCCGGGGCGTCCTCGGAGTGCCGGGCGTACCCGAGCACCGCCGACCAGAAGCCGGCCAGGGCGTACGTGTCGTGACAGTCGAAACTGATGTTGCGGATCCGTGGATACACGGGTGTTCCCTCCGTGGTGCTGGATGGGACGCTCCGCCTCCGGGGTCAGCCGACGCAGACCCGGGGCGCGGAGTCAGTGTTGGTGGACATCGACGCACCCCCCTTCGATCTCGAGCTGACTGCCGGATCTTGCCACCGGTCGAGCACCGCACGCAACCCTGTTCAGCCCGGGGTGGGCACCGTGCCGTTCACCGCCGGAGCGTCCGCCGACGGCAGGGTGACGGTCACCTCCAGGCCACCACCGGACTGCGCGATCACCCGTACGGTGCCGCCGTGCGCGTTGCAGACCGCCCGGACGATGGACAGCCCCAGGCCGGAGCCGCGGGCTCCGGTGCGTTCGCGGCCGCCGCGCTGGAACGGCTCGAACAGCCCTGGCACGTCGGTCTGGTCCACCTCGAAACCGGTGTTGCCCACCACCAGCCAGGATCGTTCGCCGTCGGTGCCCGTACGCACCCAGAGCCGGCCGTGCAGGTGGTTGTAGCGGACCGCGTTCTCGATGAGGTTGCCGGCCAGCCGGTCGAGCAGCCCCGGATCGCCGACGACGGGCGCGGACTCCAGCGACGTCTGCACCCGCACGCCGATCCGTTCCACCTCGCGGCGCATCGCCGACAACGCGTTGACGGTGCCGGTGGCAAGGTCACACTCGGTGCGTCGGCCCAGCCGCCGCCCGGCCTGCGCCTCGCTGCGAGCCAGCACCAGCAGCGCGTCCACCAGGCCGTTGGCCCGTTCCGAGGCGTCGCGGACCACGGTCGCCATCCGGCGGTACTCCCCGGCGTCCGCGTCGTCGTCGCTGAGCGTCACGTCGATCTCGGTCCGCATCACAGCGAGCGGGGTACGCAGCTCGTGCGAGGCGTTCGCCACGAAGCGCTTCTGCGCCTCGAACGCGGACGCGATCCGGTCCAACATGGCGTCGAACGTCTTGGCCAGCTCGGCCACCTCGTCGTCGGCGCCCGAGTAACCGATCCGCTGGTCCAGGGTCGCCTCGCCGAGCCGCTGCGCGGTCGCGGTGACCTGGTGCAGGGGGCGCAGCGCCCGACCGGCCACCGCGTACGCGCCGGCCACCCCGACCACGCTGATCGCCAGGAGCGCCACCAGACCCTTGGCCAGCAGCTCCCCGGACGCGGCGTCGACCAGTTGCCGCTGCCACTGCGCGGCGTCCAGCGACCGACCGTCGGCGAGCACCACGGTCGTGCCGGGCAGCAACTCGTCGGTGGGTCGCAGCGCGTCACGGACCAGCAGCCACGCCAGCAGCACGAGGATCGCCCCCGCGCCGATCAGCAGCACCCCGTTGAGCAGGGTCAACCGCAACCGCAGGGTGGGCCGCATCCGGCGGCTCACAGTACGACCTCGGTTCGCGACTGCGGGGCTCGCGAACCCGGCTCACTCCTCGGGCTCACACCCCTACCTCCGAGGTGCGGTAGCCCGCGCCGACCACCGTCTCGATCAGCGGCGGGTCACCGAGCTTCTTGCGCAACGTCATCACGGTGACCCGGACGATGGTGGTGAACGGGTCGGTGTTGGCGTCCCAGACCCGTTCCAGCAGCTCCTCGCTGGAGACCACCGCGCCGCGCGCCTTGAGCAGCTCGCTGAGCACCCCGAACTCCTTGTTGGTGAGGTCGAGCGGCAGGCCGGCGCGGGTGGCCACCCGGCGGGCCGGGTCGAGCACCAGGTCGGCCAGTTCGAGCACTGGTGGCGCGGCCGGGGTGGCCCGCCGGCCCAGTGCCTGCACCCGGGCGACCAGCTCGTCGAAGGCGAACGGTTTGGGCAGGTAGTCGTCCGCGCCGAGCTGCAGCCCCTCCACCCGGTCGGCCACCGTGCCGCTCGCGGTGAGCATCAGCACCCGGGTCAGCGCACCGGAGGCGGCCAGGTCCGCGCAGATCTGGTCTCCGTGCACGCCCGGCAGGTCGCGGTCCAGCACCACCACGTCGTACCGGGTGACGAACGCCGCCTCGTGGCCGGCGTCGCCGTCGTACGCCACGTCGACGGCCATCCCCCGCTTGCGCAACCCGCGCGCGATCGCGTCGGCGAGGTTGCGCTCGTCCTCCACCACCAGTACCCGCATCCCGGCCTCCTCGCTGCTGACCACCGCCAACCTAGTGCCGGCTGGCAACCATCGTCCCTCGCCGCCCGCGCCGGTCGGCGTTGCGGACCATCGCGGCGTACGCGATGCTGTCCGGCGGCACCGAGCGACGGGCGGACCTGGCATGACCATCGCGGCACCATCCACCCGGCGGGACATCGCCTACCGGGGTTTCCACCTGCCGGACGACCTGACGGCCGGCAGCGGTGACGGTCTGCTGGCCACCCATCGAGGGCTGGCCCTCGACGGCGCCGACCAGCGCGGCAGCTGGACGTCTCCGCCGGTGCGGGTCGGCTTTACGGTCGCCGAGGTGGTGCCGTCCTGGACCGCCGACACCCCGGACGGCTGCTGGATCGAGGTCGAACTGCGCGGCTGGCACGGCGACGCGCCCAGCACCGACTGGTACCGGCTGGCCCGCTGGGCGGCCGACGACCGCGCGGTGCGACGCACCTCGGTGCCCGGGCAGCGCGACGACGATGCCCGGGTCGACACCGACACCCTGATCGTGACCGGGGCGACGGTCACCGGTTGGCAGGCGCGGGTGACCTTGTGCCGGCCGATCGGCAGCCCGACCGGCCCGGAGCTGCGCAGCATCGGCGCGGTCGCCACCGGCCCCGCTCCGACCGGCCCGACTGGTTCGACCGATCCGACCGACGAACCGGGGTACGACGCGGACGAGGCCGCTGCCCGTGGGCGGGTGCTGGACGTGCCCCGCTACGCGCAGCGGCTGCACGCCGGCCAGTACCCGCAGTGGGGTGGCGGCGGTGACTCCTGGTGCAGCCCCACCTGCACCTCGATGGTGCTCGCCTACTGGGGTGCCGAGCCGGCGCCGGAGCGCTACGCCTGGGTGGAGCCGTCCGGACCGCGTCCGGTGGTGGTGCACGCCGCCCGGCACTGCTACGACCACGCGTACGCCGGGGCCGGCAACTGGCCGTTCAACACCGCGTACGCCGGCCTGCACGGGGTGGACGCCTTTGTCACGAGGCTGCGGTCACTGGCCGAGGCGGAGGCGTTCATCGCCGCCGGCATCCCCCTGATCGTCTCCGCCGCGTTCCGGGCCGACGAGGTGCCCGGGCTCGCCTATGACACCGGGGGCCACCTGATGGTGCTGGTCGGCTTCACCACCGATGGCGACCCGGTGCTCAACGACCCGTACGCCCCGGACGACGACACGGTCCGCCGTACCGTGCCCCGGCAGCGGTTCGAGGCGGTCTGGCAGCGTGGCAGCGGCGGCGTGGCGTACGTGCTGCGGCCCCCGTCGGTGCCGCTGCCGCCGCCGCCCGCCCAGGCGAACTGGTAGTCAGTCGGGCAACTTCCAGATCCGGTACGCGCCGGCCGGGGGGGCACCGCACACCAGGTGGCCGGTGATCGCCTGACAGTCGCCGGTGGCCTCGGGCAGCACGTCCAGGACGCGCACCTTCCCGGCGCGGACGTCCACCTCGCCGACAAGGACCCCTCCGTCGGGATGCCGACGGGTGCCGACCAGCCGGCCGCCGGCACTGAGTTGGTACAGGTCCCACCGGCCCAGGTCGGCCAGCTCCCGGCCGGTCAGGGGATCGAGCACGACGAAGTGCTCCGGCCCGTCCGCGCTGCCCAACACGTTGACGATCAGCCGACCGTCGTACGGCCAGGCCCACCCCCACCGGGTGTTGCGCCAGCGAAGCTCGCCGGTCGCGGCGTCGACCGCCTGCAGTTCGTTCTGACCGGCGCGCATACACAGGACGGGGCCACAGTCCAGCGCGAAGTCCACGATGACGCCGGCGCGGGCCCAGCGTCGGTCGAGCTGGTCCAGCCCGTACGCGGTGACCGTGCCCGCGCCTCTGTCGATGGCCAGCAACAGGTCTGTCGTCAGGTCCAGTCCGATCGGACCACCGTCGGGCGGGCGCAGGTCGGCGCGGACCAGCAGCCCGCCGGTGGTCGCGTCGCGGACCTCGACAGGCCCGTCCACCTGGTTGAGCACCACCCGGTCCACCCCGTGCCCGGTGTCTCGAATGCTGACCTCGGCGACGGTGGCGGGCAGCTGCCAGCGCACGGTGCCGCAGCAGGGGTCTACCGCGCGCAGACTGGACGGCTCGGTCTCGCCGCCGGTACGCAGCAGCACGTTGCCGTCGGCCAGCTTGTAGGCGCTACCCGGCTGCTGCCACCGGTACGCCCCGGTCGCCCGGTCCAGCGCGACGGTGAGCGTCTCCCGACGCTCCGGGCCGATCTCGTACCCGGTGGCCAGCAGCATCCCGGCCAGCAGAGTCACTCCCCAGTACTGGGCCTCCGCCGACAGCGGCGCCTGCCATACCGGCTCGCCGCCGGGCAGCCGGTACGCGGCCAGTCGCCCCTGCCTCGTCGAGATGTTGGTCGGCTCGACGACCAGGAAGAGATCACCGTCGACCATGACGTCAGCCCCGGGCCGGGCCGGCAGCGTCACCACGACCCGCGGGGGCGGCGGGCCGGCGGCTGCGGCGAGGGTGGCGAGCACGAGCAGCAGGACCAGCGCGCAGCGCAGTTGGCGGCCGTTGGCGCGGGGTGGGCGGGGCAGCGGGTCCGGCTCCGGCCCGTGCCGCAGCTCGCCAAGGTCGATCAGCGGGCCGGTCACCGCGGCAACCGCCACAGCGCGGTTGAGCCGTCGATACGCCGGCAGAGCAGGGTCGGCAGGGACGCCTGGCAGCTGCCGGCGACGCCCGGCAGCACGTCGATGATCCGTGCCCGGCCGGCCACCAGGTCCAGCTCGGCGACGACGAGCCGGCCGTCGTCCCCCAGCCGCACCCCGACCAGCGGGTCGGCGGACCGGAGCGTCGGGATCAGGTTCCACTGGCCAAGTTCGGCCCGCACCTGCCCGGTCGCCGCATCCCGCACCGCGTACCGCTCCTCGGGCCCCACCATCAGAAGCCGGCCGTGCCGGACGTCGGCCAGCAGTTCCCCACTCACGTCCGACCAGCGCCCCGCACCGGTGGCGGGATCGAGGACCTGGAGGCCGCCGGTCTGCTGCACCACGCAGAGCAGGCCGCCACAGCCGACCACATAGGACACCAGCGGCACCTCGGCCGTCCATCGCGGCTCCAACCCGGCCAGCCCATAGCTCACCAGTCGGGTACTGCCGGGCGGGGCGAGCAGTAGGAGGTCGTCGACGACCTGCACCCGCTGGAACGCCGATCGCTCGCCCGGCAGCGTGTCGACGCTGCGCAGCATCCGGCCGGTGCCGGCGTCGTACACCTGCACCTCGCCCGTCGGCTGGACGAGCACGAACCGATCTATCAGGCCGTCGGTCACGTGGTAGGAGGCGTTGGCGGGCGGTGGGAGTGCCACCGTCCAGAGCATCCGGCCGGTGTCGGGCTCGACCCGGATCATCGCGACCGGCCCTTCCTCTCGGACGTCTGTCAGCAGCAGGCCGCCGTCGGCACTCGGTTGGGGAGCCCCCGGGTGCTGCCAGCGCTGCTGGCCCGTCTCGGCGTCGAAGGCGGTGGTCTGGAACACCCCGTTCGCGGCGTTGACCCCCGTCGCCAGCACCAGTCCCCGCTCGACCCGGACGTCGAGGTAGTCACCGTCGCGGGCCAGCGGCGCCTGCCACCGCCGCCGCACACCGGCGCCACGCGACGGCTGGGCGTACGCGGTCAGGAACCGGTCCTCGTTGGGTGTCGACGGGTCGACCACGAAGACGCCGTCCGCGGCGAGGTACACCGAGGCGCCCCGCGCTGCCGGCACCACGCTCACCGCCCGTTCCGGCAGCGGTGTCGCGCCGGCCAGCACCACCAGGGCGAGCAGCAGCACCGCCGCGCTGCGCAGCGGGCGGCCGGCGGCGCGCGGCCGACGGACCGGAGGCACCGTCGTCGGCTCGTCGCGGACCTCGCCCAGCTCGATGATCGACAAAGACCGTCCTTCCGTCACCGAGTACGGCTGGCTGACGCGTCGACGTCCGGCAAACCGACCGTGGGCGCACCGGCCCGGCAAAAGCGACGCACCCCCGCCTGTACGATGGCGCGTCGTGGCCGTGCCGGTGGTAAACCCTTCGCTGAATCCCGTGATCGACGCCGACCCGGTCGAGGTCGAGCCGACACGGCGGCCTCGACGCCGCCCGGCCCGAGCCGACCTGTTGGCCCTCGGAGCCTATGTGGTGCTCGGCATCTTCGTCTGCCTCAACTACTGGGGTGACGTCACCGGCCGGGTCTCCTCGCACCTGCCCACCGACCACAGTTGGTTCGAGTGGCTGTTCGCGCACGGCGCGTACTCGGTGCGGCACCTGGAGAACCCGCTGTTCACGGCCCAGCAGAACGCCCCGGACGGGGTGAACATGATGGCCAACACCTCACTGCTCGGGGTGACTCTGCCGCTTGCCCCGCTGACCATGCTGCTCGGCCCTCAGGTGATGTACGCGCTCTACCTGGGTGGGGCGTTGGCGGCCACCGCCGGCACCGGGTACTGGATGCTCTCCCGCCACCTGGTGCGCTCCCGGGCGGCGGCCTTCGTCGGCGGCGCGTTCCTCGGTTTCGCGCCGGGAATCATCCACCACGCCAACGGCCAGCCCAACTTCGTGTCCAACTTCCTGCTGCCGCTGATCGTGGTGCGGGTGCTGCGCCTGGGCGAGCCGGGCCGCTGGCGGCGCAACGGGCTGGTGCTCGGGGCGCTGGTGACGTACCAGATCTTCATCAACGAGGAGATGCTGCTGCTCACCGCGCTGGCCTGCCTGGTCATCGTGCTGGCGTACGCCGTGCAGCGGCCGGCGGCCACGCGGGCCGTCGCCGGCACGTTCCTGGCCGGGCTCGGCGTCGCCGGCGGGCTGGCCCTGCTGCTCGCGGCGTACCCGATCTGGTTCCAGTTCAACGGCCCACAGTCCTACCGGGGCCTGCAGGGCGGCGTCTTCCACAACTGGGGTGAGGACCTGGTCGCCTTCGTCACCTTCGCCCGGGACACCTGGGCCGGTGACCCGGAGGTGGAGAAGACGATCGGGCTGACCGAGCAGAACACCTGGTTCGGCTGGCCGCTGGTGCTGCTCTCGCTGGTAGCTCTGGTGCTGCTCGTGCGCCGGTCGCTGGCCACGCGAATCGTCGCGGTGCTCATCGTGGTGTTCAGCGTGGCCGCGATCGGGCCGTGGGTGCGCTTCAACGGCGTGGAGACCGGTGTGCGCGGTCCGTGGTCGTACGTGTCGGACGACCTGCCGCTGGTCGAGATGATGATGCCGACCCGGTTGACGCTGGTGGTCGCCGCCGCGGTGGGCGTACTCCTGGCGCTGACCTGGGACGCCGCTTACCGCCAGGGGCGCCCGGTGGCCCACCGGCCCCGGGTGCCGGCCCAGCGGACCGGCGAACCGGCCCCGGCGGCGTCCGACGAGCCGGCCACGCCCGCGCCGGTCGCGGCGCGCCGACGGTGGCTGCGCCCGGTGGGGTACGCGGCGGTCGCCCTCGCCGTGCTGCCGCTCTTCCCCCGGCCGCTGCCCGCCCAGCAGATGGACCCGCCGCCGCACTTCATCACCGCCGGCGGTTGGCGGCCGTACGTGCCAGCGGGCCGGACCCTGGTGCCGGTGCCGATCCCGAGCAACGTGCACGGCCTGCCGACGCTGCGCTGGAGCGCGCTGACCGAGCAGGAGTTCCCCGTCCCGGGCGGCTACTTCATCGGCCCGAACGAGCTGGGCGAGGGCGTGTTCGGCGCGCCGAACCGGCCCACCAGCAGCCTCATCTACTCCACGATGGACCGTGACGCGGTCCCGGTGCTCACCGACGAGAACCGCCGCCAGGCCGTCGAGGATCTGCGCTTCTGGCGGGCGTCGGTGGTGGTCCTCGGGGCGCACCCGCGCGAGGCGGTGCTGCGCGAGCTGGTCACCGGCCTGATCGGGCCGCCGCAGCGGGTCGACGACGTCTGGGTCTGGGACGTCCGCGACCTGGTGGGTTAGCCGCCGCCTGGGTCAGCCGGCCAGACCCCGGACGTCCCAGACCCAGACATCCAGCTCCTGACGCCCCGGGCCGACCAACTCCTCGACCGTACGCCGCAGCGGCTCCGCGTTGTGCTGCCGCACCGGCAGCACCAGGATGGCCGCCTGCCAGTGCCGCAGCTCGTCGGTGAATCGACGGCGCTGCCGGTCGTCGAGCTTGGGCGTACGACCGGTGGCCGCCACCTCCTCCAGCGCCTGGCCCACCCCGCTGGGTCGGCCGCCGAACCGGCCCGGGTCACCGGTGTTGCCGTTCCGGGGTGCGAGGAAGTAACCGCCGGGGATCTTGAAGTCGAGGTTGGTGGCCGCCGCCCAGCGCATGCCGTGCGTGTTACCCATGCTGGGCACCGGGATCGGCACCAGCGTCTGGTCCGGCCCGACGTACGCCCGCCAGCGGTCGGCGGTGATGAAGTCCGGCACGGGCGGCCGGGAGACCACCCGCAGCGGCATCGGAGCGATCGGCAGCAGCGCGAACACCAGGCCTGCGGCGGTGAGCATCCGTACGGTGCGCTGGTCGGCCGGGCGCAGCGCCCAGGCCCGCTCGACGGCGAGCGCGAGCAGCAGACCGATCACCACGCTGGTGATCAGACCGAACCGGGTCGGCACCACCGCGTCCAGCAGCGGCAGGTGGACCAACCACTGCCAGGGCCCGCTGACCAGCTCCCGGTCCCACCAGGAGACCCGCTCTCCGAGGGAGAGCACGGCGAAGAACAGGCCGGTCGCCGCGAGCGCTCGAACGATCAACTCCCGGCGCAGCCAGACCACGATGCCGATGGCGAGCAGCGACAGGCTCCAGCCGAAGAAGGCGTTCTCCTCGGAGTAGTTCGGCGCCAGGTTGATGTTGGCTCGCTGGTTGCCGCCCAGGGTGGGCGAGCCGGGGGCGAAGAAGGCGGCGATGTCGTTGCCGTAGTCCCGCACCGCATCGCTGAGCCCGTGGTAGGCCATCGGCCCGGCGAACTGCACGTACAGGGGGTACGCCAGCAGTGCCCCGGCCAGCAGCGCGCAGGTCACCACGCCGGCGCCCAGGGGCCGCCACGCCGCCCGCCAGCGGACCGGCTCCTGGGCCAGCACGGCCAGCAGGAAGACCCCGCAGGCCAGCGCCGTGAAGAGCAGAATCTCCTCGTTGATGAACGCCTGCGCCACGACCAGCAGAGCGAGCAGCGCCCCGTCACGGACCGGCCGGCGGGAGCGGGTGAGGACCAGCACCCGCCAGACGATGAAGGGCAGCAGGAACTGGCTGATGATGTTCGGATGCCAACTGGCGTGCGAGAGCATCGCGGGCGAGAACCCGCAGAACCAACCGCCGACCGCCGCCGCGAGCGGGGTACGCACCAGGTGGCGGGAGAGCATGAGGTACCAGGCCATGGCGGTGCCGGCGAGACCGAGCGTCACCAGCAGGACGAAGGAGACCGCCGGCCCGAAGAGCAGCGTCACCGGGACCATCGGGATGCCCAGCGCCAGCACGGCCGTGTTGGCCATCAGGTTGACGCCGTCCGGGTAGTTGAACTGCTCGGTGTAGAACGGGTACTCGCCGTGCAGCACCACGCGTACCGAGTGGGCGAGGAAGAACTGCACCTGGGCCGGGTCCCCGGTGTAGAGCGAGGCCACCCGGCCGGACGGG
Source organism: Micromonospora sp. NPDC005291 (assembly GCF_040607415.1). Classification (NCBI taxonomy): domain Bacteria; kingdom Bacillati; phylum Actinomycetota; class Actinomycetes; order Micromonosporales; family Micromonosporaceae; genus Micromonospora; species Micromonospora sp. NPDC005291. The sequence continues at coordinate 333,882 of NZ_JBEXGR010000001.1, forward strand.
TCCAGCCAGATCCGGCTGGTCACCCAGAGCGCGGCGAGCAGGAACAGCCCGCCCACCGCGAGGTGCTGCCGCCGCCGAGTCCACCGACGCCACCACGCCACCGGCGGTACGGTCACCGCGTCCTCGGGCGGGGCGTCCTCGGCTGGAGCGGCGAGTGTGGAGCCGGTGGCACCGCGGGCCTCGACCGGAGCGGTGGATGTGCTGGTCAGCGCGGCGGGGCCGGCGAAGAGGCCGACCGGAGTGCGATAGCTCACCATCTCGTCGGAGCCGGCTGCCGCCTCCGAATGCGGCGCGGGCAGGGCGCGGGACTCGGCAGGCGTCACAGTCGGCGGAGTCTACCGGAGCAACCAAAACGCACTAAAGCCCCGGTGGTGTCCAATGTGGTGGGTCCGGCGACGGCCACCTGAGGCCCCGCATCGGACATCTCGTACTATGGCGCTTTCCGACAGCGATGGCGAGGCGATCGGGGGGCGGGCCAGGTGACTCCAGGCCGTCGGTACGGCAGGGCGCTTCCCGTCCTGCTGAGCGCGCTGCTGGCCACCACGGCCTGTGGTCCGGTGGCCGACCGTAAGCCGCAGGACCTGCGAGTCGGGTACGACAGCCTGGATGGCGCGCTGACAGTGTGGCCGCCCCGAGGCGACCTCTCGGGGGACGCCACGGCGACGAGAGCGGTCACCGAGTCGGTCCGTGCCTGGCGGTCGCCGGCCGACGACCGCGCGCACCTGCCGTCGTCCGGCATCCTCTTCTCCGGTCGGGTCGACGGCGCCCCGGTGGCCCTCGTGGCCGCCGACGTGCCGGGCGAGAGCGCCTCCTGGCTGCTGCAACTCACCCGCGACGGCGACCGGTACGCCGTGACCCGCGCGACCGAGTACACCGACCCGGGTTACCTCGTCTACTCCGACGTGCTGCCGGTGCAGACCGCCGGCGGCCGGCGCTACCTGGTCTCCGCCCGGGTGCAGGCCCTGGTGGGGCCACAGGATCGGACGTTGACCGTCGCTGACGGCCTCAGCGCGCCGGTCGACGTGCCGTCCTGCACGGCTGTCGCCGTGACCGCGACCCTGCGAACCACCGAGTCACTGCCCCGCGGGCGGGCCGCCGACCGGCTGCTCGACCTGGGCACCGGCACCGTCGATCCGCGCTACCCGCTGGTCCGCGACGAGTCCGGCACGGGACGGCGGGCTCTCACCGGCCTGGACACCTGTGTGCTGGCCGGCGACCGAGGCCCGTTCGGCAGCATTCCGCGCCGGATCGGCGACCGGGATGCGCCGCGCTCGGTGCCGACGTCCTGGCCGATGGCGAAGCTCACCGTTCGGTCGCTCGGTGAGGTCGCCCTCGGCGGTGGCGAGGCAGCCGAGTTGCAGCAGCTCAGCTGGGACACGGACGCCGGCGCGATGACGGCGGTGGTCTACCGACCGGCCGACGGGAGCGCGCCGGTCGTCTCGCCCGCCGACCGGGCCACCCCGTTGCAGGCGTACCAACTGCCGGTGCCCGGTCAGCCGCTGGTGGTGCTCAGCTGGCGCCCCACTCGGGACAGCTCCCTGTCCGTTCCGCCGGGAACTCCCCTGCTGGTCGAACACCCCGGTCTGGTGGTCATCCCCAGCCCGCCCCGCACCCAGACCTACAGCCTCGCCAACACCGACAAGACCCACTACCGCTCAGTGAAACCCAACTGACCCGCCAGAGGGCGTGACGCGACGGCGGGCGGTCCCCGGAGGGGCCGCCCGCCGTTGTCGTGTTGTGGGTCAGTTCTGCGCGGAGGCGTTACTGGCGGGCGTCAGGCGGTCCGGGGCGGCGTCCAGCCCGGAGATCCAGCCGGTGACGTTGCGGGCCACGTCCTGGGCGGTCAGACCCAGGTCCGAGAGGATCTGGGCGCGGGTGCCGTGCGGGTGCCAGTCGGCTGGCACGCCCAGGTCCTTGAGCGGCACCCGGACGTCGGCGTCCCGCATCGCCTGGGCGAGCGCGTCGCCCACCCCGCCGACCCGGACGCCGTCCTCGACGCTGACCACGAGCCGGTGGCTGGCGGCCAGCTCGACCAGCTCGGCCGGGACCGGGCGCACCCAGCGGGGGTCGACGACGGTGACCCCGTAGCCCTGCTCGGCGACCCGGGCGGCCACCTCCATGCCCAGTTGGCCGAAGGAGCCGACGGCAACGAGCAGCACGTCGGTACGCGCCGACTCGGCCAGCACGTCGACCGGGCCGACCCGGCGCAGCGCCGGAAGGTCCGCGGCGACCGCGCCGGTCGGGAAACGCACCACGGTCGGGCCGTTGTCGACGGCCATCGCCTCGCGCAGCTCCTCCCGCAGCGTGGCGGCGTCGCGGGGAGCGGCGATCCGTAGCCCGGGCACCACCCCGAAGACCGACATGTCCCAGATGCCGTAGTGGCTGGGGCCGTCCGGGCCGGTGATGCCCGCCCGGTCCAACACGAAGGTCACCGGCAGCTTGTGCATCGCCACGTCCAGCAGGACCTGGTCGAAGGCGCGGTTGAGGAAGGTGGCGTAGACGGCGACCACCGGGTGCAGGCCGCCGAGCGCCAACCCGGCCGCCGAGGTGGCGGCGTGCTGCTCGGCGATGCCCACGTCGTACACCCGCTCGGGGTACTTGCGGGCCAGCTTGGCGATGCCGGTCGGCTCGGCCATCGCGGCCGTGATGCCCACCACGTCCGGGCGCTCGTCGGCGATCGCGACCAGCTCGTCGGCGAAGACGTGCGTCCACTTCACCGACGGGGCGGCCAGCAGCGCACCGGTCTCGACGTCGAAGGCGCTGCCGGGGCCGTGCAGGCAGTCCGCCTCGTCCTCCTCGGCGGGGCGGTAGCCGTAGCCCTTGCGGGTGACCGCGTGCACGATCACCGGGCCGCCGAAGTTCTTCGCCGAGCGCAGCGCCGACTCGACCGCCGCCACGTCGTGCCCGTCCACCGGGCCGACGTACTTGATGCCGAGGTCCTCGAACATGGCCTGCGGGGCGACCGCGTCCTTGATGCCCTTCTTGACCGCGTGCAGCACCTCGTACATCGGCTTGCCGACCAGCGGAGTGGAGCCGAGGGCGTCCTTGACCGTGTCGAGGACCTTCTCGTAGCCCGGGTTGAGCCGCAGCGACGAGAGGTGGTCGGCCAGGCCGCCGATCGTCGGCGAGTAGGACCGGCCGTTGTCGTTGACCACGATCACCAGGGAGTTTCCGGCGGTCGCGATGTTGTTCAGCGCCTCCCAGCACATGCCGCCGGTGAGCGCGCCGTCGCCGACCACGGCCACGACGCTGCGCGCCTCGCCCCGCAGGGCGTACGCCTTGGCCAGGCCATCGGCGTAGGAGAGCGCGGTGGAGGCGTGCGAGTTCTCGATGAGGTCGTGCTCGCTCTCCGCCTGGCTGGGGTAGCCGGAGAGGCCACCGCGCTGGCGGAGCTTGTCGAAGCCGGACTGGCGCCCGGTGAGGATCTTGTGCACGTACGACTGGTGGCCGGTGTCGAACAGGAGCCGGTCACGGGGGGAGTCGAAGACGCGGTGCATGGCCAGCGTCAGCTCGACCACACCGAGGTTGGGCCCGACGTGCCCGCCGGTGCGGGAGACCTTGGCGATCAGGAAGTCCCGGATCTCGGCGGCGAGGACGTCCAGTTCCTCGACCGACATCCGCTTGACGTCCTGCGGGCTACGCACCGTCCCCAGCAGCCGGCCGTGGTTGGCCGTGTCCTCTTCAACACTCATGACCAGAGAGTCTATCGGCCGTGCGGTACTCCGCAGCCCGGCCCGAGCCCGGCTCCCCCGCGGCCGACGGCTGAGCGCCTGGTCAGACCGCGGTCGGCCCAGCGCGGGCGACCTGCCGCGTGCCTGGTCAGGGCCGGATGCGCAGCCGGAGCGGCGGGTCGGTCGGGATGCCGGGGTACGCCGGCCCGGCCGGTGTCCACGAGCCGAGCACAGCGCCCCGGGTGGCGCCGGTCACCGACGGGATCGACCCGGGCAGTCCGTGCCAGGACAGCCAGCCGAGCAGCGCGAAGGCGTACGCCTCCTTGGCCTGCGCGGGGACGCCCAACTCGTCGCTGCCGCGCAGCCGCCACCGGCCGGCACCGAGCGCGGCGAGCCGACCCAGCAGGGTGGGGTTGCGCACACCACCACCGGCGGCGACCACCTCGACCACGCCGTGCCGATCGCACTCGGCGGCAACCACCCGCGCGGTCAGCTGGGTCAGCGTGGCCAGCAGGTCGTCCACCGGCACCTGCGCACCGAGCGCGGCAAGGTGCCGGTCCAGGTAGCCGGCGTGGAACAGCTCCTTGCCTGTGGACTTGGGTGGCGCTGCCGCGTAGTACGGCTCGGCCAGCAGCGCGGCGAGCAGCCCGGGGTGCACCCGGCCGGCCGCCGCCCGCTCACCGTCGAGGTCACACGGCCGGCCCAGGAAGCGTTGGGCCGCCGCGTCCAGCAGGGCGTTGGCCGGGCCCACGTCGTACCCGAGCACCGGGGCCCCCGGCGCGACCACGGTGAGGTTGGCGATGCCGCCAAGGTTCAGCGCCGCGCGCGGCCCGGCGGCACCGTCGAGCAGCAACGCGTCGAAGGCCGGCACCAGCGGCGCGCCCTGCCCGCCGACGGCGATGTCCGCCGAACGCAGGTCACTGAGCACCGGTACGCCGACCCGGGCGGCCACCCGGGCCGCCGCGCCCAGTTGCAGGGTGCCCAGGGCCACCCCGTCGGCGACCCAGTGAAAGACCGTCTGACCCGGAGAGACCACCGCGTCGGCGCGCCCACCGGCCAGCTCCAGGCCGACCACCGCCGCCTCGGCGAAGACCTCGCCCAGACGGTTGTCGAGCCGGCAGACGGCCTCGATGGTGGTGGCCGCCGGGGGCAGCAGCGCGGCGATCTCGGCCCGCAGCCGCTCGTCGTAGTCCAGGCCACGATGCCCCAATGGCCGCAGCCACAGGGTGTCGCCCTCGACGCTGAACTCCGCCGCGACGACGTCCACCCCGTCGTACGACGTCCCCGACATCAGCCCGACGACCGTCAGCGGGTCACTCATGCCGGCGGGAGCAGCAGCCCGACCTGCTCGACGTGCTGCGTCATCGGGAACAGGTCGAAGCCACGCAGCGCGGTCAGCCGCCAGCCGAGTTCGGCGAAGGTGCGCACGTCCCGGGCGAAGGCAGCCGGGTCGCAGGCCACGTACGCGATCGCCCGTGGGCCGGCGGCGACCAGCGCGCGGACCACCGGGGCGCCCGCCCCGGCGCGCGGCGGGTCGAGCACCACCACGTCGACCGGGCCGGTGATCCGTCGGCGGGCCAGCGCGGTCTCCACCCGGGCCGACACCACCTCGACCCGGGGCAGGTCGGCCAGGTTCTCCCGGGCTGCGGCGACACCCTGCGCCGCGGCCTCCACGAGGGTCACCCGGCCGGTCGCACCGACCCGGGCGGCCAGCCCGGCGGCGAACAGCCCGGCACCGCCGTAGAGGTCCCAGGCGACCTCGCCCGGCTGGGGATCGAGCAGCTCCAGCACCGCCGTGGACAGGGTGTCCGCGGCGGCCGGGTGCACCTGCCAGAACGCGGACACGGGCAGCGTCCAGTCCCGTCCGGCGGCCACCTCGCGGACCTCGGTCGGCCCACTCACCGGGGTGGGCGTGCCGTCGCGGACCTCCGTGACGGTCACGTCCCCGCCGGTGCTGGCGATGGTCTCCACCGCCTCGGCGGCCGGCCAGCGCACGCCGGTAGGGATGAGCACCGGCAGTTGCTGGATGGCCGGGTGGGCGATCAGGCAGCGGTCGATCGGCACCACCTCGTGCGAGCGGTGCTTGAGCAGGCCGGCCCGGTCCGCGGCGTCCACCGCGTAGCGGACCCGGGAGCGCCAGCCCAGCAGCCCGCCGGGCAGCGCCTCGACCCGGACGCCGAGCCGGTCCAGCTCGACGTCGGTCAGCCCGCCGAGACGGACCAGTTGTTCGCGCACCACGGCGGTCTTCCAGGCCAGCTGCGCGTCCGGGGCGACGTGCTGCAGGTCGCAGCCACCGCAGGCGCCTGGCTTCGCGTACGGGCAGGGCGGCTCGACCCGGTCGGGTGAGGGTTCCAGCACGGTCACCGCGTCGGCCCGGACGAACCCCGGGTGCACCTCGGTGACCTCGGCGATGACCCGTTCACCGGGCAGCGCGTGCCGGACGAAGACCACCTGCCCGTCCACCCGGGCCACGCAGTGCCCGCCAGGGGCGACCGCGTCGACGGTCAGCTCGACCCGTTCCGCCTCGACCAGGCCACGCTCCGACGCCGGAGGTGTCGTGGTCTGCTGCCCGCCCCGCTCAGTCACGGCCGTCTCCGCTCGTTCCGCTGTCCGCCGGGCCACCCTCGCCGGGCGGTGCGGAGACCACCGGCGGGGCGGCGACCAGCGGCGCCACCGTACGCCGCGGCCCCCGGGCCGGGGTCCGGGACAGCGTGGCGTCCAGCCGGTCCAGATTCTTGTTCGCTGTCGAGGCGAGCTGCCACGGCACGCTGACCACCATCACCCCCGGTTCGAAGAGCAGCCGGCCCTTGAGGCGCAGCGCGCTCTGGTTGTGTAGCAGGTTCTCCCACCAGCGGCCGACCACGTACTCCGGGATGAAGACGGTCACCACGTCCCGGGGTGACTTGCGGCGGGTGGAGGCGACGAAGTCCAGGATCGGCCGGGTGATCTCCCGGTACGGCGAGTCGACGACGGTGAGCGGGATGGCCATCTCCCGCCGCTCCCAGTCGGCCTGCAGGTCCCGGGTGTCCTTGTCGTCCACGTTGACGGTCACGGCGGTCAGCGTGTCCGGCCGGGTGGCCCGGGCGTACGCGATGGCCCGCAGCGTCGGCTGGTGCAGCTTGCTGACCAGCACGATCGCGTGGTTGCGGGCGGGCAGCACGGCGCGACCCTCGTCCGGCGGGGTCAACTCCAGGGCGACCCGGTCGTAGTGCCGACGGATGGCCAACATCAACAGGTAGATCACCGCCATCGCGGCGATCGCGATCCAGGCGCCGAGCAGGAACTTGGTGATCAGCACGATCACCAGCACCGTGCCGGTCAGGCCCATGCCGAACGTGTTGATGGCTCGGGACCGGTGCATCCGCCGGCGCGCCTCCGGATCCCGCTCGGTCCGCAGGTGCCGGTTCCAGTGCCGGATCATGCCTGCCTGGGAGACGGTGAACGAGACGAAGACCCCGACGATGTAGAGCTGGATGAGCCGGGTCACCTCGGCCTGGAAGCCGACGATCAGCACGATCGCGAAGAGCGCGAGGAAGACGATGCCGTTGGAGAACGCCAACCGGTCGCCCCGGGTGTGGAACTGCCGGGGCAGGTAGCGGTCCTGCGCGAGGATCGAGCCGAGCACCGGGAAGCCGTTGAACGCGGTGTTCGCGGCCAGGAACAGGATCAGGGCCGTCACCCCGGCCACCACGTAGAGCAGGATCGATCCGGAGCCGAAGACGGTCTCGCCGAGCTGGGTGGTGACGGTCTTCTGCACGTACCCCTCGGGGCCGGAGAGGATCTGGAGGCCCGGGTCCTCGACGAACTGCAAGTGGGTCAGCCGCGCCAGCCAGATGATCCCGACCAGCATGCTCACCGAGATGGTGCCGAGCAGCAGCAGGGTGGTGGCGGCGTTGCGGCTCTTCGGCGCCTTGAACGCCGGCACCCCGTTGGAGATCGCCTCGACTCCGGTGAGCGCGGCGGCTCCCGAGCTGAACGTCCGCAGCAGCAGGAAGACCAGCGCGAAACCGGTCACGCTGTGCTCGGCCTGGATCACCAGATCGGCGCTTGGCGCGCGGAGTTCGTCACCCAGTACGAAGACCCGGACCAGCCCGGTGAGCAGCATCGCGCCCATCACGATCACGAAGCCGTAGGTGGGGATGGCGAACGCGGTGCCCGACTCGCGCAGGCCGCGCAGGTTCACCGCGCTCAGCAGCACCACCGCCGCCACCGCGATCATGACCTTGTGGGTGGCCACGAACGGCACCACCGAGCCGAGGTTGGCCACCCCGGAGGAGACCGACACCGCCACCGTGAGCACGTAGTCGACCAGCAGGGCACTGGCCACGCCGACGCCGAACTTCGGGCCCAGGTTGACCGTGGCCACCTCGTAGTCCCCGCCCCCGGAGGGGTAGGCGTGCACGTTCTGCCGGTAGCTGGCGACCACGGTCAGCATGACCACGACCACCGCCAGGGCGATCCACGGCGAGAAGACGTACGCGGAGGCTCCGGCGATGGAGAGGGTCAGCAGGATCTCGTCGGGCGCGTACGCGACGCTGGACAACGCGTCGGAGGCGAACACGGGTAGCGCGATGCGCTTCGGCAGGAGGGTGTGCTGGAGCCGGTCGGACCGGAACGGTCGACCGAGGAGAAGCCGCTTCAGCAGCGAGGTGGGACTGGCCACGAACGCCAAGAGTACGACCACCACGGCGGGAGCGCGGGGGTGGGCGATCCCCGCTGTCCGGCAGGACGGGGTACGGTCGGTCCCCGCTTCCCACCGGGACGTGGCAGGCTCGCACTCGGAGGCCACCGGCAACCGGTGCGGTACGCACCTTGGGAGGGACAGCGTGCACGTCGTGATCATGGGATGTGGCCGGGTCGGGTCGACCCTCGCCCACAGCCTGGAGTCCCGGGGGCACTCGGTGGCGGTGATCGACCAGGACGCCGACGCCTTCCGCCGGCTCGGCCCCGACTTCGCGGGGATCACGGTTACCGGGGCTGGCTTCGACGGCGAGGTGCTGCGACAGGCCGGCATCGAGCGCGCGGACGCCTTCGCGGCGGTGTCGAGCGGCGACAACTCCAACATCATCTCGGCCCGGCTGGCCCGCGAGACGTTCGGCGTGTCCCGGGTCGCTGCCCGCATCTACGACCAGCGCCGGGCGCAGGTCTACGAGCGGCTGGGCATCCCCACCGTGGCGACCGTGCGCTGGACGGCCGACCGGATGCTGCGGCACCTGGTGCCGGAGGGCAACGTGGAGATCTTCCGCGACCCCACGAGCACGGTGTCGATCGTCGAGGTCCCGGTGCACAAGGACTGGATCGGCCGGTCGGTGCGAACGCTGGAGGAGGCGACCGGGGCACGGGTGGCCTACCTGATCCGCTTCGGCATCGGCACGCTGCCCACCGGCTCCACCGTCGTGCAGGAGGGTGACCAGGTGTTCATGCTGGTCAGCGATGACATCGTGGCGACGGTCACGTCGGTGGCGGCGACGCCGCCGGAAGGGGGGCACTGAGCCATGCGGGTCGCCATCGCGGGCGCGGGCAACGTGGGCCGCTCGATCGCCCAGGAGCTGATCGACAACGGCCACCAGGTGATGCTGATCGAGCGCCAACCCAAGATGCTCCGCCCGGAGCGGGTGCCGGCCGCCGATTGGGTACTGGCCGACGCCTGCGAGCTGGCCAGCCTGGAGGAGGCCAACATCGCGGGCTGCGACGTGGTGGTCGCGGCCACCGGCGACGACAAGGCCAACCTGGTGGTGTCGTTGCTCGCCAAGACCGAGTTCGCGGTGCCCCGCGTGGTCGCCCGGGTCAACCGGGCCGAGAACGAGTGGTTGTTCACCGAGCAGTGGGGCGTGGACGTCGCGGTGAGCAAGCCGCGGGTGATGGCCGCGCTGGTCGAGGAGGCGGTCACCGTCGGCGACCTGGTGCGGCTGATGACCTTCCGGCAGGGCGAGGCGAACCTGGTCGAGATCACCCTGCCGCCGACCGCGCCCTACGTCGGTCAGCCGATCCACGCCGTGCCGCTGCCTCGCGACGCCGCGCTGGTGGCGATCCTGCGCGGCAAGCGGGTCCTGGTGCCCAGCCCGGACGACCCGATCGAGGCCGGCGACGAGCTGATCTTCGTCTGCACCGCTGAGGTGGAGGACGAGGTCCGCGCGGTGATCCTCGGGCCGGACAGCGTCGAACGGACCCGCAGCTCACGCTGAGCCGCCGGAAACGCGCCGGGTGGCCCAGCCCCGCTCAGGCGCCGGGCAGCGGGGTCGGCTGCGACTCCCGGGTGACCCGGCGCACCGTCCAGACCGTGATCAGCAGCAGCAGCGCGTACGGGGGGTAGCCCAGAGCCAGCCGGGCCACGCCCAGCGCGGTGTCCTGGTGGGCCAGGTAGAGCCCGGCCTGCACGCCCACCTTGGCCAGCCAGACCACGCCCCAGAGCACGGTCAGCTGGGTGAAGGTGCGCACCAGCTTCGGGTCGTCCCGCCACTCCGAGCGGCCCTTGGCGACGAGCACCGACCAGATCCAGCCCACGAGGGGCTGCCGGATGGCCGCCGAGATCAGCAGGGCGATGCCGTAGCCGATGCCGTAGAGGATGCCGGGGAGGTAGAAATCTCGTTCGTCGCCGGTGCGCCAGGCGATGGCCGCACCGAAGCCGACGCCGAACAGCCCGTTGACGGCGTGCCGGATCGGCCGGCGCTGGGCCAGCCGCAGCCCGGCGATCAACAGCGCGACGGAAATCGAGGCGATCACCGCCGGCCGCAGGTCGCCGATGACGTTGGCGATGACGAAGACCACGACCGGGATGCTGGACTCGACCAGCCCTCGCCAGCCACCGAGCTGGTCGGCCATCTGCTCGGCGATCGTCGGCAGCCGCTCCTCGTCCTGAGGGCCGGTCTCCGGCTGTGCCGCCCGGTGCTGTCCCGTCGTCATCGCCGGCCTTCCGTCCGCAGAGCCGTCACTTCGGCAGGTCCAGCTCGTAGTAAGGGTTGTAGATGACCTTGCGGTCGTCGCGCACCGCCACCCGGCCACGGGCGGTCAGGTGCCGGCCCGGCTCGATCCCGGCGATGTGCCGTCGACCCAACCAGACCAGGGTGACCACGTCGGTGCCGTCGTACAGGTCGGCCTCGAGGGTGGGCAGGTTGGTACGCGGCGTGTAGACCACCGTGCGCAGTCGACCAGCGACCGAGACCAGTTGGCCCCGGGAGCACTGCTGGGCCGGGATGCCGCCGCACTGGGCGCTCTCCCGACGCAGTTCCTGTGCGTCGATCTCGGCCTCGCTGGCGGTGAACCGTTGCAGGATGCGCCGCAGCGACACCCGGCTCTCGTCGGTCATCATGACCTCCGCGTCACCCTCTCCACGCTTGCCGACCCTGGCCGACCCCGGCGACCCCGGCGACGCCGGAACCGTGCCGCCAGCGTACGCCGACGGGGCTGGTTCCGGCGGGCCGGTGCGCGTGGGTCAGACCTGGCGCGGCTCGGCGGCGGCGTCGCCCGCCTCGGCGTCGGTCTGGTCCGCGATTTCCCGGGGCAGCTGCAGCGGCAGCGGCTCGCGGACCGGCTTGGCCTCCTGGCCACGATCGACCACCAGGCCGTCCAGGCACTCCGCCAGCGGGCCGGCCGCGGCCGAGTCGATGGCGACCGGGCCCTGGAACACGCCGCGAACCATCCAGCGCGGCCCGTCGATGCCGACGAACCGCAGGTTCGTCGGGCCGTCCGGCGTGCGCACCTGGGCGTGCAGCTCCGGGCCGTACTCGCCCTCGACCTCCTGCGCGCTCGCGCCATCGCGAAGCAGCGACTCGCGGATCTCCTCGCGCACCTCGCCCCAGATCCCCTCGGACCGGGGGGCGGCGAAGACACCAAGCTGGAGCGCGTTGTCCCCGTGCACCAGCACCACCTGCTGGATCACGCCCTGCGGGTCAGCCTGCACCCGCACCTCCACGTCGGCGATCGCCGGGATGTGCAGGCTGCCCAGGTCGAGTCGCTGCACGTCGTCGTAGCTCTCGGAGATGTCGTACGGGCCGCGCACCAGCGCCGGCGCCGCATCGCCCTGGTCGGGGACCTCGGTGGCCCGCTCGTCACGGGTGTGCCGCTCGGCATCGGCCCGCTTTCGGGAGAAGATCACTGCGCCCACCCTCCGCTGTTCACACTCACCCTGCCACCTCTTCCGTCTGCCCGCGGCCCGGCTCATCTGGCCGCTGCTCGACCCGGTCCTGGCCCGCCGGCGACGGCACCAGCCCGGCGTGCCCACCGGTGGACCCGTGCCCACCGGTCCCGCGCCGGGACGCGGGCAGCTCGACCACCGGCTCGAACCGCGCCCGTGCGACCTGCTGGACCACGAGCTGCGCGATCCGGTCGCCGCGGGAGATCTTCGCCGGCACATCCCGATCATGGTTGATCAGGTTGACCAGGATCTCACCCCGGTAGCCGGCGTCGACCGTACCGGGCGCGTTGAGCACCGTCACGCCGAGCCTGGCCGCCAGACCGGAGCGGGGGTGGACCAGGCCCACGTACCCCTCCGGCAGGGCGATGGCCACGCCGGTGGGCACCAGGGCGCGGCCACCTGGTGGCAGCTCCACGTCCGCGGCCGCCACCAGGTCGGCCCCGGCGTCGCCGGGATGCGCGTACGTGGGCAGCGGCAGCTCGGAGTCGAGCAGTTGTACGGGCACGGGTACGTCGTCGGTCACGGGTCCCCTCTTCTGTCCGGTTCTCGGGGTGACCCTGCCATCCTGCCGGTTCGCCGAGCCGCCGTGCGCCGTACCCTCGCAGGAGTGAGCATGTCGCCCTCCCCGTCGGCCGATGAGCCGCCGGTTGCCGCCCGCACGACGTACGCCGAACGGCTGGATCTGCCCTGGTGGCTGTGGCTGGTCGGGCTGCTGGCCGCGGGGCTGCTGGCCGTCGAGATCTGGATGGGCGCCTCCGGCGTCCGCACCTGGCTGCCGTTCGCCGTGCTGCTGCCGCTCACCGCGGCCGGCATGTGGTGGCTGGGCCGGATCCGGGTCGGGGTCGCCGACTCCGAGCTGCGGGTGGACGACGCCCGCCTGCCGGTGCGCTTCGTGGCCGACGTGGTGCCGCTGGACGTGGCCGGTCGCCGTGAGGTGCTCGGGGTTGGCGCGGACCCGCTCGCCTTCGTGGTACAGCGACCGTGGATCAGCGGCGCCGTGCAGGTGGTGCTCGACGATCCGGCGGATCCGACCCCGTTCTGGGTGGTGAGCACGCGGCACCCGGTCGAGCTGGCCGACGCGGTGCTGACCGCGCGGGACGCCATCCGCCCGCGTGTCGACCGGCCGGCCGGCGAGACGGCCTGACAACCACGCCGTACGCGGCCCGTCAGGTGCCGGTCGGCGGGCCCGGCAGGGCCTGCGGCGGCGCGGGCCGGGCGATGCCATGCCTGCGCAGGTCCACCTGAAGCTGGTCGGCCATCTGCTGGGTGGCCCGGCGGTTGAGGAAGCCGGCCACCGCCGCGCCGGTCAGGAACGGGCCGAGCGTGGTGAGGTTGCGACCGAAACGCCGCAGCAGCATGTCCCGCAGCTCCTTGCGGGCGGCGGTGCCGAGCACCGCGCCCACTCCCACGCCGGGCACCATCGGGTTGACCCCGCGCTGGGTGGCCCAGGAGTGCACCAGGGCGACCGCCCGTTGGCTGCCCGCGCCCGGCAGCGCCACACCGTGGACCTCGTGCAGCTCACCGACCAGTTTCAGCTCCACGGCCACCACGGCGACGGTCTCGGCGGCGAGCAGCACCGGCGCGGAGAGCAGGGCCGGGGCAACCGCCCACTCGACGGCGGCGACTCCTCCGCCGGCCGCGCCGATCGCGGCGGTGGTCCGGGACGCGTTGCGGATGAGCCTGTCGGCCAGGGCGGCGTCGTCCAGGCCGGGAAAGTGCTGGCGCAGAGTGTCCAGGTCCCGCACAGGTACGTGCGGAGCGACGTCGGCGACCGCGTCGACCATCCAGCGCACGGCGGAACGGGGCTTGAACAGGTCGGAGATGCCCCGGGCACGGGCCTGCCCGACCATGCGGGTCAGCAGTTGACGGCGTCGGGCCGGCTCGATGTCGTCCGCGGTCAACGCCGCGACGGTGGCGCCGAGGTCGTCCGCGTCGCCATCGGTGGTGCCGCCTCGATCGCTCATGGGTCGGACCTCCCGGTGCTGTGGCTACCCGCTACGAGTCAAGCAGGTACCCACCACGGCCGCATGCCTACACCGGCGGCGGCGGCCCCGTTCAGGAGGCCGCCGCCGGTGTCGTGGATGTCAGACGCACTCGCGACAGATCAGCTCGCCATTACGCTCGACCGCCAGCTGGCTACGGTGGTGGACCAGGAAGCAGCGGGCGCATCGGAACTCGTCCTGCTGCATCGGAAGCACCTTGACCGTGAGCTCCTCGTCGGCCAGATCGGCACCGGGCAGCTCAAAGCTCTCGGCCACCTCGGCCTCGTCGACGTCCACCGCGCCCGACTGTGAGTCGACGCGCCGGGCCTTGAGCTCTTCCAGGCTGTCCTCGCCGAGGTCGACCTCGTCGCGACGCGGGGCGTCGTAGTCGGTGGCCATCGGTTTTCACTCTCCCATATCGATGTTGTCGCTTCCGGTTGTAACGCCGGACGACGCTGTTTCGGTTCCGTTGGCCGGCCACCACTTGTGTCGGGCACCCGACCCGAGGACCGAACGGGTCGAGCTCGCTGGGGCGACTCCCCTGCGAGCGCGGAACCTTACCCCCCCTTGGGCGAGGCATGTATACCGCCCTTGCGGCTGAGATGTACGCCCCCGCACGCGAAGTTGTTCCCAATGTGATTCAGGCGACACGAAGATAGGGGTAGTAGTACCCGGTTCGCGGTCGGCGCGCCGGCATGTCGGGCTGTTTCCACGCGACGGCCGGACAACCGTTAACCTCAGCGGCGTATTCGACGGCCGACGGCCAGTCCGATCGTTGTCGGCCGCCACCATCCACCTGAGGTCCCGGGAGTGCCAGATGAGTTTTGCGCGAGTGCGAGCACTCGTCGTCGTCGGCCTGCTGGGGGTGCTGGCCCTGGCATTCGTGGTCACCGCGATCGTTCGGGACAGTCAGGGGAAGGCAGGCACGGCCGCGGGCTGCCCGGACGGCTGGCCGCTGGCCGACCTCAACCTGCGCGAGCGCAAGGACGTGAAGATCAACGTGCTCAACGGCACGGACGACCAGCCGGGCCTCGCCCGCACCGTCGCCGACGAGTTCAGCAACCGGCAGTTCCAGGTCAAGAAAATTGCGAACGAGAAAAAGCAGGTCGACGGCGTCGCGGTGCTGCGGTACGGCCCGAAGGGCGTCGGTTCCGCTCACCTGCTGCAGGCGTACTTCCTCAACAACGCCGTGCCGGGCTATGACGAGAAACGCACCGACGACACCGTGGACGTGGTGCTGGGCAACGGCTTCCAGCAGCTCGCCACCACGACCGAGGTCAACCAGTCCCTCGGTGACTCGGGCGCGCCACAGGCGCCCAAGGGCTCCTGCCCGTCCCCTGCCGCCAGGTGACGGCGTAACCAACCTGCCTCGCCGCCGGATCGGCCGCTCAGGGACCGCCGGCGGCGTCCAGCTCGGCAAGCCGGTCGTGCAGCGGCGCGAACAGCGCGGGCGGGGCCGCGACCACCAGGTCCGGCCCCGGCGGCCGACCGGCCAGGCCGGCGACTCGGACACCCGCCTCGGCGGCCACCAGTCCGCCGGCCGCCAGGTCCCAGGCCGCGAGGCCCTTCTCGAAGTACGCGTCGAGCCGCCCCTCCGCGACGAGGCAGAGGTCCAGCGCGGCGGCGCCGAGCCGGCGGATGTCCCGGACGTGTGCGATCAGCCCGGCCACCACCTGGGCCTGGTGCGCGCGGCGGCCGGCGTCGTAGCCGAAACCGGTGCCGACCAGCGCCTGCCCCAGGTCGGCCTCGCCGGAGCAGCGCAGCCGGACACCGTCGCGCCAGGCCCCGCCGCCGGCCGTCGCCGTCCACTCCTCGCCGGTGCTCACATTGCGCACCACACCGGCGACCACCACCCCGTCCACCTCGGCGGCCAGCGACACCGCGCTGTACGGCAGCCCGTAGAGGTAGTTGACGGTGCCGTCGATCGGGTCGACGATCCAGCGCACGCGGCCCGGCGTGACCGGCCCGGCGTCCCTCGTGCCGTACTCCTCGCCGAGCACCGCGTCGTCCGGCCGCAACCGCTGCAGCGCGTCGAGCACCTGCCGCTCGACCGCCCGGTCCGCCGCGGTGACCACGTCGGTAACCGTGCTCTTGGTCGCCGCCACGGAGACACCCTCGACCCGCATCCGGTACGCGGTGGCGGCCGCATCCCGCGTAATGTCGAGACCGATCGCCAAAAGTTCCCGTGGTGACGGCGCTGAACGGTCCATCCCAACGTCCCCTTCCCGCACGACCGGGGTGTTCCGGGTCACGCGCGAGTATCATCCTTACAAAGTCCACATCAGCGCCGAATCGGCGGTCCCACCGCCGTTACCCAGTGCGGCGCAGGATGATCGCCACCGACGGCGTTACAATTCACCCCTACCCACGCGCCACGGACCGCCGACCACCGGCCGGTCCGCGACACGGGGGCCCTCAACCACATCGCCCGGCCCGGTTGACCCACACTGTGCCGGACGACCCGGCCGTGCCCGCTCTTCGCCTCCGGAAGGTCATTCGTGACAGAACCCCGCCAGATCGGCGCCGACGTTCGCTCGCTCACCGACACCCTGATCGCCCACGCGCAGAGCGCCGGTGGCCAGCTCACGTCGGCCCAGCTCGCGCGCACCGTCGAGTCCGCCGAGGTGACTCCGGCCCAGGCCAAGAAGATTCTGCGGGCGCTCTCCGAGGCGGGAGTGACCGTCGTGGTGGACGGCTCGGCGAGCACCCGCCGCCCCCGCGTCGCCGCGGCCCGCTCGACCACGCCGGCGTCCCGGGCCACCACCGCCAAGACCACCAAGAAGGCCGCCGCGCCGGCCCCGAAGCAGGCGCCCGCCGGTGACGATGCGCCGACGCCGGCCCCGCGCAAGGTGGCCGCACGCAAGGCCACGGGCACCTCCGCCGAGGCCAAGCCGACCCGGGCCACCAAGGCGACGGTGGCCGCGGCCGCCGGCGCCAAGCCGACCAAGGCCGGCGGCAAGGCGAAGGGCGAGGGCGCCGAGGGCGAGATCGACCCGGAGGAGCTTGCGGCCACGATCGAGGACGTGGTGGTCGAGGAGCCGGCCGAGCTGGCCCAGGCCGCCGAGACCGACGCCGCAGCCTCGGCCACCGACAACGACTTCGAGTGGGACGACGAGGAGTCCGAGGCCCTCAAGCAGGCCCGGCGGGACGCCGAGCTGACCGCCTCCGCCGACTCGGTCCGTGCGTACCTGAAGCAGATCGGCAAGGTTCCGCTGCTCAACGCCGAGCAGGAGGTGGAGCTGGCCAAGCGGATCGAGGCCGGGCTCTACGCCGCCGAGCAGCTGCGCGCGGCCGACGAGGGCGAGGAGAAGCTCGTCCGGGAGATGGTCCGTGACCTGGGCTGGATCTCCCGCGACGGCGAGCGGGCCAAGAACCACCTCCTGGAGGCGAACCTCCGACTGGTGGTGTCGCTGGCCAAGAGGTACACGGGGCGCGGCATGGCCTTCCTCGACCTGATCCAGGAGGGCAACCTCGGCCTGATCCGCGCGGTGGAGAAGTTCGACTACACCAAGGGCTACAAGTTCTCCACGTACGCCACCTGGTGGATCCGGCAGGCGATCACCCGCGCGATGGCCGACCAGGCCCGCACCATCCGCATCCCGGTGCACATGGTCGAGGTCATCAACAAGCTCGGCCGCATACAGCGCGAGCTGCTCCAGGACCTGGGCCGCGAGCCCACGCCGGAGGAGCTGGCCAAGGAGATGGACATCACACCGGAGAAGGTGCTGGAGATCCAGCAGTACGCCCGGGAGCCCATTTCTCTGGACCAGACCATCGGCGACGAGGGCGACAGCCAGCTCGGTGACTTCATCGAGGATTCCGAAGCCGTGGTCGCGGTCGACGCGGTCTCGTTCTCGCTCCTGCAGGACCAGCTCCAGCAGGTGCTACAGACGCTCTCCGAGCGTGAGGCGGGTGTGGTACGCCTGCGCTTCGGCCTGACCGACGGTCAGCCGCGGACGCTGGACGAGATCGGCCAGGTCTACGGGGTGACCCGGGAGCGGATCCGGCAGATCGAGTCCAAGACGATGTCCAAGCTGCGTCACCCTTCCCGGTCGCAGGTCCTCCGGGATTACCTGGACTGAGCGGGTTTCGTCAACCGAACGTGTCGTTTTGACCACCTGGTGTGCAACACCAGATGGTGATCGTCCGGATGCACGAATGTGATCGTTGACGTGGCACCCTGGGTGCACGGCACACTGTCCCTGCCATGTGTGACCTCGGTCCCCCGCGGGCACACAGGGAAGGCAGTGCCTAGCAAGGGTGTTGCACCATAGGTGAGCAACGACCGAAGAGATTGTTCATCGGTGACGACCAGAGGAGGAAGGCGATGAACTCGACCCTCACGCCGCCGCCCGAGACGGTGGCGCCCCCAGCCGCCGATGAACGGTGCGACCGCTGCAATGCTGCCGGGAAGCTCCGGATCACCCTGGTGGGTGGGAGCGAGCTGGTGTTCTGCGGGCACCACGCGAACAAGTACGCGGAGGATCTCGTGAAGATCACCGAGCGGTTCGTGACGGAGCCCGATTTCAGTTGGCGTGGCGCCGATCTGATGGCGAACTAAATCCGCAAACCGACATAGCCGGCCGGAGGCACCCCAAGGGTGTCTCCGGTCGGCTTTTTCTCTACCCCCCCGCGCCCCGCGCCCCGCGCCCATGATCGTGCTCGATCCAGGATGTAGTGGCCTGGAATCGGCCAGGAGGCCACTACATCCTGGTTGTGGCGTGATCATGGAGTGACGCGGCCAGCCGAGACCGGTGGGCGGCGTCAGAGGGTCTGCACGGTGGCGATGCGTTCCTCAAGCTGCTCGATGGTGGCCTGGGCGCTCGGAGGGCCGCCACAGAGTCGGCGCAACTCGGCATGAATCTTGCCGTGTGGCTGATTGGTCCGGTGGTGCCGGGCGGCCACCAGAGCGTTCAGTTGGCGCCGGAGCGCCACACGACGCTGGGCGGCGCTCATGGGTGCAGGCGGCGCCGCAATGGCCGCAGCGGCCGGCTGAGCGGCCCGCTCGGCGGTGCGGCGGCGCTGGGCGGCGATCTGATCGGCCTGCCGCTTGGTCAGCAGCAGGGAAACCTGGTCGGCGGTGAGCAGGCCGGGCAGGCCGAGGTACTCCTCTTCCTCGGGAGTGCCGGCCTGAGCCCCGGTGCCGAACGACGCCCCGTCGAAGATCACCTGATCCAGCTCGGCGGTGGCCGAGAGCGCGGCGAACCGCTTCTCCAACTCCCCGCTGGCCTGGTCGTCGCGCTGCGCCCGTTCCAGCAGGTCGTCGTCCAGACCGTCGGATTCCTTGGGTTTGCCGAGCACGTGGTCCCGCTCGTTCTCCATCTCGCTGGCCAGCCCGAGCAGGTGCGGCACGCTGGGCAGGAAGACCGACGCGGTCTCCCCAGGCCGGCGGGCCCGGACGAACCGGCCGATCGCCTGGGCGAAGTAGAGCGGCGTGCTGGCGCTGGTGGCGTAGACCCCGACCGCGAGTCGCGGGATGTCGACCCCCTCGGACACCATCCGCACCGCGACGAGCCACCGCTGGTCGGACGCCCCGAACGTCGCGATCCGGGCGGACGCGCCCAGGTCGTCGGAGAGCACCACCGTGGCCTTCTCGCCGCTCACCTGCTCGATCAGCTTGGCGTACGAGCGGGCGGTCTGCTGGTCGGTGGCGATGATCAAACCACCGGCGTCGGCCATACCCGCGTTCCGCAGCACGGTGAGTCGGGCGTCGGCGGCCCGCAACACCTGCGGCATCCAGTCTCCGGCCGGGTCCAGGGCGGTACGCCACGCCTGCGCCACCAGGTCCTGGGTCATCGGTTCGCCGAGGCGGGCGGCCAGCTCCTCCCCCGCGTTGGTCCGCCAGCGAGTCTCCCCGGAGTACGCCAGGAAGATCACCGGCCGGACCACCCCGTCGCGCAGCGCGTCGGAGTAGCCGTACACCGAGTCGGCGCGGGAGCGCAGCAGCCCGTCTCCGCCCCGCTCGTAGCTGACGAACGGGATCGGGTTGTCGTCGGAGCGGAACGGCGTCCCGGTGAGCATCAGCCGGCGTACGGCGGGCTCGAAGGCGGCCTTGACCCCGTCACCCCAGGACCGGGAGTCGCCGGCGTGGTGGATCTCGTCGAGGATGACCAGGGTCCGTCGCGTCATGGTGCGCCGCCGGTGCACCTGCGGGGCCATCCCCACCTGGGCGTAGGTGACCACCGCACCGTGGAAGTCGGCAGCGGAGTGCACGTCGGCGTTGCGGAACGCGGAGTCGAGCTGGACGCCCACCCGAGCCGCGGCGTCCGCCCACTGGTTCTTCAGATGCTCGGTCGGTGCGACCACGGTGACCGCCTCGACCGTGCCGTCACCGAGCAGTTCGGCGGCGATCCGCAGGGCGAAGGTGGTCTTGCCTGCGCCTGGCGTGGCGACCGCGGTGAAGTCCTCGGTGCGGCGGCGCAGGTACTCCACCAGCGCCTTGCGCTGCCAGGCGCGTAGCGCCGGGAACGTCTCGAGAACCGGCGTCCGGGCTGCCACGCGAAGCTCCTCTCCGACCGCACGACGGCGGATCCGGGGCGAGGGCCACGAAACCGCCGCCCATGAAAACGCCTCCGCGCAGAAGCTGCCGCGAAGGCCGACTCAGCATAACCAGCGCGGGTCCCACGGCCCAGGCGACGCCACGCTGGTCACATCCACCACCGGAACCTGCGCGGACTCACCACTCCCGGTCGGTGCGCGGATCCGCCCCACCGGTACGCGGCGGGCGCAGCGTCGCCACCGGGGCGGACCAGCGCCGACGCAGCGCGATCAGGCGCAGCCCGAAGACCAGAACGGCGGCGGCGGTGAGCGGCGCGGGCCCGGTCTGCCCGGTGGCGTACAGCAGCGCCACCATGACCGATCCGGCCAGCGCGGCCAGCGCGTAGATCTCCCGGCGCAGCACGACAGGGATCTCGGCGGTGAGCAGATCTCGGCCGAGGCCGCCGCCGATCGCGGTGAGCATGCCGATCAGGCAGGCACCGACCGCCGGCACCCGGGCGTCGAGCGCCTTGAGCGTGCCGGTCACGGTGAACAGTGCCAGGCCGGCCGCGTCCAGCACCAGGACGGTGGTGCGCAGTCGGGCCAGTTGTGGGTGCAGCCAGAAGACGG
This sequence comes from Micromonospora sp. NPDC005291, assembly GCF_040607415.1. Classification (NCBI taxonomy): domain Bacteria; kingdom Bacillati; phylum Actinomycetota; class Actinomycetes; order Micromonosporales; family Micromonosporaceae; genus Micromonospora; species Micromonospora sp. NPDC005291. The sequence continues at coordinate 354,776 of NZ_JBEXGR010000001.1, forward strand.
CGAGCGCGGTGATCGCGGCGGTGGCCACGTACCGCCAGTCGGCGAAGGCCAGCGGCGGCACCTCGTCGATGACCAGGTCCCGGAAGATCCCACCACCGAGTGCGGCCACGAAGCCGACGAACGCGACGCCGAACAGGTCCAGCCGCTTGGCGACCGCCGCCGACGCCCCGGATGCGGCGAACACCGCAACCCCGGTCAGGTCGGCGAGGAGCAGGGCGGTGGAGGTGGTCACCGCCGCAGGCTATGTCGCCGGCCGGGACGCCGGCCGAGGATCACTCGCGATACGAGTCGTAGATCTCCTTGCACTTGGGGCAGACCGGCGAACCCGGCTTGGCAGCCTTGGTGACCGGAAAAGTCTCGCCGCAGAGCGCGACGACGTAGGTGCCCATGACGGCACTCTCGGCGATCTTCTCCTTGCGGACGTAGTGGAACATCTCAGGACCGGTGTCGGCGTCCTTCAGCTCCGGACGCTCGAGAACCTCTGTGCTCACGTCTGCACCTCCAACAGTCAAGTTTGGCAGGTCATCACAGCCGGGTCCACTTGAGGCCTGCCGGAGGCCGACCCCGTACCGTTGCCCAATGTGACTGAATTTCGCATTCGCTACGGCACTGAGGTGGCCGACGCCCTCCGCGACGGCCAGCCCGTCGTCGCCCTGGAGAGCACCATCGTCTCGCACGGCCTGCCCCGGCCGGACAACCTTAGGGTGGCCCGGGAGATTGAGCAGGCGGTCCGGGACGCCGGGGCCGTCCCGGCCACGATCGGCATGATCCGCGGTGAGCTGGTGGTCGGCCTGGACGACGGGCAGCTGACCCGGCTGGCCACCGTCGACGGCGTGGCCAAGCTCTCCGTCCGCGACCTGGCGGTGGCGGCTGCGGCAGGCGCGGACGGCGCCACCACCGTGGCCGCGACCAGCGCGGCGGCCGCCGCAGCCGGGATCGGGGTGTTCGCCACCGGCGGACTGGGCGGGGTGCACCGGGAGGCCGCGCACACCTTCGACGAGTCGGCTGACCTGATCACCCTGGCCCGGACCCCGATCGCGGTGGTCTGCGCCGGGGTCAAGTCGATCCTCGACGTCGGCGCGACGCTGGAGCGGCTGGAAACCCTCGGGGTCGCCGTGGTCGGCTACCGCACCCGCCGGTTCCCCGGCTTCTACCTCACCGACGGCGGCTTCGACCTGGACTGGTCGATGGACACGCCGGAGCAGGTCGCCGCCGTGCTGGCCGCCCGTGACCGGCAGGCAGTACACGCCGGTGGCCTGATCGTCGCCAACCCGTTGCCGGTCGACGAGCAGCTCGACCCGGAGCTGCACGACCGGACCCTCGCCGAGGGCCTGGCCCGGCTGGACCGGGACGGGGTGACCGGCAAGGCCGTGACGCCGTACCTGCTGGCGCACTTCCACTCGGCCACCGAGGGCGCGAGCCTGGCGGTGAACGTCCGGATCATCCTGCGCAACGCCGACCTGGCCGCGCGGATCGCGGTGGCCGCGGCCACCCGCTCCAGCGCCGTCGCGGCATGACCCAACCGGCCCGGGTGGTCGTCGTCGGGGACGTGATCACCGATGTGGTCGCCGTGCTGTCCGGGCCGCTCGCGCCCGGCTCGGACACTGCGGCCGAGATCAGCCTCGGTGGCGGCGGGCAGGCGGCCAACACCGCCGCCTGGGTCGCCGCGCAGGGGGTGGGCGTCACGCTCGTCGCCGCGGTCGGCGATGACGACTCGGGGCGGGACCGGATGGCCGAGCTTGAGCGGGCAGGCGTCGACTGCGCGGTCGACCTGGTCGAGGGCGTCCCGACCGGCACGGTGATCGTGCTGGCCACCGACGGCGAGCGCACGATGGTCAGCCAGCGGGGTGCGAACCTGCGGCTGAGCGCCGCGCACGTCGAGCGGGCCCTCGCGGCGGTGCCCGACGCTGGGCATCTGCACCTGTCCGCGTACACCCTGTTGGACGTCGGGTCGCGCGACGCGGGGCTGCGGGCGTTGGCCGCCGCCCGCGAGCGCGGGCTCACCACCAGCGTCGACGCGGCCTCCGCGGCGCCCCTGCGGCGGGTGGGCGCGGCGGCGTTCCTGGGTTGGGTACGCGACGTCGACCTGCTGCTGGTCAACGCGGACGAGGCCACGGTGCTGGCCGGCGGTCTGGACCCGGCGGCGCAGGGGCGGGCGCTGTCGGCGACCGCCCGGCGGGTGGTGGTCAAGGGCGGCGCGGCCGGCGCGGTCTGGGTGGACCGCACGGCCGCGGTCAGCGTGGCCCCGGCCCGGCGGGTGACTGTGGTGGACGTCACCGGTGCGGGCGATGCCTTCGCGGCCGGTCTGCTCACCGCCTGGCTCGCCGGTGCCACCCCGACGGCGGCGCTGAACCGCGCCACCGATCTGGGCGGGCTGGCCGTCTCCACGATCGGCGCACGGCCGCAGCCGTGACCTGTCGAACCCTGGCCCGCTCGCGGGTCAGGGTTCGGCGTCGATGACCTTGTGCGGGCGCTCGTCGGCGGTGAGGCTCATCGGCGGGGTGTCGTCCACTTGGCGCGGATGGAACCGGTTGGCCAGCCGGTGCTCCTCCTTGGGCGGCCGGTCGTTGGCCAGCAGCACGGCCAGCCACGGGATGAGCACCATGCCGAGGGCGCACAGCGGCAGCCAGAGCCAGAGCAGCGGTGCTTTCACGCCGACCAGGATCGCGCCGGCGATGATGCACACCACCCGGATGCCCATCATCAGGACATAGCGGCGCTGACGGCTGTTGAGCTGATCGTCCTGGCTGCGCGAGGCGTCGGTGATCAGAATCGGCTGGTACGCCTGATGCTTCACCATGGACCTCCTCAAGGGATTACGCCTCATCCTGTCACCGCACGGCCGTGATCAGCGAACTTCGAGTCATCCTGTTTCGTGTTACGTGCGTGGTACGCTCGCCGGCGTGGGCAGCAGGTTCAGCTTCACCGACGAGGCGTTGGCCAACCTGAGGGTCTACGACGTCACGCCCGGGGAAGTCTGGGAGGCGCTGCACAGCGCCCGACGGGTCATCCGCCATCTGGGCGACGACGTGATGGTGGTCTACGCCGCCGCCCGTCGGGGCCGCCGACTGGCGGTGCTGCTCGCCGAGGCCGATGGCACCGACAACGACTGGGACATCCTCTCCGCTCGCGAACTGAGTGACGCCGAGTCCAAGCGCTACGACGAGGCCGTGCGGAGATCTCGCCGATGAGGAGGCCGTGACGATGCACCGTAACGACGCGACCAAGCAGTTCCACAGCGGCGACGACCGGATCGCCGAACTGATCGATGAGAGCCCGGCGGTGGATCTCCCCACCCCCGACACCGACGTGCCGATGGTGAGCCGATCAGTCCGGCTGCCGCTGGAGACCTACGAGCGGGTGCGAGCCGCCGCCGACGCCCGGGGCATCGGGGTCACCACGCTGATGCGCCAGTGGATCGAGGCCGGCCTGGCCGACCTGGACGACTCCGCGACCGTCTCGCTCGCCGACGTCCGACGCGCGCTGGCCTCGCTGGCCCACCCCACCGCCGCCTGAGCGACCGGGTCAGCCGTCGGCGCTCTTCGCCTTGGCTGCCGCCTTCATCTGCTGCTTGTACTCGCGCACCCGGCGCAGCGAATCGGCATCGGTGACGTCGGCCACCGACCGGTACGCGCCCGGGTCGCCGTACCCGCCAGCCGCCTCCCGCCAGTCCTGCGGGGTCACCCCGAACCGCTTGCCTAACAGGGCCACGAAGATCTGCGCCTTCTGCCTGCCGAAGCCGGGCAGCTCGGAAACTCGGCGCAGCAGCTCCGGCCCGTCGGCGACATCGGACCAGAGCAGCGCCGCGTCACCGCCGTAGCGCGCCACCAGGACCTGGCAGACCTCCTGCACCCGGGTCGCCATCGCCTTCGGGAATCGGTGCAGCGCCGGTGGCTGGGCGAAGAGCGCGATCAGTGCGTCCAGGTCGTACCCGGCCAGCTCCGTCGCGTCCAGCTCATGGCCGAGCCGCTGCGCCAGCACGTACGGCGAGGAGAACGCCTTCTCCATCGGCACCTGCTGATCAAGAACCATGCCGAGGAGTCTGGCCAGCGGGCTGCGCTCCAGCAGCCGGTTGGCCTCCGGGTCGATGGGCAGCACAAGCGTCATGCGCCCCATCCTGCCTGGCGCACCGACCTGGGCGGACACCGACGCTCCGACGTCTTCGGGCGGGTGGTGCCGCCCCGGGACGCAACGGGGGGCAGGATGACGGCGTGGACGAACACGACATGCTGCTCTCCCCCACCGGCGTCGACGCGCTGCGGACCGCGCTGACCCGGAGCGGGTTCACCAGCAACGGCATCGCCGGGAGGCTGGGCGCGCAGGCCACGACCGCGGTCGCCCGCAACGACTACCGGGCCGCGCTGCGCGCCACCGAGGACGGCGACCCGCTCGGCACCCTGATCCGGGTGTTCATCTGCGACCAGACCGAGCCGGAGGCGGTGGTGGCCGCCGCGCTGGCGCCGCTGAGCATCGAGGAGGCGCTGGCCGGCGGGCTGGTCGAGCGGTACGGCGACGGCCTGCGCGCCGGCGTCGACCTGGAGCCGTACGGCGACGACTGGTGGGTGCTCGCCGACGTGCCGGCCAGCGCCCGGCCGGGCCGACCGTTGCACGCCGAGCACGTCCTCGGCATCGGCGGGGCCACCCAGACCCTGATCGGCGCGACCATGCGCCGACCGGTCGACACCGCGCTGGACCTGGGCACCGGCTCCGGCGTCCAGGCCCTGCACCTGGCCACCCACGCCGCCGCGGTGACCGCCACCGACCTCTCGGAGCGGGCACTGCGCTTCGCCGCGACCACCGCCGCCCTCAACGGCCAGGACTGGGAGCTGCTGCGCGGCGACATGGTCGCGCCGGTGGCCGGCCGGCGGTTCGACCTGGTGGTGAGCAACCCGCCGTTCGTGGTAGGCCCGGGCACCACCACGCACGTCTACCGCGACTCCGGCAGGGTCGGTGACGCGATCGGCGCCGAGCTGGCAGCCGCCGCGCCCGGCCTGCTCACCGAGGACGGCACCATGCAGTACCTGGCGAACTGGGTGCACGTCGCCGGTGAGCAGTGGGACGAGCGGGTGGCCGGCTGGTTCTCCGGGACCGGCCTGGACGCCTGGGTGATCCAGCGCGAGGTGGCCGACCCGATGGCGTACGTCAACCTGTGGCTCACCGACGTCGGCGAGACCGCCGACCCACAGCGGATGGCCGCCTGGCTGGACTGGTTCGACGCGCACAAGGTGGAGGGGATCGGCTTCGGCATCGTGTCGCTGCGCCGGAGTGGGCACGCCGACCCGGTGGTCCGGGTGGAGGATCTGCGCCAGCGGGTGCGGCCGCCGCTGGGCGACCAGGTCGCCGCCTGGTTCAACCGTCAGGACTTCCTTCGGGTACGCGACACCGAGGCGCTGCTCGCCGAGCGCTACCGGGCTGCCGAGGGCCTCCAGCTGCAGCAGGAGGCCACCATGGGTGACGAGGGCTGGGCGGTGGACCGGCAGGTCCTCGCGATGCCGCACGGCCTGCGCTGGACCGAGGAGATCGACCCGCTGGTGCTGGCGCTGGTCGGTGGCGCCGACGGTCGGCTGCCGCTACGCGATCAGCTCGCCCTACTCGCCGCGGCGCACGACGTCGAGCCCGACGAGATGGCAGAGGCCGCGGGCCCGATCGTGGCGCACCTGGTGGAGCGTGGCTTCATCGAGCCGGTGACCGCCTGATGCGCGCGGCAGGCGCGGCCGACATCACGATGGTCCGCTGATGCGCGCGGCAGGCGCGGCCGGCATCACGATGGTCCGCTGATGCGCGCGGTGGTGCAGACCGTCGGGCGGGCCAGCGTGACCGTGGACGGCGAGGTGGTCGGCGCGATCGAGGACGGTCTGCTGGTGCTGCTCGGAGTGACCCACACCGACACCGCGGAGACCGCCCGGACGATGGCCCGCAAGGTGCACGAGCTGCGCATCCTGGACGACGAGCGGTCCGCCGCCGACACCGGCGCGCCAATCCTGGTGGTCAGCCAGTTCACTCTGTACGGCGACGCCCGCAAGGGCCGCCGTCCGAGCTGGACCGCAGCCGCCCCGGCCGAGGTCGCCGAACCACTGGTGACGGCGGTCGTCGAGGCCTTGCGCGAACGCGGCGCGCCGGTCGAGACCGGCCGCTTCCGCGCCCACATGCTGGTCGAGAGCACCAACATCGGCCCCCGCACCCTCCTCCTAGACCTCTAACCCAACCCCAACCCCCACCCCAACCCCCTCTCCCCGTTGATCATGAAGTTATTGCCCGCCGCGGCGGCGTGTCGGGGCAATAACTTCATGATCGCGCGGGAGAGCGTTCGGAAGGCGGGGGTGATCAAGAGGTTTGCGTCAGAATTTGCCCTCGATCTGACGCAAACCTCTTGATCACCCGCGAAGGGCACGTGGAGCTTGCCCCGTTAGGAGAAGAGGCCTCGGCGGGACAGGGACTGGCGAAGCCAGTTGTCGAGCTCGGCGGTCCAGTCGGTGCGGTCGGCGGTGGCGTGGTCGACCGTGAACCGACCGAAGGCGTCCCGACCCTCGGTGAAGACGCCGCCACGCTTGTCGACCTCCAGCACCACCTGCATCTGCTGCGCATCGGCGATGAAGGTGACCTCCAACTGGTTGATCGAGCGGGCGTACTGCGGCGCCGGGCTGAACTCGATCTCCTGGTAGAACGGCAACGTCTGCCGTACGCCATAGATGTGCCCACGCTCCACATCGGCGCGTGCGAACCGGAAACCCAGTCGCAGCAACGCGTCCAGCAATTTTTCCTGCGCCGGCAGCGGGTGCACCGACACGGCGTCCAGGTCACCCTTGTCGACCGCGCGGGCAACCTCCAGCTCGGTACGCAGACCCATCGTCATGCCGTGCAGGTGCTGCCCGTACAGCTCGGTGACCGGTGTCTCCCACGGCACGTCGAAGCGGAACGGGATGTCGTAACGCTGCCCTGGCTCCAGCCGGAACGCGCCGGTGACCTGCTGACGGTGGAACTCCTGAGTGGTGTCGTAGTCGTTGTCGCCACTCTCGACCTCGACCCGGGTGACCAGGCCGAGTGCCACGTGGTCGATGTCGACCTGGTGGTCACCCCCGACCACCTGGATGCGGCCCTCCAGTTGGCCGCCCGGGCGGCAGTTCGGGTTGGCCAGCACCGTCTCCACCGACGGGCCGCCGACCCCCATCGCCTTCATGAGCCGCTTGAAGACCACACCGTCCTCCATCTTCTGTCCCCGCCGACCGGGGTGGTCGACCGTCCGCAACGTAGCCGGGGCGGGCAACCACACATCCGGACGACACACCGCACCAGCGATCCGACCCAATTCCTGTCGGGTGCCCGATCGCCTCACTCCCGTTTTACGCCCCGCCCGCCAAGCTGTGTCTCACACCGGCACCACTGGGCCGGAGACACGGCACAGACGTGGACACGGGGAGAGACAGAGATGGTCCTGCAGATGACGGAACACCGGATGCGCCCGGCCACCACGACCGACACCGACGGGGCCTCCGAGGTCCTCGCCGACCTGGACGCCACCGACGAGCGTGGCATCTCCACCGACCTGGTCCGGGCGTACCTCAACGGGATCGGCCGCACCAAGTTGCTGACGGCCGCGCAGGAGGTCGACCTGGCCCGGCGGGTCGAGGCCGGCCTGTTCGCCGACGAGAAGCTGGCCACCTGCACCCCGGTCTCCCCGGAGCTGCGGACCGACCTGGAGCTGATCGTCGCGGAGGGCCGGGCGGCCAAGGACCACCTGTTGGAGGCGAACCTGCGGCTGGTGGTCAGCATCGCCAAGCGCTACACCGGCCGCGGGATGGCCTTTCTCGACCTGATCCAGGAGGGCAACCTCGGCCTGATCCGGGCGGTGGAGAAGTTCGACTATGCCAAGGGCTACAAGTTCTCCACGTACGCCACCTGGTGGATCCGGCAGGCGATCACCCGGGCCATGGCAGATCAGGCCCGCACCATCCGCATTCCGGTGCACATGGTCGAGCAGGTCAACCGGATGGTCCGGGCCCGCCGCGAACTGTCGGTGACGCTGGGCCGCGAACCCACGGTCGCCGAGGTCGCCCGCGCGCTGGAGATCCCCGAGATTCAGGTCATCGAACTGATCTCCTACGACCGGGAGCCGGTCAGCCTGGATCAGGCCGTCGGCGACGACGGCGAGAGCGCGCTCGGCGACTTCGTGGCCTCGGTGGACCCGCGCAACGAGCCGGGCGACGCGGCCGCGCAGGGCGAGCTACGCAACGAGGTCAGCATCGTGCTGGCCACCCTGTCCCAGCGGGAGCAGGCGGTCATTCGGCTCCGGTTCGGTCTGGACGACGGCCGGCAGCGCACTCTGGACGAGGTTGGCCGGGAGTTCGGCCTGTCCCGGGAGCGGATCCGCCAGATCGAGAAGGTGACGCTGCTGAAGCTGCGCGACCCGGAGCGGGCCCAGCGCCTGGAGGCGTACGCCTGCTGACGCACTCGGTTCCCATGGAAGGCCCTGGCGGTTCGCCGGGGCCTTCCATGCTGCGAGGTGCTTGACGGTGGCGCCGATCCGCGATAGAACCAACTGGTTATTTAACTGGGAGGTTATGAGCGGTGGGCACGAACCTGTTGGACGCGACCTTCGCGGCGCTGGCCGACCCGACCCGGCGGGCCATCCTCGCCCGGCTCGCGGTCGGTGAGGCGACCGTGACGGAGCTGGCAGAGCCCTTCGAGATGAGCCAGCCGGCGATCTCCAAGCACCTCAAGGTGCTGGAACGCGCTGGCCTGGTCAGCCGGGGGCGGGACGCCCAGCGCCGGCCGTGCCGCTTGGAGGCCCGCCCGCTGCGGGAGGCGACGGCGTGGCTCGCCGACTACCGCGACTACTGGGCGGAGAGCTACCAGCGCCTCGACAACCTGCTCGACGAACTCCAGACCATCGACCAGACCGACGCCGAGCGGCGGCGTGCCCGACCGGACGGAACGGGCGCGTGACCGGCATCGACGACCCACTCGTCGTGCACACCCAGGGCGACCGGGAGATCGTGTTGAGTCGGCTGTTCGACGCACCAGCACAGCTGGTGTTCGCCGCGTTCACCCAACCCGAGCTGCTGGTCCGGTGGTATGGCGCGCGCGGCTGGAGGTTGGCGCAGTGCGACGTCGACCTGCGGGTCGGCGGGCGGTGGCGGTTCGTGTCACTGGGCCCGGAGGGAGCCCGGATGGTCCAGGCCGGGGTCTACCGGCAGATCGACCCACCGAAGCGGCTGGTCTGCACCGAACTCTTCGACGACCAGTCCTACCCGGGCGAGACTCTGGTCAGCCACGAGTTCACCGAGTTGGCCGAGCGAACGACAGTCACCACCACGCTGCTCTACGCCACCGCGCAGGGGCGGGACACCGTTTTGCGCTACCCGATGGCCCGAGGTGTCGGGCAGAGCTACACGCGGCTCGCCGAGCTGCTGCGGTCGACAACGACGATACGAGGAGAGCAACCATGAACTGGACGTTGGAAGTCGTGATCGTGCCCGTCTCCGACCTGGACCGGGCGAAGAAGTTCTACGCCGACCAGCTCGGCTTCGCGGTGGATTACGACACGGTGATCAGCGACGAGGCACGCATCGTCCAGCTGACCCCGCCCGGCTCCGGCTGCTCGATCGTGATCGGCAAAGGCGTCGTCCCGGAGATGCCGCCGGGCTCGCTCAAGGGCCTGCAACTGGTGGTGCCCGACCTCAAGCGGGCCCACGCCGAGCTGGTCGAACGTGGTGTGGAGGTCAGCGAAATCCAGGTGGTGGGTCAGAACCCCCGGCCGGTGCCGGATCAGCTGGACAACGTCGGCTTCGTCTTCTTCGCCGACCCGGACGGGAACACCTGGGGCGTCCAGCAGATTTCCAGTCGCGCCTGAGCAGATGCTCCGAGAAGAGGGCATTTACAAGCGGCGGGGGCCGGTGTCCGGTCGGGCGACCACACCGCCGACCCGTACCTGGGCGTGCAGGACCGAGATGCCGTCCGGGCGGGCGAGCACCGGGTTGAGGGTCAGCGACCGCACCCGGGGCTGCTCGTCGGCGAGCTGACCCACCCGCAGCAGCAGGTCGGCCAGGGCCGCCCGATCGACCGGTGCGGCACCCCGGTGCCCCCGCAGCAGCGGCGCCGCCCGGGGCTCGTCGACCAGCTCGGCGGCGTCCCGGTCGGTCAGCGGCACCGCCCGCCAGGCCCGATCGCCGAGCAACTCGGTGGCGACCCCGCCGAGACTGAAGCCGACCACCGGCCCGAACGCCGGGTCTTCCACCAACTCCACCACGCAGGCCACCCCCGGCGGCACCATCGGCTGGACCAGCGCCTCCGCGCCGAAGGTCGCCGCCAGCTCGGCGTACGCCCGGCGAAGGGCGGGCTCGTCGGGCAGGTCGAGCCGGACCGCGCCGAGGTCGAGTCGGTGCCGCAGCCCGGGCGCGGCCGCCTTGAGCGCCACCGGGAAACCCAGCCGCGCCGCCGCTTCGACCGCCGCGCCGACCGAGTCGACGGGCACCGAAGCCACCACATCGATGCCGTACGCGGCCAGCAGCGCGCCCGGGTCGGTGGCGTCGCTGCGGAGCGCGGCCTGCGCGGCGGCCTGATTGATGCCGGGCAACTCGGGCGCCACCCCAGGCGGGCGGCGTAGCCACTCGGCGTACCGGTGCACCCGGGCGAGAGCCCGGACCGCCTCCTCCACGCCGCCGTACGCGGGCACCCCCGACGGCAACCGCCCGACCAGGAACGTCGCCACGGTCGGCTTGCCCAGCGCGAGAGCGGCCGGCAGCGCGGCGGTCACGTCGGCGTCCACAGCGGTCAACTGGCCGGGCAGAGGCGGGGCGAAGACCACCACCAGGGCGTCCACCCCGTCGTCGCCGGCCGTCTCCGCGAGGGCGGCGGCGAACTCGGCGGCCCCGGCGCTCGGCCCGACGTCGCGGGGATAGCCATCGGCCACGGTGAGGCCCTGCCCCGCGCAGGCGGTGGCGGCCAACCCGGTCAGGGCGGACGAGTTGCCGACCACACCGACCCGACCGCCGACCGGCAGCGGCTGGTTGGCCAACAGCACACCCACGTCGAGCAGCTCCGGCACGGTGTCCACCCGGATCACCCCGGACTGGGCGAAGAGCGCGGCCACCGCCACCTCGTCCGGCCCGGCGGTGTCGCCCACTCCGGGCGGGCGGGCGGGCGAGGCCAGTGCGACGACGGGCTTGGCGCGGCCGATCCGCCGGGCCAGCCGGGCGAACTTGCGCGGATTACCGAACGTCTCCAGGTACAACATGATCACGTCGGTGCCGGGGTCGTCCTGCCAGTACTGAAGGAGGTCGTTGCCGGAGACGTCGGCCCGGTTGCCGGCCGAGACGAAGCTGGACAGCCCGAGGCCACGCCGGTCCGCCTCGGCGAGCAGCGCCACCCCGAACGCACCGGACTGGCTGAAGATGCCGACCCGGCCGGCCGGCGGCAGCACCGGGGCGAGGGTCGCGTTGAGGCGTACCGTCGGATCGGTGTTGGCCACGCCCAGACAGTTCGGGCCGACCACCCGCATCCCGGCGGCGTGCGCCGCGCGGACCAGCGCCCGCTGTGTGGCCGCGCCCTCGGCGCCGGCCTCGGCGAAGCCGGCCGAGATGACGACGAGGCCGTGCACCCCCGCGGCGGCGGCGTCGGCGACCACCGCGGTCGCCGCCTCCGGCGGGACCGCCACCACCGCCAGGTCCACCGGCATCGCGGCCTCGACCGCCGACGGGTACGCGGGCAGGCCCGCCACGGTCGACGCGCTCGGATGCACAGGCACCACCGCACCGGTGAAACCGCCGTCGCGCAGGTGCCCGAGCACCGCCGCGCCGACGCCCTGGCCGGTGGCGCTGGCGCCGTAGACGACGATGCCCCGTGGGGCGAGCAGTCGGGCGATCGAGCGGGCCTCGGTGCGGTGTTCCCGGCCGAACTGCACCTCCAGCGTGGCCTCGGTGGGCGCGATCGGGAAGCTGAGGTGCACCACGCCGTCGGCGTACTCGCGCTGGACCTGGTAGCCGAAGTCGGAGAAGACCCGCAGCATCGTCCCGTTCGTCGGCAACACCTCGGCGACGAAGCTCATGATGTCGTTGCGACGGGCGGCGTCGGCCAGGTGCTCCATCAGCACCGAGCCGATGCCCCGACCCTGGTAGGCGTCCTCCACCACGAAGGCCACCTCCGCCTCCGGGGCCTGCGGGCCGAGCCGCTCGTAACGGCCGACCGCGACGATCTGGTCGGCGGCCAGCACCACGAACGCCTCCCGGTCGTGGTGGTCGACCGTGACGAAACGGACCAGGTCCCGTTCCGGGATGCGCGGGTACGGCGAGAAGTACCGCAGGTAGCGGGTGCGCTCGGAGAACCGGCTGTGCATCGCCACGATGCCCGGCGCGTCAGCCGGTCTGATCGGTCGCAACTGGACGGTGCTGCCGTCGCTGAGCAGCACGTCCACCGACTGGTCCACGGTCGTCACCGGCCCGGCCCTCCCCGGCCCGACTCAGTCCCGCGGATCGTGCGGATCGAGCCCGAGCAGCGGGAAGACCGTCTTTCGGGTGGCCGCGATCGCCCGGTCCACCGCGTTCGGCTCGCCGGTCGGCTGCCACGGCTCGTACGACGGGTCCGCGTCGTCGGTCATCCGCAGCGGCACCTCCCGGCCCAGACGACGGGAGGCGACCAGGTTCCGCCATGCCGGCGGGGTGGGCGTTGCCGGGTCGATCGGGTCACCGGTGGCCACGGCCAGCAGGTGACTCCAGGCCCGGGGCACCACCTCGACCAGCGCGTACCCGCCGCCGCCGGTGGCCACCCAACGGCCGTCGCACAGCTCGTCGGCGAGTGCCCGCAACGCCAGGTAGGTGGCCCGCTGCCCGTCCACCGTCAGGTTCAGGTCGGCGAGCGGATCCAGTCGGTGCCCGTCGGCACCGCACTGGCTGACCAGCACCTGCGGCCGGAACGCGCGCAGCACCGACGGCACGATGGCGTGGAAGGCCCGCTGCCAGGCGGTGTCGTCGACACCCGGAGGCAGTGGCATGTTGACAGCGGTGCCCTGCGCGCCCGGCCCGCCCGTCTCGTCCGGGAAACCGGTGCCCGGGAAGAGCGCCAGCGGGGTCTCGTGCAGGCTGACCGTGAGCACCCGGGGGTCGTCCCAGAAGATGTCCTGCACCCCGTCGCCGTGGTGCACGTCGACGTCCACGTACGCGATTCGCTCAGCGCCCAGGTCGAGCAGGCGGGCGATGGCCACCGCGGGGTCGTTGTAGACACAGAAACCGGAAGCCCGGGCTGCCATCGCGTGGTGCAGACCGCCGGCCACGTTCACCGCCCGCCGGGCATCGCCGCGCCAGACCGCCTCGGCTGCGGCCACCGTCGCGCCCGCGATCAGCGCACTGGACTCGTGCATCCCCTCGAAGACCGGGTTGTCGGACGTGCCCAGCCCGTACCCGGCGAAGAGCGGGTCGCGCGGCGCGGCGCGCACCGCGGCCAGGTAGGCCGGGTCGTGCACCCGGGTGAGCAGGGCATCGTCGGCGGGCTCCGGCTTGACCATGCGCACCCCTGGACGATCCAGGATGCCCAGCTCGCGGGCGAGCGCGATGGTCAGCTCCACCCGGATCGGGTCGAGCGGATGGTCACCCATGTCGTAGGCGAGCAGCGACTCGTCCCACACCACCACCGTGTCGTCGGACATGAGCCCATCGTTGCACGAGGACCGCCGCCGGCCCACCGCACGCGCTGGTCAGCGGCCAGGTGTCTGCCCGGAGGCGACCGGGCGCGCCGGGTCGGCCACCCAGTTGCTCCACGATCCAACGTAGAGCGCCGCGTCCGCGCGGCCGGCCAGGTGCAGCGCGAGCACCGCCTGCGCGGCGGTCACCCCGGAGCCGCAGTACGCCCCGACGGCCTGCGCCCCGGTCACCCCGACGGCGGCGAAGCGCTCGCTCAACACGTCGGCGGCCGGGAAGCGCCCGTCCGGGCCGACGTACTCCCCGGCGGGCAGGTTCGCGGCTCCCGGCACGTGCCCGGCGACCGGGTCGATCGGCTCCACCTCGCCCCGGTAGCGGGGCGCCGCCCGTACGTCGAGCAGCACGGCGTCGTCCGCGGCGGCCAGCGCGGCGGCCTGGCCCGCGTCGAGCACCGGGAGATGGCCGGGGCGCACCTCGACATCGCCAGGGGTGGGGGCGGGTGCGTCGGTGGAAACAGGCCGTCCAGCGGCGACCCAGGCCGGGTAGCCGCCGTGCAGCAGCCGCACCGGGCGGTGCCCGGCCCAGCGCAGTGTCCACCAGGCCCGCGCGGCGGCCAGGCCGTCGCCGCCGTCGTACACCACCACGGAGTGACCGGCGCGGACGCCGGCGGCCCGCAGCGCGGCCTGCAACGCGGCCGGGTCGGGCAGTGGATGCCGGCCGCCGACGCCCGGCGGCCCGCAGAGCGCCGTGTCCAGGTCGATGAAGACCGCGCCGGGCAGATGGCCGGCGAGGTAATCGTCGTGGCCGGGCGGGCCGATGAGCCGCCATCGGACGTCGAGCAGGGTGGGCGGATCGGCGCGGTCGAGCTCGGCGGCGAGCCGATCGACCTCGACCAGCGGCTCCTGGGTACCGGACATGGCGACCATCCAACACCATCCGTGTCGACGGCACGCGGTTCGGCGGCGGCCGCTGGCCGAACACCCGAGGTAGCATCGTGCACCGGAGGGCCGCTGACGTTATGAAGTCTCACGACCTGGTCGACACGACCGAAATGTACCTGCGCACCATCCTTGAGTTGGAAGAGGAGGGGGTGCCGCCACTGCGTGCCCGGATCGCCGAACGGCTGCAGCAGAGCGGCCCCACCGTGAGCCAGACCGTCGCCCGGATGGAGCGCGACGGCCTCCTCACCGTCGAAGGCGACCGGCACCTGACGCTCACCGCGCAGGGACGTGGCAGCGCCGTGTCCGTGATGCGCAAGCACCGCCTCGCCGAACTGCTGCTGGTCAACGTCATCGGGATGCCCTACGAGGAGGCCCACGAAGAGGCCTGCCGCTGGGAGCACGTGATGAGCGACGCGGTGGAGAAGCGGGTGTACGACCTGCTCAACCGGCCGACCCGCTCCCCCTACGGCAACCCGATCCCGGGTCTGCAGGAGCTGGGCTCGCCAGCGGTGGAGACCACCGAGGCCGTTGAGGGCGAGCGCAACCTGGCCTTCCCCGGCCTCTCCGGGCCGGTCGTGGTGCGCCGGATCTGCGAGAGCGTGCAGAAGGATGCCGAGGTGCTGCGCCAACTGCACGCCGCCGGTGTCGACCCGGGGGCCACGGTGACCGTGGCGCAGGAGCGCGACGGGGTGTCGATCGACCGCTCCGGGGACCGGGTGCGCCTGCCCCGCGAGGTCGCCTCCCGCGTCTTCGTCGCCGCCAACTGAGTCGCCGCCAACTGGCCAACCGGACACCCGGGAATCACAGCGCCCGGGTGTCCACCTTCTTGGCAAGCGCGGCCAGGCCGCCGGTCAACTTCTCGGCCTCCGCGCGCTTACTGCCGCGAACACCTGTCCAGCTCAACGTGGCCAACCGTCCGTCGGCGGCCAGCCAGCCCACCTCGGCGACCGGTCCGTGCCCGCTCGCCGCGGCGATGGTCCGCCTGTACGCCTGCTGACCCAGACCGGTGACCTTCGCCGCCTTGTCGGGTGTCACGTCCGCGCCGAAGGTGGTCTTGTCGATCGTGGTCTCGGTCACGCTCAACATCAGCTCCGGCAGGGTCGCGCCTCCGGCGCGGACCACACAGGTGTGTGTGTCGCCGTCTTCGCTGGCCGCCGCCACGTCGAAGCGCGCCTTGACCAACTGCTCGATCACCGCGAAGTCCAGCAGCCGACAGGCGCCGCCCGAGGAGGCCGCTGCCACGTCCACCGCGATCGGCACCGGCGGCGGCACCGCCACCGGCTCTGCCTCGGCAGCGCAGCCGCTCACCAGCAGCCCCGCCAGCCCGGCGACCACGATCCGCCCGCGCACGTTCCACCCTCTCGCCGACCGACGGCGGAAGCCGCCCGCCTGATGTCCGTCGGAAACCGTACGGGGTGTCCGGGTCGGGCGGAAGCCCTCGTTCGGAGGGCCCGCCGGGACCCGGTCGGCGTTCATCCGGACGGTGGGTCGTCGACGTACGGGCAGTGCCGGCAACCGCGTCCGCAGCACGTGCCGCGCCGGGCCAGGAAGCCAGCGCTGAGCACGAACAGCCCGGTCGCCGGGTCGAGGTAGCCGGCCTCCCCGGCGGCCAGCGCGGCTGCGTGCACGGCGAGGACGTGGGCCCGGTCGGGGTGCTCGGGCGGGAGCCGGGACGGGTGCGGTTCGGTGAGCGGCCGATCGGCCAGGGGTCGTCGCTCTCCGGTCACCGCAGCAGTCTAGGGACGCCGTCGGAGCGCCCGGCCCGTGGTCAGCCGTGCCGTGCCAGGGCGGCGGCCACCTCGTCCGAACCGGCGCCAGCGGCCAGTAGCAGCCGCAGCAGCACCCGGGCCTTGTACGGGTCGAGCAGCCCGCCGTTGAGCAGCCCGCGCCGTTGCAGGTCGGTCTCCGAGCCGACCGCCCCGTAGGTGTGCCGCAGCACCGACCCGGCCCCGGAACGGGAGGTGAGCACGACCGGCATCTGGCCGGCGAGGTCCCCGAGCACCGGGGCCAGCGGGGCAGGCACGTGCCCCACCCCGAAGCCGGCCACCACCAGACCCTGGTGGGTGCTGGCCAGGCCGTTCAGCAGGAGCCCGTCGTCGTCCATGGTCACCACGTACAGGGCCACCCGGGTCCCGTCGAGCCGGGCGGGGTCGATCGGCGGCAGCGGCTCGTGCCGCTCCGGCCGGGTGAGCATCCGCACCTCCCCCTCGATCACCTGACCGATCGGGCCGGCGTTGGGTGCGGCGAAGGTGGCGGTGCTGGTGCTGTGCGTCTTGCGCAGCCAGCGAACGGCGTGCACCTCGTCGTTGACGGCGACCAGCACGCCCAGGTCACGGGCGGCCTGCGCTGCGGCCACCCGGATGGCCGCGAGCAGGTTCGCCGGCCCGTCCGCGCCGGCCAGGGTGGGGTTGCGCATCGCGCCGGTGAACACCAGCGGGGCGGCGTGCGGCCAGACCAGGTCGGCCAGGAACGCTGTCTCCTCCAGCGTGTCGGTGCCCTGGGTGACCACCACGCCGGTCGCGCCGCCGGCCACCGCCCGGGAGGCCTCCTCGACCATGTCGAACAGGTGGCGGCCGGTGAGGTTGGCGCTGGGCACCGCGTGGGGGTCCCGCACGTCCACGGGTACGCCCAGCTCGGCGAGGCCGGGCACGGCGGCGGTGAGGTCCGCGCCGGTGAGACGGGTGACCACGCCGGGACGGCTGGCGTCGACGCCGGCCATCGCGATCGTGCCGCCGAGGGTGATCAGGGCGATGGACACCGGTGGAGCCTCCGTTCCGCCATCCGGGTGTCGGCGGCCCTGGGACCGTACCCGCCCTGCCGACCGGCTCGACGCTCCGACCGGCCCTGGCCGCACGGGGATCCACCGCCGAGCTGGTGGTGCAGCCGCACGCCGACAGTGCCGGGCTTGAGTCTCCAGCGGGGGGAGACGGCAGGGTGGGGGCATGAGCGGTGAAACGCGGTACACGATCGGCGAGCTGGCCCGGCGGATCGGCCTGAGCGTCAAGACCATCCGCTACTACGCCGACCAGGGCGTCGTGCCGCCGACCGACCGCAGCGCGGCCGGCTACCGCCGCTACGGGCCGGAGGCCGTCGCCCGGCTGGAGCTGGTCCGGACGCTGCGCGACCTTGGCGTGGACCTCGCCACCATCCGCCGGGTGGTGGATCGGGAGGTGCCGCTGCACGAGGCGACGGCCGCACACGCAGAGGCCCTCGCGGTGCAGATCAAGGTTCTCCGGCTGCGCCAGGCGGTGCTCACCGAGGCGAGCCGGCGCGGTGCTGGCCCGGAGCAGGTGGAGCTGCTGCACCGGCTGGCCCGACTCTCCGACCAGGAGCGGCACCGGCTGGTCACCGATTTCCTCGACGCCGTCTTCGACGGCGTGGCCACCGGGCCGGCGTACCCCGGGATCATGCGGTCGCTGACGCCGGAACTGCCCGACGAGCCCAGCACCGAGCAGGTGCGGGCGTGGATGGAGCTGGCCGAGCTGGCGCAGGACCCGGACTTCCGCGCCAGCCTGCGGCGGTTGGTGCGGCAGTACGACGCCGATCACGACGTCCCGGCGCTGCCCCGCCCGGATGCCGTTGCGGTGGCCCGAGACGCGGCGGCCCCCGCCCTCGCTGCCGGCATCGACCCGTCCACACCCGCCGCCGACTCCGTCGTGGCCGCCGTCACCGGCCGGTACGCGCAGCTCACCGACCGCCCCGACGACGCCGACCTGCGGCGCCGGCTGCTGACCCGGCTGGAGACGGCGAACGACCCGCGCCGGGACCGCTACCTCGACCTGCTCGCGGTGGTGAACGGCTGGCCGGCGGGCGGGCATACGGCGCCGGCGCTGGACTGGTTCGTCCGGGCCCTGCGCGCCAGAACGCCCCGCTAGGTCACGTCCATTCCTTCCGGCAGTGGGCAGGACGGTGTCTGGCCGGCCACGGGCGGGATCAGATGCTGCGCTCGGGCACCGCGCATCCGTCCGGGGCGCACATGCCCTCGGCGCCGTCGACGACCGGCAGCGGCTGCGGCGTGGTATGGCTGTCGTCCCACGCCTTGCTGATCACCGCCAGCAGCTCATCGGTGCCGATAGCCCCGGGGACGGCGAAGCGACCGTCGAACACGAGGAACGGCGCGCCTCGGGCGCCGAGTCGCTCGGCCTCGTGCTGGTCGGCTGTCACCCGGGCCCGGTAGCGGCGGCTGCGCAGGGCTTCGGCGGCCTCGGCGCGGTCCAGGCCCACCTCAGCGGCGAAGTCGAGGACTTCCCCGGCCGTCCACAGCTTGCGTGCCTGCCCGAAGTGCGCCCGGAACATCGCCGACCAGATCTCGTTGCCCCGGCCCTGGTCAGCGGCGTAGGCCAGCAGCTCGTGGGCCAGGTCGGTCGGGCCCAACGTGCGATCGACCGCGCGGTAGGGCGTCAGGCCCTCCGCCGCGGCGGCCCGCTCGATCGGCCGTAGGACCCGGTCCACGGTCGTTGCGGGAGCGCCAGCCATCTCGATCAGTTTCACCTGGCTGACACCCGCACGCGGCAGGTCAGGGTGTAGCTGGAACGACCGGTGGATCACCCGCACCTGGTCGCCGTACGCGAAACGGTCCAGCGCCCGGTGCAGGCGGTGGTCCATCTGTGTGTAGCGACCAAGCGACGGATGGGCAATGACGATGAGCGCAGAGGATCTTCGACGGAGACGCACCAACGTGCGGGCGAACGTCCGGAAGACGCCAGGGCCCTGCGCGCACTGGGAGGATGAGGACGCCGACTTCATCCGTGAAGTCCTGGACCTCGTCGGCGACAAGTGGAGCGTGCTGATCATCGGCACCCTCGCCGACGGCCCCACCCGCTACTCGGATCTTGGCTGCCGCGATCCCCGGCATCTCGCAGCGGATGCTCACGCTGACCCTGAAGCACCTACAGCGCACCGGGCTCGTCAGCCGGACCTCCTACCCCGAAGTCCCACCCCGCGTCGAGTACGCCCTCACTGAACTCGGCACGTCATTGCTGTCCACCGTCCTGGCCCTGGCGGCCTGGTCCGCCGACCACCATGCCGAGATCCGCCGCCACCAGAGAGCATTCGACAACGGCACCGCGACGTAGGACCGCTTCGATCCTCGACGCAGGCCCCGACCCGTCAGCCGAACCAGGTCATCGCCTGGCCGTGCCCCCGGGTCCAGGCCACCGGTGTGCCATCCAGCGCGAGGACGTTGTGCAGCGCATCGCTCGGCGGGTCGGGCAACCCGTCGTACCGCAGCACCTCCGGACCCTCGTTCGCGACCCAGTGCCCGGGCAGCTCACCGACCAGCTGGACGAACGCCTCCCGGCGCGCGGCGGGCACCTGATAGAGCACGGACGTGTGGAACACCACCAGCGTCGCGCCGGCCGGCGCCCGCGCGGCCAGTGCCGGCAGGTCGTCCACCAGATCGCCACGTAGCAGCAGCGGCGGATCGGCAGCGGCGACCGCCGCCGCGGCGCGCAGCCGGGTTCGCCGGTGCGCGTGCTCCGGCCAGATCAGCGCGTCCAACCAGGACACGTCGTCGGGGTCGGTCACGTCGAGCGGGTTGAGGTCCAGGCCGGCCCGCCACACCACCTGGGGTACGCGTGCCGGCGGCACCAACCCGCTTGCCGCGCACTCCAGGACCGGCTCGCCGGAGCCGACCTGGTGCTCGCCGTAGCGGTACGCGTACCGGTCGGGGTAGAGGCCGAGCCCGGCGGACGCGCCGACCTCCAGCAGGGCGAGCGGCTGCGGCAGCGCGGCGAGCACCGGCAGCAGCACCGCGCACCGGCCGGTCTCGTTCGTCTGGGTGGCCCGGGTGCGGAGCTGCGCCTCGATGGCGGGCCAGTGCGTCACCGCGTAGTCGTGGAAGGCGGCCGGATCATCGACCGGGCCGCCGAGCCAGCGGACGACGCTGAACAGCAGATTCGGCTGCCGCTTGGCTGGCGGAAGCCCGTCGAGCAGGGCGAGCAGTTCGGCGTCCCGGGACACGGCGAGCGCCAGACGCTCGTAGACGGGCGACACCCCACGCGCCTCCCGGACGGCGAAGTCGACATAGTTCCCCGCGCTCGTCATGGCCCGATGGTCGCAGACCGCGAGCAGCATCCGGGGGGCGGACACTGGTCGAGCACCATGAACCCAGTCACGTGGATCGGGCATGAACAGGTATGACGACAACACCCAGGCCGTACCCGCCGGACGTGGGGTCAGCCGACGCAAACGACCAGGGGTCGGAACCGCCCGACGACGGGGATGCCGACCATGCCCTGATAGCGCAGTCCGTTCTGGTCGCGGAGCGGTTCGCGCCACTGTTCGACCGGCACGCGGGGGCGGTGCACCGGTATCTGGCCCGACGCATCGGGCCGGAGGCTGACGACCTGCTGGCCGAGACGTTCCTGATCGCGTTCCGCCGTCGGGCGGCGTACCGGCCGGCACAGGTCGACGTTCGCCCGTGGCTGTTCGGCATCGCGACCAACCTTCTGCGCAGGCACGTACGGCAGGAGGAGCGGCGGTACCGGGCGCTGGCCCGTGCCACGGCAGACCGGCCCGCGCAGCCTTCGCCGGCCGATGACGCGGAGGGCCGGGTGGACGCCCGGTCGCTCCGGCGTGACCTGTCCGCCGCGCTGGCCACCCTGCACCGTCGAGACCGCGATGTCCTGTTGCTCACCGCGTGGGCTGACCTGTCGTACGCCGAGATCGCGGTCGTCCTGGACATCCCGGTCGGCACGGTCCGCTCCCGGCTCAACCGCGCCCGGCGGGTCACCCGCGAAGCTCTTCCCGCCCTCTGGACCAGCGAGGAGCCGTCATGAACGAGATCGCCCTGCTTCGTGAGCACGGCCCCGACCCCGTACCCCCCTCCGAGCCGGCCCTGGCCGCGGCCAGGTCTCGGCTGATGGCCGAAATCGCGGGCACCGCCGCACGACGGCCCGGGCGGTGGGCCAGGCCGGGGCGCCCCGCCTGGACGCCGCGGACACGGCTGCTGAGTCTCGCCGCCGTCGCCGCGATCGCGGCGGCAGCCGTGGCGGTCATCGGTGCGCCGCCCGATCCGCCACCACCTGCGGTCCGACCGCCTGCTGGAGTGTCGCTCGTCTCCTTCACTGCTCCGGTCTTCCCGCTTGCTCTGGACCCGCGGCCCGCCGGGCTGACGGACCCGGTGTTCAGCGGTGAACCGGACCACTTCATCGCCGTGTACCTCGCGGGTGACGGCGGGAACGACGACGTCTACCTGGGGGTCTGGTCGCAGGACGATCCACGCGCCCATGACGCGCGGGCCCGTGCGATCACGATCGACGGTCGACCCGGAGAGCTCACGGAGACCCCGCAGGAAACCGGCTCGCCATCGGTGACGGTGCGGTGGCAGCGGAAGCCGGGTCAGTGGGTGTCGGTTACCGGCAACGGCCGCCTCGCCACCGAGGCCACCGTCCGGGCCCTCGCCGCCGCCCTGGTGGACCGGCCGCAGGAGGTCCCATTGCGGGTCGGCCTGGCACCAGCTGGCTGGGAGCTGCGCTTCTTCAAGGACAACACGATCCTGACTCTGGGCGACGCTGGCTCGGACGACTCCACGAGGACCATGTCGGTCCAACTGGTAGCCGGTCTCGAGTCGGATCTCATGGGCTGGGTTCAGGGTGCCGTCGAAGAACAGCCGGTACGGGTCAATGGTCGGGCGGCACGGCTCGTTCGGACCGAGGAGATCTGGTTCCTGCAGGCGCCGTTGCCGGACGGTACGGCCTTCAACCTCCAAGCACCGCTCTCCTTCACCCCGGATCAGGTGATCGCGATCGGTGCGCAGGTCACCGTACGACGCTGACTGTGCAAGCGAGCGGGCCTCGGGCATGAGTCATCACGCCCGGGGCCCGTCCAGCGGGTCGGGTCAGCACGTTGCCTGGTCGGGGTCGGGCGGAATCCACGTGGCAGGCAACTCGGTGCGTCGGGTTGACAGCTGTTCTAGCGCATGCCAATAATAGTTGGCATGAGCCAAGGTGAGCTATGGGAGAGCTGAGCGGCGACCGGCTGGTCGAGGTCCTTGCCACCCTGGCCAGTCCGCACAGACTGCGTGTGCTCGCCGCACTGACCGGCGGACGCGCCTACGTGTCACAGCTCGCCCGCGACCTGGGCATCAGCCGCGCACTGCTGCAGGTGCACCTCAAAAAGTTGGAGAAGGCCGGGCTGGTCACCGCGCATCTGGAGTTGTCCGCGGACGGCAAGGCACTCAAGTTCTACGAGGCCACGCCGTTCTCGCTGCACCTCACGCCCGACATGGTGGCGGCCGCCGTCACGACCCTGAGCAACGCCGGTGACGGCGAAGCCGTACCGAAAGGAAACAGTTAGATGGACGTCGCCTCGGTCTTCCTCATCGTCGTCGCCGCCCTGCTCATCGCAGGCGTCTGGTATGCGGCCGTCCGCAAGCGGGTCACCGTGTCGGGCGAACTGCAGCGGCAGTACGTCGAGCAGGCCACCGAAACACAGCGCCTGCTCACCGACATGAGCACGCAGCTGGCCGATCTGAACCGGCGCACCGCGGACATACAACGGATCCTCAAGGACGCGGAATGACCGCCGTCGGCCTCAGTCCGCCGGTCACGCTGCTCAACATCCCCAACGCCATCACCGCCGTACGGACGGCCGCCTCCGTCGGGCTCGCCGTGGCGGCGCTGACCCACCGCAGCGCCCATCTGCTCGTCGCCGCGTACCTGATCTACTGGATCGGCGACATCCTCGACGGTTTCACGGCCCGAGCCCTGGGACAGGAGACGCGTACCGGCGCGGTCTTCGACATCGTCGCGGACCGTGCCTGCACGTCGGCCTGCGCCGCCGCACTGGTCGTGCTGCGGCCCGCCACGGCCCTGCCGGTCGCGGTGTTCCTCGTCCAGTTCATGGTCATCGACCAGTTGCTGAGCCTGATGTTCCTGCGCTGGCCGCTGCTGAGCCCGAACTACTTCGCCCGCGTCGATCGGCGCATCTACCGGTGGAACTGGTCTCCGCCGGCGAAGGCGCTGAACACCGCCGCGGTGGTAATCCTCGCGATCTACACACCGACAGCCGTGGCCGTCGCATTCGCCCTCGGGGTCGCCGCGGTGAAGGTCGTCTCGTTGGTCTGCGCCGCCAAGTTGCCGGTGGGCCTGCCGCACACCCAGCCATGATCGCCGTCCTGACGGCTGCGGCCGTCGGGCTCCTGTCGGCGTTCCTGCCGTTCACCCCCGCCGAGCCGTACCTGATCGCCGCCGGGGCGACGACCGGCGCGCCGGCGGTGGCGCTCGGCGTGGCCGCCGCCGCCGGTCAGACTGCCGGCAAGGTCCTGATCTTCCTCGGTGCGCGCGGCGCCATCCGCTCGACCTGGCTGCAACGCCGGCTCACCAGACGCCCGCCCGCCGCGCCGCAGCCACCAGGCCGACTGGGCACGATGCTCGCGCGTTCGAAGGCGGCCGGCACCCGACTCGTCGAGGTGATGGAACGTCCCCGCCAGGCGACCGGGGTGCTGCTGGTCAGCGCCGTCACCGGATTTCCACCGCTGCTGGCCGCCAGCGTCTACCTGGGCCGCACGCCCATGCGCCCGGCCGCCTTCGCGGCGACGTGCCTGCTGGGCCGAACGATCCGCTTCGTAGTGATCGCGCTGGCCCCGCAGCTCGCCGGCTACTGAACGATGGCTACCAACCCGGCATCCACGTCGGCGCCGCGCGGTCGTGCCGAGCTACGAGAGCACCGGCCCGTATGGTGACGCCATGATCACCTGCGTCGTGCACTACACCATCGACCCCGCGCAGATCGAGGCGTTTGAAGACTTCGCCCGCGCGTGGATGCGGCTGGTGGCCAAGCACGGTGGTGTGCACCACGGCTACTTCCTACCCGCCGAGGGAGCCAGCGACCAGGCCGAGGCGCTGTTCAGCTTCGAGAGCCTGGCAGCCTACGAGCGTTACCGCGCACGGTTCGGCAATGACCCGGAGTTCGTCGCGGCTGACAGCATCCGCGACGACTCGGGATGTGTCGTGCGGTACGAGCGGACGTTCATGCGCCCGCTCCTGCCGCAATCGACCTCGGCCGGATGACCGCTTACTCAAAGACGAAGATCTCTGTGAAAATTCGGACCCGACGCAGCATGGTCTGCCGGCTCGGCTCCATTGAGGGCACTAACGACGATGAGCGCTATACCTCAGAGTCATAGTTATGCCTCTGAGGTATAGCGATCTCACGGCACATGCGCCCTCGGCGAGGACCTGCGAGAGCTGGAAACGGCGCTGCCCCGACCTCCGAGCAGGAGGCCTGGGCAGCGCCGCGTTGCGCGTACGTCAGCTGCAGCCGCTGGTGGAGCCGCAGCCCTCGCAGACGTAGCAGCTACCGGCCGGGCGCATCTTCGTACCGCAGGTGAAGCAGAGCGGCGCGTCGGCGGCCTTGCCGATCACGGCCTCCAGCAGTTCGGTGCTGGAACCCACGCTCGGGGCCGGCTTGGCAGCGGCCACCTCGGCCATCTCCTGGGCCGGCTGCGCGATGGCCTCCGGCTTGGGCGGGCTCTCCACCGGCGCCGAGGACGCCATCGCGGTGAGCTCCGCTCCGGTGACCCCGGCGGCTTCCGCGTCGGCCTCGGCCCGCAGTTGGGCGGCCCGCTCGGATGCGGTGAAGATGCCCAGCTCGGCGCGGCGCTCGTAGGGCAGGAAGTCCAGCGCCAGGCGACGGAAGATGTAGTCCATCACCGAGGCCGCCATCCGCACGTCCGGGTCATCGGTCATGCCGGCCGGCTCGAAGCGCATGTTGGTGAACTTGCTGACGAACGTCTCCAGTGGCACGCCGTACTGCAGGCCGATGCTGATGGCCACCGAGAAGGCGTCCATCACCCCGGCCAGGGTCGAGCCCTGCTTGGACATCTTGAGGAAGACCTCACCGAGGCCGTCGTCCGGGTAGGACGACGCGGTGAGGTAGCCCTCGGCACCACCGACGGAGAAGCTGACCGTCTCGGACGGGCGCTTCTTCGGCAGGCGCTTACGCACCGGCCGGTACTCGATGACCTTCTCCACCGCGCTCGGCGCGGCCGACACGGTCTCGACGGCGGCCGGCTCGGTGGCCTTGTTGGACTTCGCCACCGAGAGCGGCTGGCCGACCTTGCAGTTGTCCCGGTAGATCGCCAGCGCCTTGAGGCCGAGCTTCCAGCCCTCGAAGTAGATCTTCTCGACGTCCTCGACGGTGGCCGCCTCCGGCATGTTGACCGTCTTGGAGATGGCGCCGGAGACGAACGGCTGGATGGCCGCCATCATCCGCACGTGACCCATCGGGGCGATCGTCCGCTCCCCCATCGCGCAGTCGAAGACCGGGTAGTGCTCCGGCTTGAGGCCGGGAGCGTCCACCACGTGGCCGTTGTCGGCGATGTATTCGACGATCGCCTCGACCTGCTCCTCGGGGTAGCCGAGGCTGCGCAGGGCGCGCGGAACCGTCTGGTTGACGATCTGCATCGAGCCGCCGCCGACCAGCTTCTTGAACTTGACCAGCGCCAGGTCCGGCTCCACGCCGGTCGTGTCGCAGTCCATCATGAACCCGATCGTGCCGGTCGGGGCGAGCACGCTCGCCTGCGCGTTGCGCCAGCCGAACTTGTCGCCGATCTTGTTGCCCTGGGTCCACTGCTTGGTCGCCTCGCGGACGATCGCGGTGGCCACCGGGCTGGTCGGCTTGATCTCGTCGTTGGCCGCGGCGTGCTTGCGCATGACCCGCTTGTGCGGCTCGGCGTTGCGGGCGTAGCCGTCGTACGGGCCGACGACGCCGGCCAGCTCGGCCGAACGGCGGTAGGCGGTGCCGGTCATCAGGGACGTGATCGACGCGGCGACCGAGCGGCCCTGCTCCGAGTCGTACGGCAGGCCGGTGGCCATCAGCAGAGCACCCAGGTTGGCGTAGCCGATGCCGAGCTGCCGGTAGGCGCGGGAGGTCTCACCGATCTTCTCGGTCGGGAAGTCCGCGAAGCAGATCGAGATGTCCATCGCGGTGATGACGAACTCGACGGACTTGACGAACTTCTCCACCTCGAAGCCACCGTCGGCACGGAGGAACTTCATCAGGTTGAGCGAGGCCAGGTTGCACGAGGAGTTGTCCAGGTGCAGGTACTCCGAGCACGGGTTCGACGCGGTGATCCGCCCGGTCTCCGGGCAGGTGTGCCAGTCGTTGATCGTGTCGTCGTACTGCAGACCCGGGTCGGCGCACTCCCAGGCGGCCTGCGAGATCGTACGGAACAGCTTCTTGGCGTCGACGGTGTCGATCACCGAGCCGTCGAGCCGGCCACGCAGGTCGAAGCCGCCGCCGTTCTGCACCGCCGACATGAACTCGTCGGAGACCCGGACCGAGTTGTTGGCGTTCTGGTACTGCACGCTGACGATGTCGGAGCCACCGAGGTCCATGTCGAACCCGGCGTCACGCAGGGCGCGGATCTTGTCCTCCTCGCGCGCCTTCGTGACCACGAACTCCTCGATGTCCGGGTGGTCCACGTCGATGATGACCATCTTGGCGGCCCGGCGGGTCGCGCCGCCGGACTTGATGGTGCCGGCGGAGGCGTCCGCGCCGCGCATGAAGCTGACCGGGCCGGAGGCGGTGCCGCCGGAGGAGAGCAGCTCACGGGACGAGCGGATCCGCGACAGGTTGACCCCGGAGCCGGAGCCCCCCTTGAAGATCAGCCCCTCCTCCTTGTACCAGTCGAGGATCGAGTCCATCGAGTCGTCGACAGCCAGAATGAAGCAGGCGCTGACCTGCTGCGGCGACGGCGTACCGACGTTGAACCAGACCGGCGAGTTGAAGCTGAACACCTGGTTCAACAACATCCAGGTCAGCTCGTGCGCGAAGATCTCGGCGTCGGCCGGGCTGGCGAAGTAGCCGTACTCCTCACCCGCGGTGCGGTAGGTGGTGACCACCCGGTCGATCAGCTGCTTGAGCGACCACTCCCGCTCCGGGGTCCCCACCGCGCCCCGGAAGTACTTCGTGGTGACGATGTTCGCCGCGTTGACGCTCCACGACGCCGGGAACTCGACGCCACGCTGCTCGAAGTTGATCGAGCCGTCC
Source organism: Micromonospora sp. NPDC005291 (assembly GCF_040607415.1). NCBI lineage: Bacteria > Bacillati > Actinomycetota > Actinomycetes > Micromonosporales > Micromonosporaceae > Micromonospora > Micromonospora sp. NPDC005291. The sequence goes on from NZ_JBEXGR010000001.1 coordinate 382,341, forward strand.
CGCCAGTTCGTCATCACGACGTCGCGGCGCTCCCAGGTGACCTCGTCGTACGGGTGGACCCCCTCAGTCGTCCACACCCGCTCGATCTTCAGCCCAGCGCTCGCGTTGGCCTTGCCACGTGACCTGCTTGTCGTCACACCATCCCCCGACATCTCATCCGCCCCCTCGTCAAACAAAACTCAATTGGTACGGCCGGCGGGTCCCGCCGCCCCGGCCTCCGCCGCGCCCGCCCGGGCGCGGGCGGCGACCCGCAATGTCTCAATCTCCTGCTCGAAGTCGGCGAGCGAGTCGAAGGACCGGTAGACGCTGGCGAACCGCAGGTACGCCACCTCGTCCAGGCCCTGCAGAGGGCCCAGGATCGCCAGCCCCACGTCGTGGCTGGGAATCTCGGCCGCGCCCTTGGCCCGCACGGTCTCCTCGACCTTCTGAGCCAGCAACGCGATCGAGTCCTCGTCGACCGGCCGGCCCTGGCACGCCTTGCGCACCCCGCCGATGATCTTCGTACGGCTGAACGGCTCGGTCACCCCGCTGCGCTTGACGACCGCGAGGACCGCCTCCTCGACCGTGGTGAACCGCTTGCCGCACTCCGGGCAGGACCGCCGCCGTCGGATGAGCTGGCCGTCGTCGGCCTCCCGCGAGTCGACCACCCGGGAGTCAGCGTGCCGGCAGTACGGACACCGCATCGCCCACCTCCTAAAAATGATCAACTACGCGTACACCGGACACCCCCGGGCACGACTCACCACGACGGTGCCATCCTCGGATGACGCCCGCCGTGATCGACGTTACGGGAGTGCGGTCGGTAGTCGGACCCAACCTGTAGGCAACTTACGCCCATGTCACTACTACATCTAGGGGTTGACCGTATGTCGCAGGCGAACCCGGGTCAAGTTGGCGCGCCTGTCCGGCGCGTCACGGACCATCCGGTCATCCACCCCCACCACCACGCCCAAAAACCCAACGCCGAGACCGCCGCCGAGTTACCGCCACCCCACCACCCGCACCAACCCCGCCTCACCGACCCCTGCCTCGCCGACCCCTGCCTCGCCGACCCCTGCCTCGTCGATCTAGGGCACATCACCACTAGTGGATCTCCAATCACGGCGATATGACCTAGATCAACGAGGGCGGGGGGCGGGGGCGGGCGGGCGGGGCGGGCGGGGCGGGCGGGGCGATCGAACGTGCGTGCTATTTGGCGTACCATTTATCAGAACATCCGTACGACCGGAGCGGTTTTTCGCACCGACACGCCGACAAGAGGTCGTACAGATGTTTGAAAATGACCGATCTCACCTATACGGTCATGAACAACGTGGCACCACCGCACGCACCACGAGCCGACGAGGCACCCAGCGCCGACCAGGGAGGACGGACGTGACCGAGGACCGGGCCAGCCGGCCGAAGAGCCCGCAGCAGATTACCGATGCGGGCCCGCCAGCCACCCGACGCCGCAGTGCCGCGCGCAGCCGGACGGGTCAGCCCACCGTGCGCCCGGTCACGCCGGTGGTCAGCGCCTTTCCCGACCCGGCGACGGTCGACCTGACCGCCCGCCAGCGCCGCATCCTGGAGTTCATTCGCACCTGGGTGGACCGGCACGGCTACCCGCCGAGCGTCCGGGAGATCGGCGAAGCCGTCGGCCTGGTGTCGCCGTCCAGCGTCGCTTACCAGCTCAAAGAGCTGGAGAAGAAGGGCTTCCTGCGCCGCGACCCCAACCGGCCGCGCGCGGTGGACGTCCGCGCCCCCAGCGAGGCCATCGACGACGAAATGTCCCGCGCACAACGGCCGACCCCGGCGTACGTGCCGATGCTCGGCCGGATCGCCGCCGGTGGGCCGATCCTCGCCGAGCAGGCCGTGGAGGACATCTTCCCGCTCCCCCGCGAGTTGGTGGGCGAGGGCGAGGTCTTCATGCTCCAGGTCAAGGGCGACTCGATGCTCGACGCGGCGATCTGCGACGGCGACTGGGTGGTCGTCCGGCAGCAGCCGACCGCCGACTCGGGCGAGATCGTCGCCGCCATGCTCGACGGCGAGGCGACCGTGAAGACCTACCGGCGGCGTGACGGGCACGTCTGGCTGATGCCACAGAACCCGGCCTTCGACCCGATCCCCGGTGACGACGCCACCATCATGGGCCGCGTCGTGGCGGTGCTGCGCCGGATCTGACCGGTCTGCGGGTGAGTGCCACGGCGCTCACCCGCGCTGGTTCACGGTCCGTCAGAGCGACCGATCCCCGTTCCCCGCTTAACGACCCTCAGTAACGGTCGCCCCGGTGGCCGCGACCACCGCCGGGATACTGCCCGTACGGGTCGACGGGCGAGTCGTCGTCACGCCGACGGCCGGGCCGCTGGCCCCGCGGGTCTGGCTCCTGCCCCCCGCGCCGGGGCGGCTCCGCACGACCCGCGCCGGGCTGGCCACCGTCGACGCCGTACACGCCACCGCCGGAACGACCATCCCCGCCCTGTGGACGACCGCCGCCACTGGCCGGGGGGCGTCCACCGCCACCGGCCGGAGGACGACCACCGCCGCCACCCTGGGGACGACCCCCGCCACCGGCCGGAGGACGACCACCGCCGCCACCCTGGGGACGACCGCCGCCACTCGCCGGAGGACGACCACCGCCACCGTAAACGCCGCCACCGGCAACGCCTGGCCGGGCCGGCCCGTTGCCACCGTCGGCGGCCGCCGGACGGCCACCGCCGCCGTACACCGCACCGCCCGCCGGGGCCGGACCGCCACGACCGGCACCACCGCCGCCGCCGTAGACCGCACCTCCCACCGGCGCGCCGCCACCGTAGACACCACCCGAACGGTCACCATCTGCCGGGAACCCCTCGGCGGCACGGCCTGCGCGCGGGCCCAACGGCTCGCCATCCGGGTCGGACGCGGCGGCGGCCGGTGGGCGGCGGCGAGCCCGGACGATGCCGAAGATGCCGGCGCCGACCAGCAGCAGGCCGATCAACCCGACCGCACCGACCAGGTATGTGATGTCGTCGAGGCTCAGCCCGGCGGTCCAGGATTTTGAAGCGGCCGGCTTGGCGGCCCCTTCCGGAGCCAGTGGCACCGCGGTCGAGTTGGACGGCGTGTAGCTGAGGATGTCGAGAGGTTCGTCTTCGGTGAACCGGCCCGCGTCGGAGACGGTGAGGAACGATTTCCCGTCCGGGGTGTAGCTGATGGCCTCGCCGAACGGGTCGGCCAGCGCCGTCACCCGCGGCGTGCCGGTGGTGAGCGCGCCGACGATGTCACCGCCGGTCACGTCGAACTCGAAGGCGTCCGCGTAGGTGCGCAGGACCACCCGGGAGCCGTCCGGTGACCGGGACGCGCCGGTGATCGCGATCCGGCCGAACGTGTTGAGCGTGTTCTCCGTCTGCGTCTGGGGCAGCGCGATGTCGCCGACCTTGCGCATCGGCACCGGGGCGGTGTCGCCGCCCTTCTTCAGGGCCGCCGTCGGGGTGTAGATCTCGGCCTTGCCGCTGGTCACCTTGGTGATGATCAACGGTTTCCCGTCATCGCCGATGAGCAACGCCTCGGCGTCGTGCGGTTTGTTCTCGGGGTAGGAGAGCCGGTGCAGCGTCGGCGGCGTGGCACCGGTGACCGGCATCGACCAGAGCGCGACGCGCGTGCGGCGCTCCTTCGAGGTGGTGTTGTCACCGGTGTCGGCGATCCAGAGGGTGCCGCCGTCCTTGGAGAGGGCGAGATCCTCGGTGTCGAACGGGCCCTGCCCCGAGTACCGGACCGGCTCCTTCGAGATCTTGCACTTGCTGTCGAGGAAGAAGACCCGCTTGCGTGCCGCGACCTCGGTGCCGTCGTTGATGACGATGAAGCCGGTCCTGGTCGCGACCAGGCCGGACAGCTCCCGCAGTCGCTCGTCGGCGATCGTGCACCGCTTCTGACCGGGAGTGACGGCGGGCGGCTCGGACGACCCGGGCGCGGGAGCCGCCGCGGCGACTCCGGCGAGCGCCACGGTTGCCCCGAGCAGGCCGAGGGCAACCGTGACCGAGGAAACAACGCGGCGCATTCGGCCAGTGTTGCATGCCACGCGTTTCCGGTGGATGACGCCGTGACCGCTCAGGGTCGGCTGCTGGCTGCCTGCCCCTGCCGCTCGACGTCGAACGGTGCCAGCTCCGCAGCCAGTTCCGCACCGACGCGGACGTGCAGCAGAGTGCCCTCCGGCAGGTGCGCCGTGCTGAGCACCTCGCCCGTGCGGTGCACCCGAGCCACCAGGTCACCCCGGTCGTACGGCAGCACGGCCCGGACCTCCACGGCCGGGCGTGGCAGCCGCTCCTCGATCGCCGCGCGCAGCCCGTCGATGCCCCACCCGGAGTGCGCGGACACGAAGATCGCGTCCGGCCAGAGCCGCTTGAGCCGCAGCAGAGTGTCCTCGTCGGCCGCGTCGGTCTTGTTGACCACCAGCAACTCGGGGAGTCGGTCCGCACTCACCTCGGCGAGCACCGCGTGGACCGCCCGGACCTGCTCCTCCGGATCCGGGTGGGTGCCGTCGACGACGTGCACCACCAGATCCGCCGCGCCGACCTCCTCCAGTGTCGAGCGGAACGCCTCGACGATCTGGTGTGGCAGGTGCCGGACGAAACCGACCGTGTCGGAGAGGGTGTAGAGCCGCCCGTCCGAGGCGGTGGCCTTACGGGTGGTGGGGTCCAATGTTGCGAACAGCGCGTTCTCCACGAGCACACCCGCGCCGGTCAGACGGTTGAGCAGGCTCGACTTGCCGGCGTTCGTGTAGCCGGCGATGGCCACCGCGGGGACGGCGTTGCGGGAGCGTCGGGCGCGCTTGGTCACGCGGACCGTCTTCATGTTCTTGATCTCGCGCCGCAGCCGGGAGATGCGGTGGCGGATGCGCCGCCGGTCGGTCTCCAGCTTGGTCTCACCGGGACCACGAACGCCCACGCCGCCGCCGGCGCCGCCACCCCGGCCGGAACCACCGGTCTGCCGGGAGAGCGTCTCACCCCAACCGCGCAGTCGGGGCAGCAGGTATTCGAGCTGGGCCAGCTCGACCTGCGCCTTGCCTTCCCTGCTCTTGGCGTGCTGGGCGAAGATGTCGAGGATCAGTGCCGTCCGGTCGACAACCTTGACCTTGGTGCGCTGCTCCAGGTTGCGCAGCTGCGACGGGGACAGCTCCCCGTCGCAGATGACCGTGTCGGCACCCGTGGAGAGCACCACCGCGCCGAGGTCGTCGACCTTGCCACGGCCGATGTACGTGGCCGGGTCGGGTCGGGTACGGCGCTGGATGAGCCCTTCGAGCACCTGCGAGCCGGCGGTCTCGGCCAGCGCGGCAAGCTCGGCCAGCGAATTCTCGGCGTCGGTCACCGTGCCCTCGGTCCAGACGCCGACCAGGACGACCCGCTCCAGCCGCAGCTGGCGGTATTCCACCTCGGTGACGTCGGTGAGCTCGGTCGACAGGCCCGGGACGCGTCGGAGGGACTGCCGCTCCGACAGCTCCATCTCGCCGGTGGTGACGTCGTCGAGCTCGTCCTGGGGGACAAAGCTCTCCTGGTCTCGCAAGCGGTTCTCCTGTCCGTTTTGATAAGTAGAACGTAATCCTGACATGAGACAACAGCGAACGCACCAGCTATATGCCCATGCTGAAGGTCGCCAAAAGTGGGGGCGAATGCTGGTCGGACTCGACAACCCGGTAGAAATGCGGGCGGCGGCCGAGTGGCCGCCAGCCGTGACGGAGGGATCCCGTGGCCATCACCCGACTGCCGAGCGCCGGATTTTCGATCACCATCCGGATTGCCGTGACCGCGGACGCCTCCTCGATCGGCCGGCTCACCACCTCCGTCGGTGAGGCCGGGGCGATCGTCACGGCGCTGGACGTGGTGGACTCGGACCCGACCCACGTGATCGTCGACCTCACCTGCGACACCGCCGACGCCGGCCACGCCGACCAGGTGGTCGACGCGCTGACCGCGCTGGACGGCGTGGACGTGCGGAAGGTGTCGGACCGGACGTTCCTCCTGCACCTGGGTGGCAAGATCGAGGTGACCTCGAAGGTCGCGCTGCGCAACCGTGACGAGCTGTCCCGGGCGTACACCCCGGGGGTGGCCCGGGTCTGCATGGCGATCGCCGAGAACCCGGCGGACGCCCGGCGACTGACCATCAAGCGCAACACCGTCGCGGTGGTCAGCGACGGTTCGGCGGTGCTCGGCCTGGGCAACCTGGGCCCGGCCGCATCCCTGCCGGTGATGGAGGGCAAGGCGGCGCTGTTCAAGCGCTTCGGCGGGGTGGACGCCTGGCCGGTGGTGCTGGACACCCAGGACACCGACGAGATCGTGGCCATCGTCAAGGCGATCGCGCCGGCGTACGGCGGGATCAACCTGGAGGACATCGCCGCGCCGCGCTGCTTCGAGATCGAGGCCCGGCTGCGTGAGCTGCTGGACATCCCGGTCTTCCACGACGACCAGCACGGCACCGCGATCTGCGTACTGGCCGCGCTGACCAACGCGCTGCGGGTGGTGGGCAAGCAGCTCGCGGACGTCCGGGTGGTGGTCTCCGGGGCCGGCGCGGCCGGCACCGCGATCATGAAGCTGCTGCTGCGCCAGGGCGTCGGCGACATCATCGCGTACGACCGGGAGGGCGCCCTGCACCGCGGGCAGACCGGGCTCAACTCGGCCTGGCAGTGGCTGGCGGACAACACCAACAAGGAGAACTACTCCGGCGACCTGCCGGGTGCGATCCGGGGCGCCGACGTGTTCATCGGCGTGAGCGCGCCGAACCTGCTGACCGGCGACGACATCGCCGGAATGGCCAAGGACGCGATCGTCTTCGCGCTCGCCAACCCGGACCCGGAGGTCGACCCGCGGGAGGCACGCAAGTACGCCGCGGTGGTCGCCACCGGCCGGTCGGACCAGCCGAACCAGATCAACAACGTGCTCGCCTTCCCGGGGGTGTTCCGCGGCATGCTCGACGCGCACGCCGAGGAGTTCACCGAGGAGATGGCGCTCGCGGCCGCCCAGGCCATCGCCGACGTGGTCGGCGAGGACAAGATCAACCCGACGGTGATCGTGCCGAGCGTCTTCGACTCCCGGGTCGCCCCGGCGGTCGCCGCCGCCGTCCGCGCCGCCGCGAACAACCCCAGCCCGCTGCCGGCCGCCGACCCCGGCCCCGCCGACCTCCCGGAGATCGCCGCCAACGCAAGCGCAACCCCCTGACGGACCCTCCCCCTGCCCCCTAACGACACCTGTTGATCAAGAGGTTTCGGTCATCCGCGAGGCGCGGAATGACGCAAACCTCTTGATCAACAGGGAAGGGGTCAGGCGGGCAGCGGGAGCGCGGCGAGAGTGATCTCTCCGGTGACTACCAGGACAGCTGGGCCGGAGAGCCAGCAGGAATCGTCGGTCACGGTGACCGTTAGGCGGCCGCCGGGGACGTCTACGGCGATCACTCCGGTGTCCAGGCCCGCGTCGCGCAGGGCCACAGCGGCCACCGCGCAGGCACCCGTGCCGCAGGACAGGGTCTCGGCGCTGCCGCGCTCGTACACCCGCATGAGGGTGTGCCCGTCGGTGTCGTCGACCGGGTCGCCCGCCACGATGAACTCCACGTTCACCCCGGCCGGGAAGACCGTCGGATCGAACCCGGGCGCGCTGGTCAGGTCCAGCGCGGACAGCTCCACGCCGGTCGGCAGGACGCAGACCAGGTGCGGGTTGCCGACGTCCACGGCGGTGCCGCGCAGAGTCAACTCGCCGAGGGTGGCCACGGAGTCGTCGTACAGCCGGGGGTGGCGCATCTCGACGGACACGGTGCCGCCCTCGACGAGCGCGCGCACGACGCCGGTCCGGGTGGCCACCGGCAGGGCCGCGCCGGCGAGCGTCGCCAACCCGGTGTCGACCAGGTAGCGCACGAAGACCCGAGCGCCGTTGCCACACATCTCGGCGAACGAGCCGTCAGCATTCCAGTAGTCCATGAACCACTCGGCCTCGCCGGCCTGGGCGGCGCCCTCGGGGTGCCTGGCCGCGCGGACCACCCGCAGTACGCCGTCCGCGCCGATGCCTCGCCGTCGGTCGCAGAGCGCCGCGACCAGCTCCGGGGTCAGGTCGAGCTGACCGTCCGGGTCGGGCAGGAGGACGAAGTCGTTGCCGGTGCCGTGGCCCTTGGTGAACTTCACGCCCTCATCATCGCGCGGCCGCGGGCACCAGGCGCAGGGCGGCCTCGATCAGGCCCGGCGTCGCCGAATCCAGCCAGTGGATCCGTGGATCACGCCGGAACCAGGACCGCTGCCGACGGACGAACCGCCGAGTGGCCCGGACCGTCTCCTCGTGCGCCTGTGAGTCGGTCAACTCACCGGCGAGCAGGCGCAGCACCTGCTGGTAGCCGAGCGCCCGGCTCGCCGTCCGCCCCTCGGGCAGCCCGCGCCCGACCAGCTCACGCGTCTCGTCCACGAGGCCGTCGGCCCACATGCGGTCGACCCGCAGCGCGATCCGCTCGTCGAGCAGCCCGGTGTCCAGGTCGACTCCGAGCTGCACCGACGGGTAGAACGGTGTGGGCTGCGGCAGCGAGGCGGTGAACGGCGCGCCGGTGAGCTCGATCACCTCCAGGGCCCGGACGATCCGCCGACCGTTGCCGGGGAGGATTCCCTCGGCGGCGACCGGGTCGGCGGCACGCAGCCGCGCGTACAGCGGCGCAGGGCCGCCCTCGGCCAACTCCTGTTCCAGCCGCTCCCGCAGCGCCGCGTCGGTGCCGGGGAACTCGAAACGCTCCAGCACCGCCCGCACGTACAAGCCGGACCCACCGACGAGCAGCGGCACCCGCCCCCGGAACAGGATGTCGTCCACCGCCGCGCGGGCCAGCCGCTGGTACTCCGCGACGCTCGCCGGCTCGGTGACCTCCCAGATGTCCAGCAGGTGGTGGGGCACCCCGTCCCGCTCGGCGAGGGTCAGCTTGGCGGTGCCGATGTCCATGCCCCGGTAGAGCTGCATCGAGTCGACGTTGACCACCTCCCCGTCGAGGGCATGCGCCAACGCGATGCTCAGCGCCGACTTACCCGCCGCGGTCGGGCCGACCACCGCGACGACCGTGCCGGGTCCGTCGCTGGTCACACCCGCTCCCAGGACGCCACGAAGTAGGCGACGCCGTAGGGGGCCGCGTCGTACCGCAGCTCGCCGCGCCACCCACCGCCGGCCGAGCGGGCCGCGTTGGCGAGCACCTGCCAGGGGCCACGGCCGGCGGCCTTCAGCTCCGTCGACACCACCGGGTCGAGGTCGAGCAGGGCGTCCAGGTCCGCCTCGGCCAGCGCTGCGGCAACCCGCTGGTCGTACGGGCGGGCACGCGGATCGTCATACCCGGGGGCCTTCTCACCCCGGCAGGCCGACCCGTCCCCGAGCACCAGCAACGCCACCCGGTCACCCGCGGCGTCGACCTCGTCGGCGAGCGCGGCCAGCTCGGCCGGGCCAGCGTCGGAGGCCACCTGCACGGCGGTCACCGGCGGACGCGCGTCGTGCCGGGCCAGCAACCACGCGCCGATGGTCAGACTCAACGGCAGCACCGCCCCCCGATCGGGCTGGCCGGAGATCAACGGCACATCCAGGTCGACGCCCCAGGGCTGGAGAGAGCCGGTGGCCGGGGTGCGGATCGGGCCGGTCACCGGGCCGGTGCCCAACAGCACCACCGCGGCCGGATCGGCGGCCAGCAGCCCGCGTACGGCGGTGTCGCAGGCCGCCCGTAGGTCGTCCAGCTCCGGGGCCGCGGAGCCGGCCACCTCGGGCACTAGCAGGGGCGGATGCGGGCAGACGGCAGCGGAAACCAGTGGCACCCGTTCACCGTAGCGGGAATCCCCGGTGCGTCTCCGCGCCGATCCGGTCATTCGGCCCCTAGGACACCGTATGGTCACGGTCGGCGATAGGCGCTCGACGCGGACCGGGTCGGACCTGTGACAATGCCGGGAGCAACTTGGCTGCGCCGTGGCGGCGGCGGGGGACGATTTCCTCGACGCCGGGAGAACGAGGATGGGCACATGAGCGACTGGACTGCCTTCGGACGGGTGGACGCGGACGGCACCGTATACGTCAAGACCACCGAGGGCGAGCGGGTGGTCGGATCCTGGCAGGCGGGAGCACCGGAGGAGGGCCTGGCACACTTCGCACGCCGCTTCGCCGATCTGGTGACCGAGGTGGACCTGACCGAGGCTCGGCTCAAGTCGGGTGCGGCGGATGCCGGGCACTCGTTGAGCACGATCCGGCGAATCCGCGCCACGCTGCCCGAGGCCCACGTGGTCGGCGACATCGACGCCCTGGCCACGCGGCTGGACAAGCTGGCCACCCTCGCCGAGGAGAAGGCCGCCGAGGCTCGCGCTGCCCGGGACGCCGCTCGCGGCGAGGCCCTGGCCCGCAAGACCGCGCTGGTCGAGGAGGCCGAGAAGCTGGCCGCCGAGTCCACCGGTTGGAAAACCGCCGGGGATCGGCTCAAGGAGATCCTGGACGAGTGGAAGACCATCCGTGGGGTCGACAAGAAGGCCGACGGTGAGCTGTGGAAGCGGTTCGCCGCCGCCCGGGACGGTTTCACCCGGCGCCGGGGCGCCCACTTCGCCTCCCTGGACTCCCAGCGCAAGCAGGCGCAGACGGCCAAGGAGGAGCTGGTCGCCGAGGCGGAGAAGCTCACCGACTCCACCGACTGGGCCGCCACCGCCAACCAGCTCAAGGATCTGATGACCCAGTGGAAGGCCGCGCCGCGCGCCTCCAAGGAGGCCGAGCAGAAGCTCTGGGAACGATTCCGGGCCGCGCAGGACGCCTTCTTCAGCCGGCGCAGTGAGGTCTTCTCCGCACGGGACAACGAACAGCGCGGCAACCTGGAGCGCAAGCAGGCCCTGCTCGCCGAGGCCGAGGCGTTGGACATCGACGCCGACCCGAAGGGCGCCCAGGCCAAGCTGCGGGAGATCCAGGCACAGTGGCACGAGGCCGGCAGGGTGCCCCGCGAGGCGGCCACCGGGCTGGAGCGCCGACTGCGCGTCATCGACGACAAGGTCCGCGACGTGATGGACTCGGCGTGGCGCCGCACCACCAAGGAGGACAACCCGCTGCTCGCCCAGATGCGGACGCAGGTGGCGGAGGCCGAGGACCGGCTGACCCGGGCGCAGACCGCCGGGGACACGCGCCGGATCAAGGAGGCCGAGCAGGCGCTCGCCGCCAAGCGGCAGTTCCTCCAGCTGGCCGAGCAGGCCGGCTGACCTGACGCGTTCCGGGAGCCCCCGGTCCCTGATGGGACCGGGGGCTCCCGCGCGTCCAGGCCGCGCCGCATGCCGCATGCCGCATGCCGCATGCCGCACGCCGCACGCCGCACGCCGCACGCCGCACGCCGCACGCCCATGATCGTGCTCGATCCAGGAAGTAGTGGCATCAGGAGCGGAGCGAGACCACTACAACCAGGATCGAGCACGATCATGCGGGTACGCACGCCGCGGGCAGGGCTGCCCGGCGCGCGGCCCGGACGGGGCTGCCCGGCGCCCGGCGCGGACGGGCGGCCCGGCAAGCGAGACGGCCCGGCAAGCGGGACGGACGGGGCGGACAGCGGGCCGTCGGGTTGTTGACGCATTGGGATGGGCTGATGAGAATGGGCGACGGAGCCAGGTAGGGCCACCGGCACGAGGGCAACGACGGCGGGGACACCGCTGTCGGGAGTCGGCCGGTGAGCTTCCGCGAGTGACCACGTCCCCGTGACATGGACCGTCGCGCACTGTCCGCGTACCCCTGAGGGATCGTGACGTGCGGACGGCCACCCGCCCGGCGCCGCCCACGGACGGCGCAGGGCTTCCGAAGTGGAGCTCGCATGTTCCGTCCCACCGCTTTCGGCGGCGCGCTGACCGCGCTCGCCACCCTCGCGGCTGGCGTGTTCCTCGCCGCCGCCGTCAGCACCAGCCCGGCCGTCGCCGCTGGCACCGGTACCGGCTACCTGCACACCAACGGCAACCAGATCGTGGACAGCACCGGGGCCACGGTCCGGCTGACCGGCATCAACTGGTTCGGCATGGAGACCGACAACAAGACCTTCCACGGGCTGTGGTCGAACAACCCGTGGCGGGGGCAGCTCGACACGATGGCCCGGCTGGGTTACAACACGCTGCGGGTGCCGTACTCGAACGACGCGCTGAAGGCGGGCGCCACGGCCAGTGGGGTCAACGACTTCGTCAACCCGGACCTGGTCGGGCTCTCCCCGTTGCAGATCCTGGACAAGGTGATCGGCTACGCCGGCAGCAAGGGGATGCGGATCATCCTGGACCGGCACCGGCCGACGGCGGCCGGGCAGTCGCCGCTCTGGTACACGTCGACGGTCTCCGAGGCGACCTGGATCAACGACTGGAAGATGCTCGCCCAACGGTACGCGGGCAATCCCACGGTGATCGGCGCTGACCTGCACAACGAGCCGCACGCCGAGGGCACCAACCCGGCGGCCACCGGCGCGTGCTGGGGCTGCGGCGACACCACCCGGGACTGGCGGCTCGCCGCCGAGCGGGCCGGAAACGCCATCCTCGGTGTCCAGCCCAACTGGTTGATCTTCGTCGAGGGGGTGAGCTGCCCCAGTGGCGGCCTCTCCAACGTCTGGGACAACGACCCGAGCAACGACGAGGACTGCGGCTGGTGGGGTGGCAACCTGTCGAAGGCCGGCCAGTTCCCGGTACGGCTGAGCGTGGCCAACCGGCTGGTCTACTCGCCGCACGAGTACGCCACCTCGGTCTACCGGCAGACCTGGTTCGACGCCCCGGACTACCCGGCGAACATGCCGGCCATCTGGGACAAGTACTGGGGTTACCTCTACAAGCAGAACATCGCCCCGATCATGATGGGTGAGTTCGGCAGCACGCTCGCCGACCCGAAGGACCGGGTGTGGCTGGAGAAGCTGATGGCGTACACCGGCACCGGGGTCACCGGGATGTCCTTCACCTACTGGTCGTGGAACCCCAACTCCGGTGACACCGGCGGTATCGCGTTGGACGACTGGACCAGCATCAACACCACCAAGCAGGCGATCCTCCAGCCGTACCTGATCGCGCCGTCCGGCGGTGGCACCAGCCCGACGCCAACGCCGACGGCTTCGCCCACCGGAGGACCGAGCAACCCGCCGACCGGTGCCTGCTCGGCCACCTACCGGCAGGTCAACGCCTGGCAGGGCGGCTTCCAGGGTGAGTTGACCGTGAAGAACACCGGCTCCGCGGCGGTGAACCCGTGGTCGGCGACCTGGAGTTGGCCGGCCGGGGTGACGCTGGGCAGTGGTTGGAACGCCACCGTCACCCAGTCCGGCACGACGGTCACCGCCGCCGCCCCCAGTCACGCACCGTCCCTGCCTGCGGGCGGGTCGGTCACCGTGGGCTTCACCGCCAACGGCACCGCCAGTGCCCCGGGCGCGGTGAAGCTCAACGGCACCAGCTGCTAACCCACCCCCGCCCCTAACCGCCGCGCGTCGCCACCCGCCCTCCGCGCCCGCCCTCCGCGCCCGCCCTCCGCGCCCGCCCTCCGCGTCCGCCCTCCGCGTCCGCCCTCCGCGCCCGCCCTCCGCGCCCGCCCTCCGCGTCGATCTAGGGGAAATCGTCACTAATGGATCTCCATCCACAACGATTCGCCCTAGATCGACGCGGAGGGGCTAGGCACGGGGGGGTGGCGCACTCGGGAGCAGCGGCGGGCGGGGCGGGGCGGGTTAGTGCGCGGCGCAGCCGGCGGTGGGTGCGGGCGCGACCGGCGGTGCGCCGATCGTCGGCAGACCGAGCAACACCCCGGGGGTACGCGGGGAGCGACCCGCCTCGGCAGCGTCGCCAGCCCGGGTCCGCCGGTGCGCGACCGGCGCTCCGTCGGCGTTGAGGTGATGCGGGGCGGCGTACGTGATCGTGGTGTGCACGATGTCCCCCGGCCGGATCTGGCCGGCCTGCGACTCCGCGCCGGGGGCCTCGGTCGCGAAGTGCACCAGCCGACCGTCGCGCGCCCGACCGGACATCCGGCCGGTCCGCTCGTCCTTGCGACCCTCGCCGACCGCGACGAGCACCTCGACGGTCTCCCCCAGCAGGCGCTTGTTCTCCGTCCAGGTGATCTCCTCGACGGTGGTGATCAGCCGCTCGTAGCGCTCCTGAACGACCTGCTTGGGCAGCTGGTCGTCCATCGTGGCGGCGGGGGTGCCGGGGCGCTTCGAGTACTGGAAGGTGAACGCCGAGGAGAACCGTGCCTCGCGGACCACGTCCAGGGTGCGCTGGAAGTCGGCCTCGGTCTCGCCGGGGAAGCCGACGATGATGTCGGTGGTGATCGCCGCATCCGGCATCGCCGCCCGGACCTTCTCGATGATCCCCAGGTACCGCTCGGAGCGGTAGGACCGGCGCATCGCCCGGAGGACGTCGTCGGAGCCGGACTGCAACGGCATGTGCAGCGAGTGGCAGACGTTCGGCGTCTCGGCCATCGCGGCGATCACGTCGTCGGTGAAGTCCTTCGGGTGCGGGCTGGTGAACCGGACCCGCTCCAACCCGTCGATGTCACCACACGCGCGCAGCAGCTTGCCGAAGGCGTACCGATCGCCGAACTCGACACCGTAGGAGTTGACGTTCTGCCCGAGCAGGGTCACCTCCAGCACGCCCTCGTCGACCAGGGCGCGCACCTCGGAGAGAATGTCGCCGGGGCGGCGGTCCTTCTCCTTGCCGCGCAGCGCGGGCACGATGCAGAACGTGCAGGTGTTGTTGCAACCCACCGAGATCGACACCCAACCGGCGTACGTGGACTCGCGGCGGGTGGGCAGCGTGGAGGGGAAGACGTCGAGGGACTCCAGGATCTCCACCTCGGCGGCGGCGTTGTGCCGGGCCCGCTCCAGGAGCACCGGCAGCGCGCCGATGTTGTGGGTCCCGAAGACCACGTCCACCCAGGGCGCCTTGCGGACGATCTCTCCCCGGTCCTTCTGGGCCAGGCAGCCACCGACGGCGATCTGCATCCCGGGGTGCTTGTCCTTCACCGGGCGCAGACGACCGAGGTTGCCGTAGAGCCGGTTGTCCGCATTTTCCCGCACCGCGCAGGTGTTGAAGACGACGATGTCCGGGGTGTCGTCGGCCGGCACCGCGCGCACATAGCCAGCCTGTTCGAGCAGGCCGGAGATGCGCTCAGAGTCGTGCACGTTCATCTGGCAGCCGTACGTCACGACGTTGTAGGTCCTAGCCACCCTCTTGGTGCCCCTTCCCCTCGGGCTACCAGGGTAGCGGCCCCGTTCGGCGGCCCCAACCGACCGGCATTGACCCGGCGGCCCATAGCGGGCATCCACGACGGGCAGTACGCTGCACAGCAAGAATGTGTTCTGGGCGATTTCGGGGGCTTTGCACTCGGCGCCGACGATGCGCGGCTCCATTCACGGGGGAGCACATGACGACCCGCGGGAGGCCAACCGTGACGCGACAAGATGCGGCACAGCGCACCGTCACCACCCCGGACGGGCGACACCTCGCGGTGGAGACCTCCGGCGCGTCGGACGGGCCCGCGGTCTTCCTGCTGCACGGCACCCCCGGCAGCCGCAGCGGCCCCCGACCGCGCGGCATCGTCGTCTACCGCCTCGGCGTGCACCTCGTCTGCTACGACCGGCCCGGTTACGGCGACTCCGGACGGCACGAGGGTCGGCGGGTGGCCGACGCGGCGGCCGACGTGGCGGCGATCGCCGACGACCTCGGCATCGAGCGATTCGCGGTGGTGGGCCGATCCGGTGGCGGGCCACACGCCCTGGCCTGCGCGGCGCTGCTGCCGGATCGGGTCACGCGGGCCGCCGTGCTGGTGGGGCTCGCCCCGGCCGGCGCACCCGACCTGGACTGGTACGCCGGGATGGCCGAGACGAACGTGGAGGACTTCGGGCAGGCCGACGAGGATCTGGCCGAGCTCACGCTCAACCTGAAGCTCCGCACGGAGGAGGCCCGGCGAGACCCGATGACGCTGCTGGATTTCCTCCGCCCCCAGTTGCCCGAGGCGGACATCCGGGTCGTCGACGACATCGCGATCCGCCGACTGCTGACCGACATGTACTCCGAAGCGCTGCGGCACGGCCCCGAGGGTTGGATCGACGACGTGCTGGCGATCCGGCGGGGCTGGGGGTTCGACCTGGGCGCCATCCAGGCGGAGGTCCGCCTCTGGCACGGCGAGCAGGACCGTTTCTCCCCGGTGGAGCACTCCCGGTGGCTCGCCTCGCAAATCTCACGCGCCGAGGTCCAGGTGCAGCCCGGCGCCGCGCACTTCGGAGCGGTGGAGATCCTGCCGCAGACCCTGACCTGGCTGGCCACGCCGGATCTCGCGACCAGCCCGCGCCTCTGAGCCACCGAGGCGGCACGGCCCGACCGGCGGGCGGGTCAGACGCCCGACCCGCCCGCCGAACCGACCCCGATCAGAACGGGTGCGGGTCGATCACCCGGACGACGAACCGCCGCTCGCGCAGGGTCTGCACGGTGGGATGCTCCTGGCCGATCACCTCGGCCAGCCGGTCCGCCACGGCGCCGACGTCCTCGGCGGAAGCGCCGTCGCCGGCCCGCCTCGACACCAGGGCGAGGTCCCCGAGGCAGCGCAGCGTGTCGGGGTGGCCCGCGCCAATCACCGCGGACAACCGGCCGGCGGTCTCCCGCAGCCGGTCCCGCGCCGAATCCCAGTCACCCTCCTCGGCGAGGCACACCGCCTGGTTGACCTCCGCCGCGAGGGTGTGCGGATGATCGGCGCCGAGCGCCTTGCGCAACTCACCGGCCGCCCGCGCAGCCGATGCGCGGGCTTCCGATTTGCGGCCGACCGCACGTTCGGCGGCGGAGATGTTGCTCAGCGTCGCCAGGGTGTGCGGGTGCTCCGCGCCGAGCCGGAGATCCTCCTCGTACGCCTGGGTCACGGCGATCATCTCGGTCAGCGCCCGGGCCGCGTCGCCGACGGCCAGCAGGTTCGCCGCGCGGCTCGACCGGCACGCCACCGTGTCCGGGTTGTCCGGTCCGAAGAGTTCGTCGAGCTTCCGGTAGGCCGTCTCGAACAGCGGTGCGGCCTCGCCCGCCCGGCCGGCGCTGCGCAGTGACACCGCCAGGTTGACCTGGGCTCCGAGGCTTCTGCCGTCGTCGGTCCCGAGCACCTCGCAGTACGAGTCGTACACGGTTCGCAGCAGGGTGGCCGACCGCTCGTACTCGCCGGCCTCCCGTAGGTCGCTGCCGAGACGGAGAGCGGAGACGAGGGTGTACGGGTTGGTGGGACCGAGCACCAGCCGCCGCCGCTGGTGCACCTCGTCGTCCCACCGGCGGGCCGACCGGTAGTCGCCGACCAGCCGGTACGAGACGGCGAGGTTGTTCGCCGCGCTCAACGTCCGCGGGTGGTCCTCGCCGAACACCTGGAGCCAGGAGGCGTAGGTGGACCGGTCCCGTTCCAGCGCCTCGGAGTAGCGGCCGAGGGCTCGCAGGTCACCGGCGAGGCTGCCGGCGGTCATCAGGCTGTGCGGGTGCAGCGGGCCCAGCAGCCGCCGCTGCTCGGCCAGCACCGCCTCGTCCAGGTCCCGGGCCTCGTCGAACCTGCCCAGGCTGCGCAGAATGTTCGCCCGGTTGAACCGGAGGTGCAGCAACTGGCGACCCAGCGCTGTCGCCTCGGTCTCATCCTGCGTAGCGCCGAGTCGGGCGGTCCAGGTGTCGTCCACCTCCTGGCTGAACCCGTCGGCCTGGTCCAGGCCGCCGCGCTGCCACAGATAGCGGACCCGGTCGATCAGCAGTTGGCACACCGGCTCGTCCGGGCAGTTGAGCGCCTCGGACACCTCCAGGTGCGGCCAGAGCATGCGCAGCCGGGGCCAGGTGGTCGGGTCGTCCACGTCGCCGCGCGGCCGGGACGCGGCCAGCACCAGGTGCACCTGGTGTCGGGCGGCGGTGATCTCGTCCTCGGTCATCCGGTCGCGTACGACCGCCTGCAACAGCCGGTGCACCTGGACCCGGCCGCCCTGGACGTCGAGTTTCAACAGCGCCAGCCGGTTGATCTGCTGGACCAGGGCACCACGCACGAGCCGCTCCGACACCGACGGGTCGAACGGCACGAGCGCCGCCGCCATCTCGTCGCTGTAGATGAGTTCGAGGGCGATCTCCGGGGCCAGCACCGAGCAGAGCTGCAACAGCCGGTACGCGGCGGGCGCCTGGTCGAGCAGCCGGTTCAACGACAGGTCCCAGGTGGCCTCCACGGAGAGCGCGCTGGGGCCGTGCCGCTCGATCTGCCGCAGGTAGTCGGCGACCGACGTGCCGGTGTCAGCGAGCCAGGCGCCCGCCGCGGCCACCGCGATCGGCAGGTCGCCGAGCGCCTCGGCCACCCGGTCGGCCTCCTCGGCGCTGATCGTGGGCACCCGCTGGGCGAGGTGCGCGACACTCTCGGTGCGGTCGAAGACGTCCACCGGGATCGGGTTCGCCCGGTCACCCCAGGCGCGGTTGCGGGAGGTCAGCAGGACGTGCCCGGGCCCCTGCGGCAGGAAGGGCTCGATCTGTTCGAGCTCTTCGGCGTTGTCGAGCACGACGAGCCACCGCTCGTACGGCTCGCCCCGGCTCAGCACCTGCAGCACCGACCGGACCGTGTCGGGCAGGGTGGGCCCGGCGAGGATGCCGAGGCGACCGGCGAGGTCGGCCAGGGCGGTGTCGACGAACTGCGGCGGGTCCGCGACGATCCACCAGACCACGTCGTACGCGGCCTTGAACCGGTGCACGTATTCCAGAGCCACCTGCGTCTTGCCGACGCCGCCCATGCCCTGCAGGGCGACCGGCAGCACCACCGCGCTGCCCCCGCTCTGCAACTGCGCGCGCAGCCGCGCCAGGTCGTCCTCCCGGCCGGTGAACCGGGCGTTCCGGTTGGGAGCGTTGAAGATCAGCGGCTCGGCGCCGGGATAACGGGTGCCCCCGCCCGCCGGGCCGTCCGCCGACGACGGCACCGGCCGACCGACCAGCCGCAACACCCGCTCCACGGCCGTCGCGGCGCTCACATTGACCAGGTTGGTGGAGCTCTGGGACGGGAACTCCGCCAGCGGGCGCAGGTCGGCGACGTACACGGCGAGCGCCGTGGAGCCGGTGCTCGTGTCACGGTCGGGCAGACCGCCGGACGGTGTTGCCACGTAGGCCGGCGAGACCACGGTCAGCGTGCGTGGGGCGGGCGTACCGGCGGACCCGACGACGGTCGTGGGGTCCACCACCCGCAGCCCGGCCGAGCTGAGCACCCGCTCCAGCCACTCGGCCCAGATGGCGTCCTCCGGCGCGCACCGAAGCACGATCTGGTCGTCGATCGCCTCGGTGCGTCGGCGGAAACGCGCCTTGCCGCGCTCCCGAACCGACTCGTCCATCACCGGCAGCGCGGTCACCGCTCCGTCGGTGAGGATTCCGGTCAACGTCTCGAACGCGGCCAGCAGCGACGTCGGCGAGCCGGGCGGGTCGCCGAACGTCGCCAGGGTTTCCTCGTACGCGTAGAACGGCCGGTACGGAACCTCGACCGCAGCCCAGTACCGCCGCCGTTCCGCCTCGGTCATGCCCGCCGGCAACCCGGCGAACCGGCGCATGGCCAGCAGGCGACCCGCCTCGGCCCGCTCCTTCTCGGCCTGGTCGACCCGCATCGGCACCGGCAGGACCCGGATGTCGCGCCGCCTGTACCGGTCCCGCACCGAGTGCGCCACCCGAGCCGCGCCGTCGATGCCCTGGTCGCTGAGGGTGAAACAGTCGACCAGGGTGTCCGGCAGGTGCAGGGTGCAGATGTCGGCGACGTCGCTCAACCCCGTCCGGCTGTCGATCAGGGTGAAGTCGTACTGGCGTTTCATGTCCGCCCGCAGCGCCTCGAAGAACTGCGCCCCGCCCAGCCGGTTGTAGAAGTTGTCCCAGTCCAGCCCGCTCACGGAGACGGCGTAGTCGCTGTTCTGCCGGCCGGCGGAGAGGAAGTCGAGGCCACCGCCGTCCGGGAAGTTCCAGCGCAGCGAGAACGCGTGCCGGCCGACCCGGGCGTACTGCTCCATCCAGCGATCCGGTCGGTCGTCGACCCGGGTGGTCTCCCACTCGTAGTCGCGGATCATGTCGATCACACCGCTGGTGCCCTGGATCGCATCGGCGTCGAGGAACGGGTGGAAGAAGCGGTGCAGGCCGGGTGATTCGAGGTCCCAGTCAGCGACGAGCACCCGTCGGCCGCTGGCCGCGAGGATCCAGGCGACGTTGGCCAGTGCCATCGTCCGGCCCGTCCCACCCTTGAACGAGTAGAAGGTGACGACCTGGCCTTCGCGATCGTTGTTCATCGGTTCTCTCCGTGGGGACGCGGTGGGGCCGGATCATCAGGCGGGGACGCGGGGTCGGGCGTAACGACCGCGCCGGCGGCGGGCAGGCCGTCGCGCAGGCTCGGCACCGGCTCCGGTGGTGGATCGAAGGGAACGACCGGGCCGTGTTTGAGGAACTGACGGCGAGCCTCGGTGACCAGCGCCGGCATCAGATCGACGAACTCCGGCATGCTGCACGCGCGCTTCACCTGGGGCAGACCGGCGTCCTGCAACAGCTGCGTCACCTCGGTCGCCCATCGGGTGACGTCCTGGGTGTCGTCCTCGTCGGTGACGACCAGCGGAACGACCCACTCCCGCAGCCCGTGCAACTTGCTGGCCAGGGCGCCGGGCGCATCCGGCGCCGCCGCGATCCACGGGTCGACCAGCAGCACGGCCGGTCGGCGATCGAGCAGACCGGCGGCCTGCGCGAAGTCTTCCGTGCGGGCCGACAGCCCGAGGCGCTCGGCGGTGCTGGCCGCGTACTCGGCGGCGGGCAGTTCCTGGCGACGCCCGTACGGCCGCCAGAGCCGGCCGCTGGCGGCGTAGCCGGCGGGGTCGCGGTCGATCGGCAGATGGTCCTGGGTCGGGGCCAGGACGGCGACGACGAAGTCCGGGTCGGTCGACGCCGGGCGGGTGACCTCGTCGAGGCCGGGCGCCCGGGACGGGCCCAGCGGTCGCCGCTCGGCGGTGTGCACGATCTGGCCGGCCAGGCGGCTCAGCAGAAGCTCGTACTGCTCCCGGTAGGAGGCCAGCATGCAGAACGCGCGTAGGCCGTCCTCGGCGTACTCCGGGACGTCCCGGCCCAGGTCCAGGGCCCCGTCCAGCTCCGGATGGGACTCCCACGGGGGAAACGGAATCCACAGCACCGGAGTGAGATGGCCAGCGGCGACCCGGGCCGGCCCGGCGGCGGCCAGCCGCGCCCGGAAGGACTCCTGCTCCCCCAGCGCCCACGGGCGACTGAAGTAGCCCGGCGAGTAGAGCGGCACGAAGACCTCGGCGTCACCGAGCGCCTCCGCGAGAGCGGCCTTCCAGTCGGCGCCCAACGGGATGTGCTGGTCGAAGAAACCGATCCGCATCCCCGCCACCGGTTGCGCCTGGCGCCGCACCTCGTCGGCCAGGTCGGCGAAGAACTGGCCGACCCAGACGTCGGCGTCGGCCCGTGCGCCCTGCCGCGGCGCCGAGTGGGCATAGCTGAGGAAGAAGTACGTCCCTCGCGCCGCCGACCGGCGCCGATCCGCCGGCGGGCTCATCCCGGCTCCTCGGCGAACCGGTTGCACAGCTCGTCCACGCTCGCCGGCACCCATGGCTCCACCAGGTACGACCGGTGGATGGCCACGATCCGCTGCGCGAGCCGCCAGACCACCGCCCGGTACGCGTTCTCCCACTGCATGGTCAGCAAGCCATAGACCCCATCCCGTTGGTAGTGCACCGCGATGTCCTGATCCGGCATGGCGGTCGGGGAGAACCGTTGGATGTCGCGGAGCACCCGAGGCAGTGGGGTGCCGTTCGTCGGCGACCAGGTGACCGGCACGATCGCCGTCTCGTGGGCGGAGGCGGAGCTGTGCCGCGGGACGATCCGGCGGCGGGAGAACGCGTCCCACTCCCGGCCACACCAGTCGCTGCCGAGCAGTGCGCTGGACACCAGCGGAACGAAGACCTGGCAGGTGCCGGCGGCCTGGAGGAGCTCCGGGTTCCATCGTTCCCCGCCCGCGATGGAGCTGTCCAGGAAGCCGGGGTCCACCCCGGTCACCGGGCCGACCAGCTCGCTGACATGGACGGAGAGGTCCTCAAAGAATCGGGAGACGTACTCGGCGGGTTTGCCGGTGGCCCGGCCGATCGGCGCTCTGGAGTAGCTGAGAAAGAAGAGCGGCGCGCGCGTACCGGAGGGTGCGTCCACTGTGCTCACCGCAGCCCCTCCGCCCTCCCCACGCGGCCGGAACATCAGCGTAGACCCCGCGTCAACGTTGTGCCGCCATGCGATTCGCGGCGAACCAGCCGACCGCGAAGTCGACAGTGGCGCGCGCCGGCAGCAGACGAGCGCTTGCCCGACCGACCCGGCCGTGCTGAACGAACGGCGCGTCGTCGAGCGCGGCACCCACCGTGGGAAAGTCGCGGTCGTCCAGGTCGAGAGCACGGAAGTCGAGGCGGACCCGGCGCCCGTCGACGAGCCGGAAACAGTGGTAGTCGCGCTCGGGCGGCGGCACCGGGAGCCGGTACTCGGCCAGGTGCAGGGCGCTGCACGCCTCGTAGCCGAGACCGAGCAGCAGGATCTGCCCGTCCGCCGCGTAGAGGCCGCCCACCGGTGAGCGTTCCCCCAGGTGGCAGGTGAGGTCGTGGCCGTCGGTGAGCTGCCGGGCCCGAGGGCCGAGCGCGGCGAACGAGGTCTGCGGATGATCGCTGCGCACGGCACCGGGGGCACACCGGACGTACTCGGCGAGCGCGCCCATCCGCTGGGAGGGGGTGGTCCGGCGGTCCCAGCCCGGCAGCGCCGCCTCGTACCGGTCGCGCTCCGCCCGGTCCATGCTGGCGATGGCCGCCAGGTGGGCGCGGGAGGTGGTCGAGTTGCCGTCGGTCTGCGTGGGCACCAGCAGCGTGCCGGCAGGGCCGAGGACGTCTCGCAGAGCCCCGGCGAGGGTCGCGGGGCCGTGCTCCAACGGGCCCACCCTCCGCAGGCCGCAGTGCACCAGGAGGCACACGCCCGGACGAACGCCCAGCGCCCGCAGGTCGTCGGCGAGGCGAGGACGGCCCAGTGTGGGCGGATGCCGCTCATCCGGACCCGACACGGGTCTCCTCCAGGGCGTGGCGCAGCTGGCCGACGAACCGCTCACCCGCCGCGGTGAGCGACCGGCTGGCCAGCAACGCGTCGACGCCGTCCCGGGTCCACGCCAGGTAACGAGCGGCGTGCGCCGACGCGTCCCCGCTGTCGGTGGCCGCCCGGGACCTCCACACCTGTGTGACGGCCAGGTGGGCGTACACCCCCTGGAGCACGCCCTCGGGTGGCCGCAGGTCGGTGCGCCAGGGCACCCGGATCCGGGCGTTCTGCCCGGGTTTGACGAGGTCATACAGGTCGAGCACGGCACCGAGTTTCGCGTGTTGCCACTCGTGCACGAGCAGCACCGCCATCGTCTCCGGGTCCGGATCGGGGGTGACGGCGACCGCGCCGAACGCGTGCCGGGCGGTCGCGCTCCGAAAAGGATTCGCCGGGTCGGGTGCCAGCGGCACGACGGCGCGCAGACCGCCGTCGAGCGCCGCCGCGTGCGCCGGCACGTCCCGGTGCGCGACCCGCCAGGCCTCGGCCAGGGTACGGCCCAACACCCGCACCGCCGGGGCCTCCAGGCGCGGTGCCACGGGCTGGCCGTAGCAGTCCCGGTACGGGTCGCCGTCCTCGATGAGCAACCGGCCGGCGGAGACCAGCACGTCGCGTGTCGGTCGCCAGCCGGCCGACGACTCGACCGGATCGAGGAGCACAGTGCGCTCCGCCGTCCCGCCCCGGACCTGGAACCCGCCCGGCAGGACGGTCACCTGGGCGCTCTCCCCCAGCCCGGGCAGCGCAAGGCTGCCGAGCGTGGGCAACGTGATCACATCGGCCCGCACCGGGACGGTCAACGCGGCCGTGACACCCGCGCGGAGAGCCGCGGCGGCGGCGAGGACCGGCAGCGGGTCGACCGCCGCGCTGACGCCGGACCGGGCCGACGAGTCGAGGTGGTGCACCAGCCAGGGCCGAACGAAGGGGTGCTCCAGGACCACCCGGACCGCCTCCGGCGCTGCCTGATCGAGGTGGACGAGCAGCTCCCAGGCGGCCGTGGGGCCGGTCTGGTCCCGGCAGGCCGCCAACAGCGCCCGGGTGATGGAGAGCTGCGTGGCGGCGAGCAGAGCAAGCGTCGATGTCGACCCGTGCCCGGTCGCCAGGTCGTCCAGCAGCTCGTCGACGGGCAGGGCCGCCCACTGGCTCGGCGCCGGCCGGGCGGGCTGCTGGTACGCGTCCACGCTGTCGATCAGGCGGAGCAGGTCGGCGCAGTACACCGACGGGTTGTCGAACCCGGAGCCGGTGCGCCAGCGGTGGGCGTACAGGCCGCCGCCGCACCGGTCGACCACCGGGCAGGCCCGGCAGGTCGCGCAGAGCCCTTCCACGCCCTCCTGTCGGACGGCGACCCCGGGGTGCCGGGCGGCCTCGTCCACGGAATGGTCGAACACGTCGAACCCGGTGTCAGCCGCGCCGTGGTACGCGGTCTTCAGCGAGTCGACCTGCTCCCAACTGCCGTCCGCCTCGACCACCAGCACGTCGGCCGGTGCGAGACCGAACGCCTCGGTGCCACCGCCACCCGGTCGCAGTGCCTCGAACAGCCGGATCGACACGGGACGCCCGTCGTCCATCCACCGCCGGTGGAGCCGACCCAGCCAGTCCGCGTACGGGGTGGACCCGGGGCCGGGGCGCTCCGGGGGATGGTCCCAGGTGGCGTGTGGCAGCAGCAGGTCGACGCGCGGTGGGCTCTCGGCCAGCAGCGCCTCGTACACCCGGTGGGGATCGTTGCGGACGTCGACCGTGCAGAGGATGCCGGCGTAGCTGGCGCGGTGCTCCGGTCGCCGAAGCAGGGCCAGAGCCCGCCGGACCTGGTCATGGCTGCTGCCGCCGTGGGCGAAGACCCGGTGGCGGTCGTTGGCGGCACGGTCGCCGTCGAACGACACACCGACCTGCACGTCGTATTCGACGAGCAGCCGGCACAGCTCCTCGTCGAGCAGGACGCCGTTGGTCTGCATGCGCAGGTCGAGCAGCGCCCACGGCGTGATTGCCGCCCGCAGCTCGGCCAGCGCCTCGCGCAGCCCGGCAGCACCCAGCAGCAGCGGCTCACCCCCGTGCAGCACCACGTGCACGACCGGCAGCTCGTGCACGCGGGCGTGCTCAGCGATCCGCCGTCCGGCGGCCCGGACAGTGGCCGGTGGCATCCGCACCGGTCGGCCACGCCAGGTCTGGTCGGCGTGCTGGTAGACGTAGCAGTGGTCGCAGCTGAGGTCGCACCGGCTGTGCACCTTCAGCACGAACTGACTGATCGGCCGGCAGGATCCGCCCGCTCCGGGTGGACCGCACCGGCAGGCCATCGCTCAGATGGACGAGTTGAAGGCGGCGACGGCCACGCTGCCGGACGGCACGGGGCCGTTCGGGACGACGCGCCTACGGACCGCCTCGATCAGATCGGCGTGCTCGACGGCGATCCGCTCCAACGGGGTGTGCAGGCTTCGCGTGAGGTCATCGAGGTCGGGACGGGATGGGCGGGTGGGGGCATGGTCCACAATGAGTCTCCGGGGGCCCGGGCGCTGGGAGCGCGAGCGGCGACAATGGCTCGAAAGGCTCTGGTCCGTGACCAGGATAGACAAATATCGACCCAGTGTCACCGTCGGTACAACCATCGGCACGAGGGGTGGCAACCGGGGTGCCGGACAGAGAAGGAGCGCACATGTGCCGGAGCATCAAGACTCTGCGTGAGCCGTTCACCCCGGAGGTGACCGACGCGGACGTCGAGGCGGCGGCGTTGCAGTACGTCCGGAAGATCTCTGGCTTCCGGGCGCCCGCCGCGCACAACGCCGCCGCGTTCGACGCCGCGGTGGCCAGCGTGGCCGAGGCGACGCGCACCCTGCTCGACCAACTGGTGGTGCGGGGTGCCGGGCCGGGCACCACGGACCGGCAGGTCACCGCCTCCAACTGATCGCCAGCGCGGTTCCACACGCCAGCGCCGCGCCCGGCAGGCCGGGCCTGACCCCTGGGGTCAGGCCGCGGCGAGCGCCGGGGCGACCGTGTCGGGCGCCCAGCGCGAACGGTGGCACTGCGACCAGCCCCGACAGCCCGGATCGCCCAGCGTGCAGAGCCGCTGCCTGCTGAGCACCTCACCGTCGTCGGTGTCCCGCACGTCGAAGTGCACCGGACGGACCGTGCCGTCCGGGGCGACGAGCAGGTGCCGGCCCGCGTCGAGCGTGTCGTCGCGCAGCAGGCAGTTGCGACCCAGTATTCGAGCGAGCGCGGCGATGCTGGCGTGCTCGGGGAGCCCCTCGGGCACCCCGTAGCAATCCACGACCGTCGCGAACTCGCCGGGCGCCTGCCAGACATCGCACACCACCGCGTACGCCGGCAGCCGGGCCGGGTCGGCCACCGCCAGCGGCATCACCACCCGACCAAGTGCCTCGGCCAGCGCCGGGTAGACCTCCACGGGGCGTACCCCGTCGATTCTCCAGTTCCACAGCTCGGTCATTCCGCCTCCTCGCTGCGTTCGTCCCACCGGCCTCCGGATCGGGCCTTACACACGATGGTGGGGGGCATTTGACCCCAGCCGGGGGCAAGTTACCGGTCTGTGACCATTCCGGGCAAAATTTCCCTGAGCAGCATTGCTCGGAGTAGCGGGAAGGTGACAGTTTATCGGGTATGGTGCGCCATCCCCACTACCGCCACCGCGTGTCGACGACGGCCACCGAAAGGGTCACCGCAGGACGACGAGGTGCTCACCGCGGGGCAGCAGTTCGCCCACCACGGGTGCGCCGGGCACCTCGCCGGCGACCAGCAGGCCACCGGAGGTCTGCGCGTCGGCCAGCAGCAACCGCTCGTCCTCACCCGCCGCGCCGAAATCGGTCCACGGGGTGACCCACTCCAGGTTGCGCCGGCTGCCGCCACTGACGTAGCCGTCGCGCAACGCCTCCCGCGCACCGGCCAGGTACGGCACCCGCGCCGTGTCGATGGCCACCGTGAGCTGGCTGGCCCGGGCCAGCTTCGAGGCATGCCCGAGCAGCCCGAACCCCGTCACGTCGGTGCCACAGCGGATGCCGGCGGCGACCGCCGCGCGAGCGGCGTCCCGGTTGAGCGCGCTCATCGTGGCCACGGCCTCCGGGAAGCTCTCGCCGGTGGCCTTGTGCCGGGTGTTCAGCACGCCCACCCCGAGCGGCTTCGTCAGCGACAACGGCACCCCGGCCCGCCCCGCGTCCAGGGTGATCAACTCCTCCGGTCGGACCGTGCCGGTGACCGCGAGCCCGTACTTCGGGCCGTCGTCGTCCACGCTGTGCCCGCCGGCCAGGTGACAGCCGGCCTCCCGGGCCACGTCCTGGCCGCCACGCAGGACCTCGCCGGCCAGCTCCATCGGCAGCACGTCGCGCGGCCAGCAGAGCAGGTTGAGCGCGACCAACGGGGTGCCGCCCATCGCGTACACGTCGGAGAGCGCGTTGGCCGCGGCGATCCGACCCCAGTCGTACGCGTCGTCGACCACCGGCGTGAAGAAGTCCGCGGTGGTGACCAGACCGGTCCGCTCGTCCAGGCGCACCACCGCCGCGTCGTCGCCGTGGTCCAATCCGACCAACAGCTCCGCGGTCCCGGTGGCCGGCCCGAGACCGGCCACCATGATCTCCAGCTCACCGGGCGGGATCTTGCAGGCGCAGCCACCGCCGCGGGCGTAACGAGTGAGGCGCACCGGTTCGGTCATCCACCCATGATCTCGACAAGGCGCCACGATCGCCACCGTTGCGACCCAGACGGTGACCGAAATCGGACCCGCGCCGACGATCGTGACCGGTGTTACCGCTCCGTGACCCGCTGAGTTGCATTCCGCCACATCAGGCCGCCTACAGTGGCCGCACCGGGGGTCAACCGACCCCGATCCGGGAGACGACAGGGGACGGTGGACGACGTGACCACGGGCGAACCGCTCATCGTGCTGGACGCGGTCAACAAGTGGTTCGGGCCGCTGCACGTGCTGGACGACGTCTCGCTGTCGGTGGGGCGGGGCGAGGTGGTCGTGGTGATCGGCCCGTCCGGCTCCGGCAAGTCGACGCTGTGCCGCGCCATCAACCGACTGGAACCGATCAGCTCCGGCACCATCACCTTCGACGGCCAGCCGCTGCCGGCCGAGGGCAAGCCCCTCGCGAAGCTACGCAGCGAGGTGGGCATGGTCTTCCAGTCCTTCAACCTCTTCGCTCACAAGACCATCCTGGAGAACGTCACCCTCGGCCCGATCAAGGTCCGCAAGGAGAAGCCGGCCGCCGCCCGCGAGCGCGGTCTGGCCCTGCTCGACCGGGTCGGCATCGCCAACCAGGCGGACAAGTTCCCGGCCCAGCTCTCCGGCGGGCAGCAGCAGCGGGCGGCCATCGCACGGGCGCTGGCCATGCAGCCCAAGGCGATGCTCTTCGACGAACCGACCAGCGCCCTGGACCCGGAAATGGTCGGCGAGGTGCTCGACGTCATGACCTCGCTGGCCAGTGACGGCATGACGATGGTCGTGGTCACCCACGAGATGGGCTTCGCCCGGCACGCCGCAAATCGGGTCATCTTCATGGCCGATGGGCAGCTGGTCGAGGACGCCCCGCCTGCGGAGTTCTTCGCCAATCCGCGCAGCGAGCGGGCCCGGGACTTCCTCTCCAAGATCCTCACGCACTAGGCGTCCGTAGTGGAGCGTGCCGCACCTCGGTGGGCTCCGTTGAAGAAGGAGAAAAGTATGCGTATTAAGCGCGTAGCGGCGGTCGCCATGATGGCCTCCCTCGCTCTGTCGGCCGCGGCCTGCGGCAAGGAGGGCGAGCCGACCCCGAGCGCCGGCGGAAGCGCCTCCGCCGACGCCCAGTCGGACACCTGCAAGGCCTCCGGCGCGACCTTCACGCCGAAGACGGACGCCGCCGTCGCTGGCAGCCCGGCCTTCGAGAAGATCAAGGCGGCCGGCAAGGTCTCCATCGGGGTCAAGTTCGACCAGCCGAACCTCGGTTACAAGGACGCCCAGGGCAAGCGGTGCGGCTTCGACATCGAGATCGCCCAGTACGTGGCGAGCACGCTCGGCATCGACCCGGCGAAGATCGAGTACAAGGAGATCGCGTCCGCCAACCGGGAGACCGCGATCAAGGGTGGTGAGGTCGACTACTACGTCGGCACCTACTCCATCACCGACAAGCGCAAGAACGACATCTCCTTCGCCGGCCCGTACTTCGTCGCCGGCCAGGACCTGCTGGTCCGCAAGGACGAGTCGTCGATCACCGGCAAGGACACCATCAAGGGCAAGAAGGTCTGCTCGGCCACCGGCTCGACCCCGATTCAGCGGGTTCGGGACGAGGGTCTGAC
The DNA here is from genome assembly GCF_040607415.1 of Micromonospora sp. NPDC005291. NCBI lineage: Bacteria > Bacillati > Actinomycetota > Actinomycetes > Micromonosporales > Micromonosporaceae > Micromonospora > Micromonospora sp. NPDC005291. The sequence goes on from NZ_JBEXGR010000001.1 coordinate 411,631, forward strand.
CGAGGCGAACAACATCGTCGAGTTCAAGACCTACTCGGAGTGCGTCTCGCAGCTGCTCGACAAGAAGGTCGACGCCGTCACCACCGACGACGCCATCCTCAAGGGCTACGCGGCGCAGAGCCCGAGCGAGCTCAAGGTCGTCGGCAAGCCGTTCAGCACCGAGAAGTACGGCATCGGCCTGCCGAAGGACGACAAGGCGCTGCGCGACTACATCAACAACCAGATCGAGGCGTCCTTCAGCGACGGCACCTGGCAGAAGATCTACGACGGCACGCTCGGTCTGTCCGGTTCGGCGGGCACCCCGCCCACCCTCGAGCGTTACTGACCGACCGGCTCGACACGAGTTGCGGCGCCGGCCGGGGTTCGTCCCCGTCCGGCGCCCGTCCGAGACTGAGAGCGAGGCATGGGCGAGTTCTTCCGTGTACTGACGGACAACGGGCAACTGTTCGTTGACGGGTTCACCAACACCGTCAAACTCTTCCTGATCGCCGCGGTCGGCAGCCTCGTCCTCGGCACGCTGCTCGGCGCGATGCGGGTGTCCCCCGTACCGGCGCTGCGCGCGTTCGGTGCCACGTACGTCAACCTGGTGCGCAACACCCCTCTGACGCTGGTCTTCGCGTTCCTCGTGTTCGCGGTGCCGAAGCTGGACGTCAACATCGACTACTTCCCCAGCGCCGCCATCGCACTGACCGTCTACACCTCGGCCTTCGTCTGCGAGGTGATCCGCTCCGGTGTGAACACCGTCGCCGCGGGTCAGGCCGAGGCGGCCCGCGCGCTGGGCATGACCTTCGGGCAGGTGCTCACGCTCATCGTCCTGCCGCAGGCACTGCGGGCGATGGTCCCGCCGATGATGAGCGTGTTCATCGCGATGCTGAAGAACACCACAATCGCCGCCGGCTTCTCGGTGCTGGAGGCGGGGGCGATCCCGTCGTACATGGCCGAGCGGGGCGAGCCGCAGTTCGCCGTCCTGCTCTGGATCACCATCGGCTTCCTGATCCTGATCCTGCCGCTGGTGGCTCTGCAGCGGGTCCTCGAGCGCAAGTGGAGGGTGGCCCGGTGAGCGCGAGGAACGAGCTTGCGAGCCCCGCGGCCGCGAACGGAAGGTGGCTGAGTTGAGCCAGGCATCGATCCTCTACGACCTGCCCGGGCCTCGCGCCAAACGGCGTAACGCCATCCTGGGCGTCGCCTCCACCGTCGGCATCATCGCCCTGCTCGCCTTCATCGGCTACAAGTTTGCCGACACCGGCCAGTTCGAAGCTCGCAAGTGGGAGCAGTTCCAGTACGCCTCGGTGCAACGCGAACTGCTCGGGGGCCTGGGGGCGACACTCAAGGCAGCCGGCATCGCCGCGGTCCTGGCGCTGATCTTCGGCGCGTTCTTCGCCAGTGCCCGACTGAGCGACAAGTGGTTCCTGCGTAGCCCGGCGACCTTCGTCGTGGAGCTGTTCCGGGCGATCCCACTGCTCATCCTGATCTTCTTCGGCTACTACGTGCCGCTGCAGTACGGCTGGTCGATCGACAAGCTGTGGGCGCTGGTCATCGGGCTGGTGCTCTACAACGGCTCGGTGCTCGCGGAGATCTTCCGGGCTGGTATCAACGCGGTTCCGTACGGTCAGACCGAGGGCGCGTACGCGATCGGCATGCGCAAGAACCAGGTGCTACGGCTGATCCTGCTGCCGCAGGCGGTCCGGTCGATGCTCCCCGCGATCGTCAGCCAGCTCGTCGTTCTGCTCAAGGACACCGCGCTGGGCTTCATCATCACCTACCCCGAGCTGCTCTTCGTGGGTAAGCAGATCGGCGGTCGGTTGCCGTTCGGCCTGCCGTACGTGCCGACGTATCTCATCGTGGCCGCGATCTACATCGCCATCTGTGGTGCGCTGTCGGCCCTGGCCTGGTGGTTGCAGAAGCGGATGGGCCGTACCCCACGGACCGCGGCGAAGGTGCTGCCAACGCAGGACGTCGGCGAGTCCGCTGGCCGGATGATCTGACCAGGGCCGCAGCACCAACTCAGGACAGCGGATATCGGGGTATCACCGGCGACGGGATACCCCGATTTCGCATTCCGTGTCGATCACGCTTCTCAGCGGGCGATCTCGGTGACCCGGGACTCGCGGACCACGGTGACCCGGATCTGACCCGGGTAGGTCAGCTCCTCCTCGATCTGCTTGGCCACGTCCCGGGCCAGCACGGCCGCCCCGATGTCGTCCACGTCGTCCGGCTTGACCATCACCCGGATCTCCCGGCCGGCCTGCATGGCGAAGACCTTGTCCACGCCGATCTTGCTGGCCGCGATCTCCTCGATCCGCTCCAGGCGCTTGACGTACGCCTCGAGACTTTCCCGACGCGCGCCCGGCCGACCGCCGGAGCAGGCGTCGGAGGCCTGGGTGAGCACGGCCTCGATGGTCTGCGGGGGCACCTCGTTGTGGTGTGCCTCGATGGCGTGCACCACGTCCTCGTGCTCGCCGTACTTGCGGGCCAGGTCCGCGCCGATGATGGCGTGGCTGCCCTCCACCTCGTGGGTGAGCGCCTTGCCGATGTCGTGCAGGAACGCCGACCGCTTGATGGTGGGCACGTCCAGCCGCAGCTCCGCGGCCATGATGCCGGCGATGTGCGCGGTCTCGACCAGGTGCTTGAGCACGTTCTGTCCGTACGAGGTGCGATAGCGCAGCCGGCCGAGCAGGGTCACCAACTCCGGGTGGATCTCGGTGATGCCAACCTCGACCAGGGCGTCCTCGGCGGCCCGGAGGCAGAGCTGCTCCACCTCCTGCCGGGCCAGGTCGTAGACCTCCTCGATCCGGTGCGGGTGGATCCGCCCGTCCAGGACCAGCTTCTCCAGCGTCAGCCGACCCACCTCGCGGCGGACCGGGTCGAAGCAGGAGAGCAGCACCGCCTCGGGGGTGTCGTCGATGATCAGGTTGACGCCGGTCACCGACTCGAAGGCGCGGATGTTGCGCCCCTCCCGGCCGATGATCCGCCCCTTCATCTCGTCACCGGGCAGGTGCAGCACGCTGACCACGCTCTCCGCGGTCTGCTCGCTGGCCACGCGCTGGATCGCGTCCACCACGATGTGCCGGGCCCGCTGGTCGGCCGTGTTGCGCGCGTCGGACTCGATGTCCCGCACCAGCAGCGCCGCCTCCCGCTTCGCCTGCGTCTCGATTGCCTCGATCAACTCCAGACGCGCCGAGTCGGCGGTGAGCCCGGCGACCCGCTCAAGCTCCCGGCGGCGCAGTTCCTCGGACTCGGCCAGCTCGGTCTCGCGCTTGGCGACTGCGGACTCCCGGACCGCGAGGGCAGCGCTCGCCGCGGTGAGCTGCCGCTCCCGCTCGGCGAACCGCTCCACCTCCTCGGTGTGCATCCGCTCCCGCTCGTCCATCCGAGCCGCCCGACGCTCCACCTCCGCGGCCTGCTCCCGGGTGGTGGCGGCAAGCACCGCGACCTCCCGCTCGCCGCTGCGCCGGGCTGTCGTACGCAACTGCTCGGCGTCCGCCTCGGCCTGCTTGTGGGCGCGCTCCAGAACGGTGTCCGCCTCGGCGCGGGCGTCGTCGAGCACACGTCGCGCCTCGGCGCGGGCCGCCTTCGCCTCGGCATTCGCCGCCGCCGCCTCGGTACGGGCCGCGGCGGCGGCGGACTTCGCCACGTCGATCGTGCTGTTCGCCTCGTCGGCCGCGGTCCGCAGGGCAGCCAGCGACTGCTCCTGGCGGTCCTTCTCGGCGATGAAGGCGGGATCCTCCGGAGCCGGCGCCGCACCCACCCGACGCAGCGTCCGGATGCCGACCAGCACGGCCCCGATCACCACCACCGCGAGGACGAGGACGGCCGCGAGGAGCACGACGTCGAAGGCGTTCATGCCGGGACCCCGTGGGGTCTACCGGTGAACCTGTGCCGCCGCCCCGCCATGGCCGCCTCCCCCTGAACGTCAAGACCGCAGCGAATGTGCCAGAGGCACACTCCTGCGGCTGTGGACGCCCGACCGGAGCGGCTGGCCGTGGGTAGCTCTCTCCGCCGGCGGTGCCCGCAGGCAACGTCGGCGACCGGGTGCAGTTGTCGCGGCGTTCCGGACCGGCCTGGCCGGAACTGCCGTCAAAGGCCGCGGAGTCGGCCAAAGTGATGCTGTTCTGTTACGCGATCTATGTTGTGGACTTAGCCTGCGTTGGTCGGGCAATGTGAGCCTGTATGGCGAGGCTAGGTCGCCGGGGGTGCTCTGGTCAAGGACTCATGATCAAACCCCCCGAACGGAGAGAAGTTACAGCGTCACGGCGTGCTGATGTCGTGCCGGACAGGAGTGGACAAACTCCACGAGGCGTACTGCCGGGTGGACGTGTCGGGCCTGCTCAGCCCCCGCCCAGCCGGTGCCCAGCGACGGCTGGCGACCGCGCGGGGTGTGACCCATCCGTCTCACCGAGGGCGCCGGCCCGACCCCGACGTCAGCTGGCTCCGGCCGCCACCGCTGCCGCGACCAACGCCGCGTTGTCCGTAGCGGGCGAGCCGTCCGGCAGGTGCAGGGTGTCCTCGAGCCCGATCCGGGCATCCAGACCCCGGCGGACCGCCTCGGCGAGGACCGGCCAGGTCGCCGGACCCTCGGCGTGTAGCAGCACCGGCGGCGCGTCCGCGGGCAGCGCGGCGAGGATCCGGGAGGCGTCGACCAGCGCGACCGCCACGTCCTCGGCCATGCACTCGACGAGGACCCGCCCGGCCGGCACCCGCCAACTCCGGTACGCCGCGACCGCGTCAAGCGTCCACAGCCCCGCCTCGACGAGCACACCGCGCTCGTGCAGGGCTGCGGCGACCGCCTCGGCACCGGGCTCGTGCGCGTTCACCGAGGCGAAGTCGGGCAGCACCGACCAGGCCCGGACGGCGGCTACCCGGGCCGCCGGATCCGGCAAGATCCAGGCTCCGGTGCTCACCCCGACCGGCAGCCCCGGCCGGGCGGCACGGATCGCGGTCAGCGCGTCGGCCGTCACCGCCGGCCGCAGTGACTCAGCGCCGGCCGCGTCCCTGGGATGGACGTGCACCGCCGCGACGCCGAGCGCCGCGCAGCGGGCCGCATCGGCGGCCAGTTCCGCCGCCGTGAGCGGCACGGCCGGATGGTCCCGCCGGCCGCGCCCGCCGTTCAGACATGCCTTCAGCATCCGGCCCGCAACCCCATCGGTATCCGCCCCGGACCACCCACCGGGCCGCTCACTCGACCGGACGGTTGTCGCGGTCCAACTCGCCCTCGGCGTCGGCGAGCGCGTCGGCGTCTATCTGCTCGGCGAACTCGGCTGCCTCGGCGCTCTGCGCGGCGAGCGCGTCCTTCACCGCCCGGATCGCCACACCGGGCGGGTAGCCCTTGCGGGCCAGCATGCCCACCAGCCGGCGGAAGACCGCATCCGGCTCACCTCGGGCAGTGCGCAGCTTGCGATCCACGAGACCACGGGCGGTGTCTGCCTCGGTCTCCTCGTCCAGCTCACCCAGCGCCTCGGTGGCGACCTCGCCGTCCACGCCCTTCCGGCGCAGCTCGTTGGCGAGCGCCCGCCGAGCCAGGCCGCGGCCGGCGTGCCGGCTGGACACCCAGGCCCGGGCGAACGCGGCGTCGTCGATGATGCCGACCTCGTCATACCGGTCGAGCACCTCGGCCGAAACCTGCTCGGAGATGCCCCGCTTGGCCAACGCGCCGGCCAGCTCGGCCCGGGTGCGTGGCCGGACGGCGAGCTGGCGCAGGCAGATCTCGCGGGCCACCTCCGACTCGTCGCGAGGCGGAGCCGGGGACTCGACGGCGTCGGCCTCCTCGGACCGGCCCCGGCCGCCCCGCCGAGGGCGAGGCGGGTCACTGGCGTCGCCCGTACGAGGCGGACTGGCATCCCAGCCCCGCCCCGTACGAGCGCGTCGTCCTGCCATGAGTCAGCGACCGGTCAGAAGTCGACCGGCGGCAGCTCCGGGCCACCGGCGGCGTCACCCGCGCCGACGCCGACGCCGAGCTTCTCCAGGATCTTCTTCTCGATCTCGGCCGCCACATCCGGGTTTTCCTTCAGGAACTCCCGGGCCTTCTCCTTGCCCTGGCCGAGCTGGTCGCCGTCGTACGTGTACCAGGCGCCGGCTTTGCGGATGATCGCCTGCTCCACGCCGACGTCGATCAGCGAGCCCTCGCGCGAGATGCCCTTGCCGTACATGATGTCGAACTCGGCCTGCTTGAACGGGGCCGCGACCTTGTTCTTCACGACCTTGACCCGGGTGCGGTTACCGACCACGTCGGTGCCGTCCTTGAGGCTCTCGATGCGTCGCACGTCGAGCCGGACCGAGGCATAGAACTTCAGCGCGCGACCACCGGTGGTGGTCTCCGGGCTGCCGAACATGACGCCGATCTTTTCCCGCAGCTGGTTGATGAAGATCGCCGTGGTGCCGGTGTTGCTGAGCACACCGGTGATCTTCCGCAGCGCCTGGCTCATCAGCCGGGCCTGGAGGCCCACGTGGCTGTCACCCATCTCGCCCTCGATCTCGGCGCGCGGCACCAGGGCCGCCACCGAGTCGATCACGATGACGTCGATCGCGCCGGAGCGGATCAGCATGTCCGTGATCTCCAGCGCCTGCTCGCCCGTGTCCGGCTGGGACACCAACATCGCGTCGGTGTCGACGCCGAGGGCCTTCGCGTACTCCGGGTCGAGCGCGTGCTCAGCGTCGATGAAGGCCGCGATGCCGCCGAGCCGCTGGGCGTTGGCCACCGCGTGCAGAGCCACCGTGGTCTTACCGCTGGACTCGGGACCGTAGATCTCGACCACCCGGCCGCGCGGCAGACCACCAATGCCCAGCGCCACGTCGAGCGCGATGGAGCCGGTCGGAATGATCGCGGTCTGGACGACCGGCCGGTCACCCAGCCGCATCACCGAGCCCTTGCCGAATTGCTTGTCAATCTGAGCGAGAGCAAGGTCGAGTGCCTTCTCCCGGTCAGGCCCTGCTGCCATGGTTGCCACCCCTGCCTTCGCCGGCGTCTTTGCTGAGCTTCGCGTCACGCGGACACGCTAGGCGCTGGGTCCGACAGAAAACCAGCCGACGGGCCGCGAGCTGTGGACGAGCACCCCGCTGTGGACAATAGCCGAACAGGTGTACGACTCGACAAGCGACACGCGGAAGCGGCAAAAAGGCTGCTCAGCGTAGTCGAGCAGGCACTCGATCGGGGTACGCGGCGCAGACCGCCCTCCACACCACGTGCGTCTGCTGCCCCGACGCCAGTGCCTGCTCGATGGTCCGTCCATCGAGCTGGGACAGCACCTGGTCGCGGGCGATGCTGGTCGCGTAGCCGGGTCCGAACGCCTCTTCCAACCGCGCCCAGAAGTCGGTCAGCCGCACGTGATCAGCCCTCCTCGTCCGGTGCCCCGGTCGGCACCGGGCGCAACGCTAGCGCCACCAGGGGCACCGCCGCGACCGCCGCGAGCAGGGTGAGCACGGGATAACCGGCGAACTGCATGACAAACCCACTGACCACGGCGGCACCGGCCCCGGCCAGCCCCATGATCAGGTCGGACAGCCCCTGGACGCTCGGCCGCACACCGGCCGGCACCGACTCGGACAGCAGCGTAGAGCCGGCCACCATCGTCCCCGACCAGCCCAGCCCGAGCAGGACCAGACCCACCGAGAGCCGGGGTGTGTGATGCCCGGCGGTGCCGGCGACCGCGCAGGCGGCCAGCAGCAGCCCCACCCCACCGAGGATCACCGCCCGCCGGCCGAGCCGGTCGGTGAGCCAGCCGACCACCGGGGAGAACGCGTACATGCCGGCGATGTGCAGACTCAGCACGATGCCGACCAGCCGTAGCACGTCGGCGTCGGCGTGCGACTCACCGAGCCGGACCGGAGTCATCGCCATCACCGCCACCATCACCAGGTGCCCGACCGCCACCGCGGCGATGCCGAGCCGGGCGGCGGGCCGCCCGCGTACCACCGACCAGGCCGCCCGCATCCCGGCGCCGCGCGGCGCGCGCACCCCGGCCGGTGCGGCGGCCGATGCCGCACCACCGCCCGCCGGGCCACCGTCCGCCGGCGCCTCGGCGGCCACGGCGGTCGCCGGCGCATCGGCGGCCAACGGCAGGTCGGCGGCCGGCGCGTCGGCCGCCGCGAGCCGGCGCGCGGTGAGCAGCGGGTCGGGCCGGAGCAACCCGAGGAGTACGACGGCAGCCAGCACGAACGCGACAGCACTGAACGCGAACGGGCCGGCCAGCGGCGGCAGCCCCCATCCGGTGGTGACCCGGTCGGCCAGCGCGGCGAAGTTCGGTGCGGCCACCGCCCCGATGGTGGTGGCCCAGACGATCAGGGAGAGCTGCCGCCCTCGGCGGGCCGGCTCGGCGAGGTCCACCGCCGTGTAGCGGGCCTGCAGGTTCGCGGCGGTTCCCCCACCGAAGAGCAACATGCCGAGGAAGAGCAGCGGCACCCAGCGGGTGGCCGCGGCCAGCACCACCAGTACGCCGCCGACGGCACCGACCGCGTACGCCACCACCAGGCCCGGTCGCCGGCCGTGCCGCGCCATGATCCGGGTGACCGGGACGGCGAGCAGCGCCGCGCCGACGACCCCGGCGCTCTGCGCCACGCCCGCCACGGCGGTGCCGGCGATCCGGGCGGCGAGCAACGCGCCGACGGCGATGCCGATGGTCACGCCGACACCGCCGATGATCTGGGTGGTGAAGAGCAGCCGCAGCGTACGCCGCTGGATCGATGCGACATCGGGTCGCGCGGCGGTACGCGGCGCGGTCAGGTCGGTGGCCATCGGCGCTCCTCATGACGGGGGTGACCCATCCTCGCGCACCCGCGCCGACCAGCGGCAGTGGGTTTCGCCCCAGGCAGAGCTGCCACCCCGTTCCCGCGAGGGCGTCAGGTGTCCTCGCGGCGGGGGCCGGGGGCGGGCGTGACCCGGGTGCGGATCCGGACCAGGGTGTGGGCTGCGACGGCGACGCTGACCATGGCGACCACACCGAAGATCACCGCAAAGCCCTCGTTGTCGGCGCCGAGCAGAGCGAGCAGAACCAGACCGAGGCACACGCCCAGGACCAGCAGCAGGGCCGCCTGGGTAGCCCGCCGCTGCGCTGCCAGGTAGCCGGGCAGTCCGGCTCGTACCCGGTCGTCCTCCGGAGCGGTGCCGGTACGCAGTGCCTGGCGCAGCGCGTACCCCTCGGGATCTTGTCGGATGGCCTGGCCGCCCAAGGCTCGCTGACCAAGGTAGGCGGCGGGGCCGATCCAGACGGAGCTCAGTGCGGCGTTCAGCACGGCCTCGACCAGCGGCTCCTGCCGGTCGAAGAGCCAGCGCACCGGCAGACCGATCAGCAGCGTCGCCGGCACCCAGTAGACGGCCATCAGCTGCAGCCCGGTCGCCCGCTCGACGAATCGCTTCCACCGCTGGCGACGGCCGGTAGCCCCGGTGGGCTCCCCTGTCCGACGCGCCTCGCTGTCGACGTCCATCGACCTTTGCTACCCGTCCGCGACAGCCGCGCAATCGCCACCGCACTGTCAATCTTGAACAGTTTCCGTTAGCTGGGAACGGACAAGATCCTGGCGTCAGTCGGGCAGGGCACGGGTGACGACGGTGAGATCGGCGACCAGCCCCTCGTACGCCTTGTCCTGGTCGTCGGCCCGCAGCACAGCGGAGGGGTGGATGGTGGCCAGCAGCCGTGCCGTCGGCGCGTCGGCCACCGCGCCGGCGCTGTCGATCGGCACCTGGGTGAAGTCCTCCGGGTGCTGGGCCGACTCCGGCCAGGGCAGCAGCTCACCCCGCTGTCGGGTGACCCGGAAGGACGGGCCGAGCAGCGCCTTGGCAGCGGTCGCGCCGAGCACCACCACGATCTCCGGACGCAGCCGGGCGAACTCGGCGACCAGCCAGGGCCGGCAGGCGGTGATGTGCACCTGGTCCGGGGTCTGGTGGATCCGCCGCCTGCCGCGCACCTCGAAACGAAAGTGCTTCACGGAGTTGGTGAGATAGAGCTGACCCGGGTCCAGCCCGGCGTCGTCGACAGCGCGGCGCAGCAGCCGACCGGCGGGGCCGACGAAGGGCAGGCCTTTTTGATCTTCCATGTCACCGGGTTGCTCGCCGACGAACACCACCCGGGCGCTCTCGTCGCCCCGGCCGAAGACCGTCTGCGAGGCGTCCCGGTACAGCTCGCAGCCCCGACAGCTGTCGGCTGCGGTACGCAGCTCGTCGATGGTGTCGGCGTCGGGCGGGATGAACCGCTGCGCGCCCGGGGCGCTCCCGCTCTGCTCGGCCATGCCGACTGTTATATACCCCCGTCGCGTCAGTACCCGTTACCGCCGCCATCCCCACCCGAAGCGATGGCGATCAGCACGATGACGATGATGATGATCGCCACCGCCACCGCGATCCAGACACCCTTACGCGACCCATTCGAAGCCATAACCCCACCTCCGGCGCCCCGCATACCCACCCCGCCCGCCCCGAATCATCGCGATCTTGCACTTCCCGCCCGGACCAATTTGGACCAACCGGGCATAGTGCCGACACGAACTGCAAGATCGCGGGGCGGGGCGGCGGGTTAGGCGTGGAAGCCGGAGGGTGGGGTGGGGTTTGCGGCGTGGGCCAGGGCGGCGGCCAGGGGGGCCAGGTCGCCGGTGGTCAGGGGGCTGACGGTGATGCGGAGGGCGGGTGGCGCGGCGATCCGGTAGAGGACGCCGGGGGCCACCGCCCAGCCGGCGTCGCGTAGCGCGGTGACCGCGCTGGTCTCATCGGCCACCGGCAGCCAGACGTTGATGCCGCTGCGGCCGTGCGCGGTCAGGCCGTGTTCCGCGAGCGCGGCCAGCAGCCCGTCGCGCCGCTGCTCGTAGCTGTGCGCCGCCCGTTCGACCAGCTCGGTGGCCGACGGGTCCCGCCACAGGGCGAGGACCAGCCGTTGCAGCACGGTGGAGACCCAGCCGGCGCCGACCCGCGTACGGCCGGTCACCCGTGCCACCGTGGTCTCGTCGCCGACCAGCACGGCCAGCCGCAGGTCCGGACCGAAGGGCTTGCTCACCGACCGGACGAAGGCCCAGCTCTCGGTCGTCCCGGCCAGGGAATGCAGGGGTACGCGGGCCAGTTCGGCGGCGTGGTCGTCCTCGATCAACAGCAGGTCGCGCCGGCCGGCGAGCAGCGCCCGTAGCTCCTCGGCGCGGGCGGCGGAGACGGCGGCGCCGGTGGGGTTCTGCGCTCGGCTGGTGACCACCAGCGCCCGCGCTCCGGCGGCGAGGGCGGCGGCCACCCCTGCCACCAGCGGCCCCTCGTCGTCCAGCGGTACGCCGATCGGGCGCAGCCCGAGCGCGGCGACCAGGTCGAGCAGGTTGGCCCAGCCCGGGTCCTCCACCGCCACCGCATCGCCGGGGCGTAGGTGGGCGCCGAGCAGCCGCTCGATGCCGTCCAGCGCGCCACCGGTGAGGGTGAGCTCCCCGGCCGGTACGCCGTCAGCGCTCAGCCGGGCGCGCGCCGCCTCAGCCAGCTCGGGCAGCACGCCAGCGTCGGAGTAGCCGACCGACGGGCCAAGGTTGGCGGCGAGCGCCGCGAGGTGCGGGCCGAGCGGGGGAAGCAGCCGAGGATCGGGTTCGCCCCGGGACAGGTCCCGAGCACCGGGCAACGGCGGCGGGCGCAGCGCGGAACGGCGGGCGGCCACCGGCGGGCGCGGGCGTACGCGGGTGCCGTGCCGCCCAGCCGTGGCGAGCAGGCCGCGCTGCCGCAGCTCCTGGTAGGCGCGGGCGACGGTGGCGGGGCTGACGCCCAACTCCCCGGCGAGTGCCCGCACCGGCGGCAGGGCTGCCCCCGGGGACAGGGCGCCCGTACGGATGCCCGACTCGATGCTGGCCGAAATCTCGACGGCTGTCGTACCGGTGACCTGATAGCGTGCTGACACAAACAAGAGATTGTACTAGAACAAAGGGGCGAGCATGTATCCACCCACCGCCCGGACCACACCCAACCGTTCACGCGACAGGATGAGCTACGACCGGGCCGCCGCCCACGCCGTGCTCGACGAGGCGTACGACTGCGCGCTCGGTTTCACCGTCGACGGCCAGCCACGGGTGCTGCCCACCCTGCACGTCCGCATCGGCGACACGCTCTACCTGCACGGCTCCACCGGCAGCCGGCCGCTGCTCGCCGCCCGGGGTGACGGGCTGCCGGTCTGCGTCGCGGTGACCCTGCTCGACGGGCTGGTCTATGCCCGCTCCCAGTTCCACCACAGCGCCAACTACCGCTCGGTGGTCGCGTTGGGCACCGCCCGACTGGTCACCGACGAGCGGGAGAAGCTCGCCATGCTCACCGCGCTGGTCGAGAAGGTCGGCTCGGGACGCAGCACGGACACCCGCCCACCCAGTCGGCGCGAGCTGGCCGAGACCGCCGTGCTGGCGCTGCCACTGAGCGAGGTGTCCGTCCGGGCCCGCAGCGGTGGGGTCCGCGAGGACGAGGCCGACCTGCACCTGCCGCACTGGGCCGGCGTGCTGCCGCTGCGGCTGACCGCCGCGCCGCCCGAGCCGGACGCCGGGGTCACCGCACCGCTGCCGGCGTACCTGCGGGAAGCCCGCACGCCCTGGCACGACCCGGTGTCGCTGCGCGGCGAGCAGGTCCGACTGGAGCCGCTGGAGTTGGCGCACGCCGACGAGCTGCACGCCGCCACCGCGGACGCGGAGGTGTGGCAGCACCTCAGCGTCACGCTGCCCACCGCGCCCGCCGGGACCGCCGAGGTGGTCGGTGCCGCCCTGGCCGCCCAACACCGCGGCGAGCGGGTGGCCTGGGTGCAGCGGTGCGCGGCGACCGGGGCGGTGGTCGGCACCACGTCCTACTACGAGATCGACCCGGAACGGAGATCGGTCGCAATCGGGCACACCTTCCTCGGACGGCCCTGGTGGCGCACCGGAATCAACACCGAGGCGAAGCTGCTGCTGCTCAGCCGGGCCTTCGACGACCTGGGCGCGGTACGGGTGGTCTGGCACACCGACATCCGCAACGTTCGCTCCCAGGTAGCCATCGAACGTCTCGGCGCGACCCGCGAAGGGGTGCTGCGGATGCACCGGCAACGCCCGGACGGCTCCTGGCGGGACACCGTGCAGTACGCGATGACCGTCGACGAGTGGCCGAACGCACAGCTCAGGCTCCGGGAAAGACTTCTGCGGACGGCACCGGTGGCGTGATGATGGCGGGCGTGCTGGGAATCACCGACATCTGGACGTACGTGCTGGGCACCGTGGCCATCATCATGCTGCCCGGGCCGAACTCACTCTTCGTGCTCTCCACCGCGGCCAAGCGGGGCGTGGCGACCGGTTACCGGGCCGCGGGCGGGGTGTTCGTCGGCGACTGGGTGCTGATGTTCCTCTCCGCCGCCGGGGTGGCGTCGCTGCTCAAGGCGTACCCGCCGGTGTTCATGGTGATCAAGTACGCCGGTGCCGCGTACCTCGGTTATGTCGGGGTGACCATGCTGCTCGGCGCCTGGCGGCGCTGGCGCGACCGCAACGACCCGAACACGCCGCGGCTCATCGACGCCGCGGAGCCGGAGGCGATGCGCAGCCCGTTCCGCAAGGCGCTGGTGATCAGCCTGCTGAACCCGAAGGCGATCCTGTTCTTCATCTCGTTCTTCATCCAGTTCGTCGACCCCGGCTACGCCTGGCCGGCGCTGTCGTTCCTGCTGCTGGGGCTGATCGCCCAGGTGACCAGTGCGCTCTACCTGACCGCGTTGATCTTTGCGGGCACCTTCCTGGCCGCGCAGTTCCGCGAACGCCGTCGACTGGCCGTCGGTGGCACCACCGCGATCGCCGCCCTCTTCCTCGCCTTCAGCTTCAAGCTCGCCACCGCCAGCGCCGGCTGACCCAGGGTCAGGTGCCGTCACCGCCGGAGCCGCCGCCACCGACGCCGGCTCCACCGGCGGTGCCGCCGAGGCCGTAGCCGGGCCGGATCGGCTCGTCGGGGTGGCGGCTGACGTGTGCGGACCCCCCGATCTGCGCAGACCAGTCAGCGTGCGCGGCCGCCGCGGCGTGCCGGTTGATCGCCTGTCGTATCCAGCCGTCCACGGTGGCGACCCAGTCCCGCCGGTCGGCGTCGGCGTGCCAGATCCGGAACCGACTGATGCTCTGGTGGGTGATCCCGGCCAATGCCAGCCGGCGATCCATCCAGAGGATCGCCTCCAGGCCCGCCGAGTTCGTCACGAAGATCACCTCCAGCTCGGTGATCGGGCCGGCGTAGAGCGGCCCCACCCAGTAGCCCCAGCGCTGGTGCAGCGGCAGGGTGTGCTCCACCCCGGGCAGCCCGCCCTCCTGCAACCCGGCCTGGCGGATCATGAAACCCAACGTGTCCAGCGCCGCCAACACGTGCTGCTGGGTGGGGATCGGGTGCACGAAGACCGGCACCATGGCCCCCTGGTCCAGATCCGGGTCGACGGACACCTCGGTACGCAGACCCATCCGCAAACTCAGCAGCGGCACCCCGCCGAAGATGGTCACCGGGGTCTCCCAGGGCAGTGGCAACGCGAAGTCGACCGCCCGTCGCCGGCCGGCCGGTACGACGAACCGGCCGGCGATCGGCAGCTGGTGGAACTGCATGAGACGCCGGGGAGCGCCCGGGTCATCCGGCTCGACCGTGGTGACCAGGCCGAGCCGGATGTGCCGAACCAGCACGTCCTCCGGCCCGGCCGCGAGGGTCACCCGCCCCGGCAGGCGCAGGCCCGGCCGGGTGCTGGGGTTGGGGAGAGTGGTCTGCACGGACAGCCCGGTCCAGCCGGACTCCCGGGACACCCCCGTCAGCCGCACCGCGCCCCCCACCACAGGCCACGCCCGGCCCCCCAACGAGGCCACACCTCAACTCTGGCGGACCTCGCGGGTGGTCACCTCGACTTCCGTGAAGAGGGACCACCCCTCCGGTTCATCGCAACCGCCGCCCGCGCGGCACCGTGTCGGTCTCGTCGTCGAACTCCCCGATGACCTCTTCCAGGAGGTCCTCCAGGGCCACGAAACCGATCGGTCGGGCCGGACCACCGCCGTTGCGCACCAACGCGAGCTGCGACTGCCGGGCCCGCATCGCTGCCACCGCCTCGGTGACCGAGGACGTGGCGGGCAGGGTGAACGCGGGAGTCATCAGCTCCCCGGCGGTGGCGACGCGGCCAGTGGTGACCACCCGCACCGCCTCCCGGACGTGCACCAGACCGCAGACGTCGCCCGCCTCGTCCAGCACCGCGAGCCGGGACCGACCGCTGTGCCGGCTGACCTCCTCGATCCGCTCGGCCGGTTCGTCCCGACGGACGGTGACCATGGTGGCGAACGGTTCCATCACCTGCGCCACCGACGTGCCCTGCAACTCCAGCATGCTGGTCAGCAACTGGTGCTGCTCGGCGCCAACCAGCCCGTGCTCACGGGACTGCTCCAGCAGGATCCTGAGCTCGTCCGGGCCGTGCACCTGGGCGAGCTGATCCTGCTGGTTGACCCCGAACAGCCGCAGGATCGCGTTGGCCAGGGCGTTGAGCGCGGAGAGCACCGGCCGGGCCACCCGGGCGAAGGCGCGGAACGGCAACGCGAGCAGCGTCGCCGAGCGCTCCGCGTCGGTGATCGCCCACGACTTCGGCGCCATCTCCCCCACCACCAGGTGCAGGAAGGTGACCACCCCGAGGGCGAAGACCAGGGCGACCACGTGACTGGCCGCGTCCGGCAGGCCCACCGCGTGCAGCAATGGGCTGAGCAGGTGCTCGATCGCTGGCTCGGCCAGCGCGCCGAGACCCAGGGTGCACAGCGTGATGCCGAGCTGCGCGCCGGCCAACATCAGCGACAACTCGCGGACGCCGTCCAACGCCGCCCGCGCCGCCCGACCGCCGTTGGCGGCGGCCTGCTCCAGGCGGTACCGCTTGCTGGCCACCAGGGCGAACTCGGCGGCCACGAAGAACCCGTTCAGCGCCAGCAGGACCACCGAGACGAACAGTGCGATTCCGGGGCTCATGCGGTCACCCCCGGTTTGGTCAGCTGCAGCCGCACCGAGTCGGCCACGTGCCGGTCCACGGCCAGCACCTCGACCAGCGCCCGGGGCTCCGCGTCGTTGTCCTCGCCGTCTGCGCCCTCGGGCAGCAGGCTGATCTCCAGCCGGTCACCGACCTCCGGCACCCGGCCCAGCTCCCGCATCACCAACCCGGAGAGGGTGTCGTACTCCGGAGCCTCGGGCAGCGCGATGCCGGTGCTGTCGGCGACCTCGTCGATCCGCCAGCGGGCCGGCACCACCCAGGACCCGTCGTCCTGCCGGGCCGGCGCCCGATCAGGTGGGTCGTCCTCGTCCCGAATCGGGCCGACCAGCTCCTCGGCGATGTCCTCCAGCGTGATCACGCCGGCGAAACCCCCGTACTCGTCGACCACACAGGCCATCTGCCGGTGCCCGGACCGCAGCCGGTCGAGCACCGTGGGCAGGGGCAACGTCTCCGGTACGAGCAGCGGCGGCCCCGCCACCGCGCTCACCGGGGTGGTCGCCCGTTCCCCCGGCGGTACGCCGAGCACGTCGGCGATGCCAACGACGCCGATCAGGTCGTCGACGCCGTCCGGGCCGCGCACCGGGAAGCGGGAGTGGCCGGTGTCCAGCAGCTCGACCACCCGGCTGACCGGCTCGTGCGCGCGTACGGTGTGCACGTCGACCCGGGGCACCATGGCCTCGCCAGCAGTCAGCTCGCGGAAATCCAGCCCTCGGTCGAGCAGCGTGGACATCTCAGCGTCCAGGCTGCCCTCCTCGCGGGACTCGGCGATGATCTGTTCCAGGTCCGCCGGGGTGGCGCCACTGGGCAGTTCCTCGATCGGCTCGATGCCGAACCGGCGGAGCAGGCGTACCGAAGCGCGGTCGAAGAGCCGGATCAGCGGCCCGGCGACGGCCAGATACATCAGGGTGGAGCGGCTCAGGGCCCGGGCCAGCGACTCGGCCCGCGCGATGGCAAGGTTCTTCGGGGCCAGCTCACCGAGGACCATCTGCACCACGGTGGCGATGACCAGGGCCAACGCCACCGACAGCGGCAGGCTGATCGCCTCGCTGACGCCGGCCACGCCGAGTAGCTCGGCGAGGCCACCGCCGAGGAACGGCTCGGCGACGTAACCGACCAGCAGGGCGGTGACGGTGATGCCGAGTTGGGCACCGGAGAGCATGAAGGAGAGCCGACTGGTGACGGTCAGGGCGCGGGCGGCCGCCGGGTCACCGTCATCGGCGAGCTGGCGCAGCTTGCCCCGATCCACGGCGACGTAGCCGAACTCCTGCGCCACGAAGTAACCGGTGGCGGCGGTGAGAACGATAATGAGAAGGAGACCAACGACGATCAACACGGGTCGCTCAGGGCTCCCGGGGTCGTCGGGGCGGGAAGATGCCGGGCACAACCCGGCTGGCTACTGCTGCCCTCCTGGGCAGACGAGTCGATCATGCCGCCATTTTATCGGCTCGGGCTGTACGCCCGCTGGGGGTTGGCGGCCAGGCCGGCTGGCGGGCCGGGGGCCGGCCACGGACCCACGTCCGCGGCCGGCCCCTGCCCGTCGTCAGCTGTGCGGTATCAGTACCACCGACCGCACTCGGTGCTGCCACCGTAGTGACGACCCGAGGACCAGACGACGTATCCGCCCCAGAAGAGGTTGGCCTCCTTTTCGAAATTGTTCGCCAGGTAGGGCGTTCCCGTAGTCTTTAGCGACAGGGCCGACTGAATTCCGTAATCAGCCAGGAAGTTGCCTGCGAAGAAATACCGTGCGTACGCGTCCGAGTGGACGGCCTCGTGTCGTGGGAGATCCGGGCCCTTGCGGTCGGCATAGTCGCGTCCAGAGTCGAACCGAATGTTTGCCCGCTTGTACGCCTCGCACCTCAATGCGTTCCGGTAGTGATTTTCGTCTTTGTCATAGAAGAAGTAGTCTCCGACGGTTGCCGGCTGGTCCCCTCCTGGGGAACGCCCGTAGCACACCCGCGACCCTTGCCCTGGGTCACACCAGCTTCCACCCTTCAAAACCTGGGTAGCAATGCGGTTGCTGCCGTTGAAGTCATTTCTGGCCCGATTGCTGGCGTATTCATACCGCTTTACCACGACGTCGGCGTACGGGGAGTAGGGGCTCGTTCCTGACATGTTGAAGGCGATTACCCGGAACTCATGCACCTCGCCGTCCGAGAAGCCGTACTTCAGGGAGGCGGTGGTGCCGGAGGCAGGCAGCGGCAGGCGAATCCAACGCACATCCCCCGCAGTTCGGTACTCCATCCAGTAGAGCACGCCGGATGTGCTGCTCGCGGTCCAGCTGAGGTTCACCTGGCTGACCCCGTTGGAAGCCGCCGAGAGGTAGGAGACACCCTTCGGAACCGGCGGCATGGGCTTGGCTGAGGCGATGTTGCTGGCCGCGCTGTCGCCGGACATGTTCGTCGCCCGCACTCGGAAGTTGTACATGGTGCCGTTGCCCAGGTAGCCGGCGACGAAGGTGCAACACGAGGTGACCGGCAGCTTGAGCTTGGTCCACGTCGACGATGTGCTGGTCTTGTACTCGACCAGGTAGTAGACGTTGGGCGTCGAACTCTTCGTCCACGTCAACGTCACCTTGCCGTCACCGGCCGCTGCGGTCAGTCCCGACGGCGCCTGCGGGAGCGGTGGCATCGGCCGGGCCGACGCGGTGTTGCTCGGAGCGCTGTCCCCCGCCTGGTTGGTGGCCCGTACCCGGAAGTCGTACGTAGTGCCATTGCCGAGGTAGCCGGCGACGAAGGTGCAGCACCGGGTGACCGGCAATTTCACCCGTGTCCAACTGGCGGCACCGGCGGCGCGGTACTCCACGAGGTAGTACACGTTCGCCGTGGCACTGGCGGTCCAGTTCAGCGTCACCTTGCCGTCGCCGGCACTCGCGGTCAGGCCGGACGGGGCCTGCGGGAATGGCGGCAGGGGGGTCGCCGCAGCGACGTTGCTGGTCGCCGACTGGCCGGCCATGTTGCTGGCCGCCACCTTGAACTCGTAGCGGTGGCCGTTGGCAAGGTAGCCGGCGGTCATGGTGCAGCAGGTCGTCACCGGCAGCTTGACCTTCTGCCAGGACTGGCCCGCAGTGGTGTCGCGGAGATAGACGTCGTAGTAGACGCTGGCGGTCGGGCTGGCCGTCCAGCGCAACACCACCTTGCCGTCCCCGGCGCTGGCGGTAAGCCCGGACGGCGCGGCCGGCACCGGCGGCATGGGCTTCGCGCTGGCCACCACCGTCGGCGTGGACTCTCCAGCCCCGTTGATGGCGGTCACCTTGAACTCGTAGGTGTCGCCGTTGGCGAGGTAGCCGGCGGTCATGGTGCAGCAGGTGGTGACCGGGGCCGCCACCTTCTGCCAGGACTGTCCAGCGCTGACGTTGCGCAGGTAGACCTGGTACCAGGACCCTCCGGTCGGGCTGGCGGCCCAACTCAGGGTCACCTTGCCATCCCCGGCAGCGGCACTCAGCCCGCTCGGAGCCTGAGGCACCCCGCCCACGGCGGTGACGCGGACGGTCGCCGAGGCGGCACCTTCCCCGCCCAGGCTCTCCCCGGTCACCTTGAACTCGTACACATGGCCGTCGGCCAGGTAGCCCCGGGTCGCCGAGGTCTTGTCGCTGGGCAGGGTGGACTTGGTGAAGGTGGCCTGCCCGGCGGTGACGTCGCGCTGGTAGACCCAGTAGAGGAGGCCGGACACCGGGGCGTCCCAGTTCAGCTCGATGGTGCCGGAGCCGGCAGGCTGGCCGCGCAGGTTGGTCGGGGCCGGTGGGCGGGGCTGGTTGCTCGTCGCCGACACCAGGTTTCCGGTGGGCCCCTCGCCGCCCGAGTTGATCGCGGCGATCTTGAACTCGTACGAGTGGCCGTTGGCGAGGTAACCGGCGGTCATGGTGCAGCAGGTGGTGACCGGCGTGGCCAGCTTGGTGAAGGTGCTGTCTCCCGCGGTCACGTCGCGCAGATAGACCTGGTACCACAGGTCGGGGGCGAGGGCGTTCCAGGCAAGCTTGATGGTGCCGTCGGCCTGGGCGGTCGCGGTCAATCCGCTGGGGGCCGCCGGCAACGGGGCGGTCGGGGTGACCTGCACGACGGTGCTCGCCGCGCCCTCCCCACCCGATCCGCTGGCGGTGATCTTGAACTCGTACCGGTGGCCGTTGGTGAGATAACCGGCCGTCATCGTGCAGCACGTGGTGACCGGCAGCTCAAGCTGCCTGAACACCGTTTCACCGGCCGTCACGTCGCGGAGGTACACCAGGTGCCAGTTCTTGGCATCACCGTCCCAGGTCAGCACTGCCTGGCCGTCCCCGGCAGTGACCCGCAGGTTGGTCGGGGCGGCGGGCGGCGCGATGTCCGCGGTCGCGGAGGCGACTGCCGACGCCGGAGACTCACCGGCGTCGCTCAGCGCGCTGACCTTGTACTCGTAGCTGTGACCGTCCTCGAGCCCGCCGGCCGTCATGGTGCAGCAGGCAGTGACCGGCCACTCCAGCTTGGTGAATCCGGCCTCGCCGGCCGTGACGTCGCGTTGGTACACCAGGAACCAGACATCGGGCTGCGACTGCTGCCACGTCAGTTTGATGCTGCCGTCCGGCTGCGCGGCTGCGCTCAGGCCGGTTGGGGTGGCCGGCAGGGGTCGTTGCGCCGTCGCTGTCGCGACGGCGGACAGCGTCGACTCACCGCCCTTGCCAAGCGCGGCGACCCGGTACTCGTAGGTGTGCCCGTCAGCCAACCCACCTGCGGTCATGGTGCAGCAGGTGTCGACCGGCCACTCCAGCCTCGTGAAGTCCGTCTCGCCGGCGGTCACGTCCCGCTGGTAGACGTAGAACCAGTCAGTCGTGTTGGCGTGGGTCCACTGAAGCTTGATCTCGCCACTGGCCTGGGTGGTGGCGGTCAGCCCGGTAGGCGTCGGCGGTCTGCTGTAGAAGGCCGTCGCGGTCGCCTCGGCCGACCGAGGCGACTCGCCGCCGCCGTGTACGGCCACCACCTGAAAGGCGTACTGGTGGCCGTTCTCCAACCCGTTCAGCGAAAGGGTGGTGTCCTGCGGAGACGAGTCCCACTGCCGGGCGCCCTCGGACTCGCCGGCAGTGACGTCACGGCGGTAGACCTCGTAACGCCACACCTGTGGAACGGTGTTCCAGTTGAGCGTGACGACACCACCATCGGTGGCGGTCGCAGTGAGACCGGTCGGCGTCCCGGGTGGTCCGATGGTGACGGTCGCCGCGACGGCGGCGGAAAGTGGCCCGGTCCCAGCGGCATTGCGAGCCGCGATCCGGAACTCGTAGGTGTGTCCCGTCTGGTAGAACACGTTCAGGTCGGTGGAGTTGCCGGTGACCCCGGTGGAGGCCCGCGCGAAGTGCGTCTGCCCCGCCGTCATGTCCCGCTGGTGGACCTCATAGGTGAGGCCGGTGCCGGCCGGCGCCTGCCAGCTCAGGCTGACGGTGCCACTGCTGTCGGCCTGCGCCGCCACTCCGGTGGGCGCTGCGGGCACCGCGTTCGGGTCGGGCACCGGCCGCGGCCAGTCGACCTCCACGAACCGGGGCCGGTAGTTCCGCACATCGGCGTAGACCGCGTCGGGGACGAAGCTGTTGACGTTGTACGACACCAGCAGCTTGCCGGAGCGTGCGAGCTCTGGGTGCACCCGGGAGTCGTAGACGAAGCTGCCGTCGATGGCGGCCGGTTCCGGGGCGGTGAACAGCTGCACCGGACCGGCGAAAGGCCCGGTGGGTGAGCTCGCGGTGTAGGCCACGAAGTCGGCCGAGAAGATCAGGTTGCTCTCCTGGGTCACCAGCACGTAGCTGCTGCCGACCTTCTGCACGCCGAAACCCGCACCGACGCCGGACAGCACCCGTGCCGAGTCCCCCACGGCATTGGACCAGCCGCTGCCGGTCCAGAACTGCCAGGCACCCGAGAGGCCGCCGGCCGGCACCCGGGCAAGGTGCGCGAAACGCATCTGGCCGGCGTCCTCGGTGCCGTAGATGTAGGTGAACGCGCCGTCCTCCAGCACCGCGGAGCCCCACGCGACCCGGTTACCGTAGCCGCGGTCCACAATGCTGCGCACGGTGAGCGCTGGCAGGTCGAACGTGACCACGGCGCTGTCGAGCTGCGCGAAGTCCAGCGGCCCGGTGCCTGTGCTCTTCATCCGCTGGTACACCACCCGCAGCACGTCGCCCTCGACCGTGCCGTCGCCGAGCCAGTACTTGTCCGCACTGCCGTCGGTCGGGCGGACCAGGGAGGTGGGCGCAGCGGCCGTACCGCCGTGCAGCGTCTGGACGAGATCGGCTCCGTCCTGCACCACCAAAGAGTTGTTCACCATCGGGGTGTTCTTCGGCAGAGTGTGGTCGGCGTTGACGGTGCCGATCAGGCTGTCCGAAAAGAACCAGGCGTTGCGGCCGTCGGGAAGCGGGATGGAGACGGTGCTGTCTCCACTCGTCCACTTGCCGCCGGTGTCGCCGTACGAATTGAACTCGGTGTTGAGTGCGGCGGCCGTCATCCCGCCAGCGGGCAGGGCGGCTGCGGCGGGCTGGGGCGGGATGCCGACCAGCATGCCGATGGTCACCGCAGCGACCAGCGCGGCAGCGACACGGGTTCGTACCCGCGAATGTCTATTCATTTTGTCTCCCCGTTGTGTGCGCACATCGTCACAGCGGTCAATGCGCAGCAGCAACGGACGTTCGGGCAAGGAAACAGCCGCTTGGATCTAGAGATTGGTCGACTTGGATCTAGAGATCGCTCCGGAATGCCTGGTAGCCGTAGGATGCGGTGGACGAACCGGCGGCCAACTGCGGGACGCCGACGGCGGTCAGCGGTCGGCCAGTTCGTCGGCGTCGAGCAGATCGCGGTCGATCCGCCCCGAGCGGTACGCGGCCCGCCCGATCATCTGCGCCGCGACCGGCGCGGTGGCCAACTGGAAGACCGCCACCAGCAGGATCATGCCCAGATCCGCCGGAGACCGCAGCCGCAACGCGATGCCCAACAGCAACAGCAGCACGCCGAGCACCTGCGGCTTGGTGGCCGCGTGCATCCGCGACAGCGCGTCCGGGAAGCGCAGCACGCCGATCCCGGCGGCCAGGCCGAGCAGCGCGCCGGCCACCAAGCAGACGGCACCGAGCCAGTCCGCGATCGTCGCGATCACTGCTGCTCCCGAACGGCGAAGCGGACCAGCGACACCGAGCCCACGAAGCCGAGCAAAGAGAGCACCACCAGCACGGGCAGGGTGGTGGCGTGCCGGGTGACCGCCGCCTCGGCGCCCACCGCGCCGACCATGGTGGCGAGCAGCATGTCCGCGGCGATCACCCGGTCCACCAGCGACGGACCCCGGTAGAGGCGGGTCAGCGCGAGGAACGCGGTCACCGACAGCAGAACGGTGAGGACGACGGCCAGGAACGTGGTCACGGGCGGGTTCCCTTCTCGGAAGCGTCGGTCTCGACGCGGCGCAGTTCGGCGGTGGAGCCCACCGCACGGACGATCCGCCGTTCGACGGCGAGGGTGCGTTCCCGGGCCGCCTCCAGGTCCGTCGGCCCGTGGGTGTCCAGCACGTGCAGGTAGAGCGTTCCGGATTCCCGGTCCACCTCGAGGATCAGCGTGCCGGGCACCAACGAGACCGCCTCAGCGGTGAGCGCCAGGTTCAGGTCGGTGGTCACCCGCAGCTGGACCCCGATGATCGCCCCGCGCGGCCGGTACCCGGGCTGCACGGCGATCCGGGCGACGTGCAGGCTCGCGCTGACCAACTCGGCGACGAACCGGCCCGCGAACACCACCAGCGCCCAGAGCCGCAGCCGGCCGCCGAAGCTGACCGCCGGCAGCGGAAAGAAGACCAGTACCGCGCCGCCCACCAGCAGTCCGCCGATCAGGTTGGCCCAGTTGATCTCGCCCCAGAGCAGGTTCCAGACCACCACCAGCCACCCGAGCGCCACCGCCTGGTCCCGGCGGCGCGCAAGCCGGCCGCGCCCCGACGGGGTCGGTCCGGCGGCGCCCCGGGTCGTCTCGGGCGGGCCGGTCACGGTACGCCGCCCGGCAGCACGGCACGTACATACGGGGTGCGCAGACGCAGGTCGGTCGCCGCGTCGGCGGTGACGTCGAAGAGCGGACCGGCCAGCACGGTCAGCGCCAGCCCGAAGGCGACCAGGGCCACGGTGGCCCCGACCATCAGCCTCGGCAGCGGCACGGCCTGCTCGCTGGTAGCCAGTCGGGGCGCCCGCCAGAAGGCGATGTTCCATACCCGGGACGCCACGTAGAGGGTGAGCAGGCTGGTCAATGTGCCGGCCGCGACCAGCACCCCGGGCAACGGCCCGCCGACCGCCACCCCGGCCTGGAGCAGGCCGAGCTTGCCGAGGAAACCGGAGAACGGCGGCACCCCGGCGAGGTTCATGGCCGGGACGAAGAACAGCACACCGAGCAGCGGCGCCACCCGGGCCAGCCCGCCGATGCGGCGCAGGTCGGTGCTGCCGGCCCGCTCCTCGACCAGCCCAGCGACCAGGAACAACGTGGTCTGGATGGTGATGTGGTGCACCACGTAGAAGATCGCGCCGGAGAGCCCGGCGACGGTGCTCAACGCCACCCCGAAAATCATGTAGCCGATGTGGCTGACCAAGGTGAACGAGAGGAGCCGCTTCAGATCGGACTGGGCCACCGCGCCAAGGATGCCGATCACCATGGTCAGCCCCGCCACGACCATGAGCAGCCCGTCGGCATGCCCACCGGGGAACAGCAACGTCTCGGTGCGGATGATCGCGTAGACGCCCACCTTGGTGAGCAGACCCGCGAAGACGGCGGTGACCGGGGCCGGCGCGGTGGGGTAGCTGTCCGGGAGCCAGGCCGACAGCGGGAAGACCGCCGCCTTGATCCCGAAGGCCAGCAGCAACATCAACTCCAGGGCCAGTCGCACGCTGCCAGGCAGGTCGTCGAGGCGCTGGGCGAGCTGGGCCAGGTTGAGCGTGCCGGTGGCCGCGTACACCAGACCCACCGCTGTCAGGAAGATCATCGAGGAGAGGATGCTGACCACCACGTACGTCGACCCGGTTCGGATCCGGGTCTCGGTGCCCCCCAGCGTGATCAGCACGAAGCTCGCCGCCAGCAGGATCTCGAAGCCCACGAACAGGTTGAACAGGTCGCCGGCGAGGAACGCGTTGGTGACGCCAGCGGTGAGCACCAGGTACGTCGGGTGGAAGATGACCACCGGTGTGGTCTCGCTCGTCTCGCTGCGACCCTGGCCGACCGAGTACAGCAGCACGCAGAGGGTCACCGCCGAGGAGACCACCAGCATCAGCGCGGCGAGTTGATCGGCGACCAGCACGATGCCGACCGGCGCCGGCCAGCCGCCAACCGCCACCACCACCGGGCCATGCCGGTACGCCTGCACCAGCAGCAGCACCGCCACGACGAGGGTGCCACTCAGGCAGAGCACGCTGACCGCGCGCTGGATCCGGGGCTGCCCGGCCAGCAGCAGGGTCAGCGCCGCCCCGAGCAGCGGCACCACCACCGGCAGCGGCACGAGCGCGTGCATCACGCCTCGTCCGCGCGTCGTAGCCGGCGGCGGGCGGGCTCGGGATCGACCTGCTCCGGGTCGCCGTCCGGGCCCTCACCACCGAGGTCGGCGGCGCCCACCTCGTTGCGCGCGGCCCGGCGGATGATCTGCTGGTCCTCCAGGTCGTCGGGCACCTCGTCGTCACCGGTGAGATACCAACTCCGGTAGGCCACGGCGAGCAGGAACGCGGTCAACCCGAAGGTGATCACGATGGCGGTCAACACCATCGCCTGCGGCAACGGGTCGCTCATCTTCTCCACCGGACTCGTGCCCACGATGGGCGCCCCACCGGGCCGACCGCCCAACAGGATCAACAGGTTGACCCCGTTGCCGAGCAGGATCACACCGAGCAGGATCCGGGTCAGGCTGCGCTCCAGCAGCAGGATCACCCCGCAACTGACCAGCACCGCGACAGCCACCACCAACACAAACGTCGGTCCCGCGCCACTCGCCGTCACTGCCATACCTCTGTTCGCGACTGCGGGGCTCGCAACCCCGGCTCACTCCTCGCGCTCACGGCCGATCCCCCTTGTCGACGGCCAACCCGCCCGTGGCCGCCCCGGTGGCCTCGATGTGCCGATCCACCTCGGCCCCGAGGCTGCGCAGGATGTCCAGCACCAGCCCGACCACGACCAGATACACGCCGATGTCGAAGAAGAGCGACGTGACCAGGTGGGCGTCGCCGACCAGCGGCAGGGTCCGGTCGACCTTGGCGCTCTCCAGCACGGTTCCACCGAGCAGCAGCCCCGCCAGGCCACTGCCCACCGCCACGGCCAGCCCGGCGCCGAGGATCAACCCGGCGCCGACCGGAGCCGCCTCAGTCAGCTCGTACCGGCCGCCGGCCAGGTAGCGGACCACCAGGGCGAGACCCGCCACCAGACCACCGGCGAAACCGCCTCCCGGTGCGTTGTGTCCCGAGAAGAGCAGGAACAGGGAGAACAGCACGACGGTGTGGAAGATCAGCCGGATGACCACCTCCAGCACGATCGAGCGGCGCTCCTCGTACAGGGTGGGACCGCCCCGCAGCCACACCGGCCGTCCGGGTCTGTTCACCCGCCGGTCCGCCTCCGGCCGACGCGGTCGCGGCCCGGTGCGGGACCGCTCGAAGATCAGGCTGGCCACCCCGGTCGCGGCCACCACCAGCACCGACAGCTCACCCATCGTGTCCCAGGCCCGGATGTCGACCAGGGTCACGTTGACCACGTTGCGGCCGTACCCATTGATCACCGACAGGTCCGGGAAGGCCGCGGAGACGTCCGGTGCCCGTCGGGCACCGGCAGCCACGAGGGCCAGGCCGGCCGCCACGACGCCCACCGCCACCCCGATCGCCCGACGGGCCCACCGGGTGCGCCGCAGCGGCCGGGCCGAGAACCGCTCCGGCAGGCGACGCAGCACCAGTACGAAGACCGCGATCGTCGCGGTCTCCACCAGGAACTGGGTGAGCGCCAGGTCTGGCGCTCCATACAGGACGAAGAGCATCGCGGTGCCGTAACCGGTCATCCCCACCAGCAGCATCGCGGTCAGCCTGCGGCGGGCACCGACCGCCAGCACCGCGGCCACCGCGATCACCAGCACGACCACCGGCTGCAGCAGGCTGTCCCAGAGCGGGATCCGAGCCCGCCATGGACTGGCGGAGAGCATCGCCCCTCCAGGCACCAGCACCAGGGTGACCAGGATGATGCCCAGATACTGCGGTAGGGAGCCGCGCTGAGTCGCTCCGGTGACCTCGATGGCCAGCCAGTCGAACCGGCCCACGACCCACTCGTACCCCTGGTTGCCGCCGACCGGCGAGCGGAGCCGGGCCAACACCGGGGCGAGCGGCCCGCGCGCGGCGAAGAGCAGGCCGCCGCCGACGAGCGCCAACACGGACAGGCCGAGCGCCGGGGTCGGTCCGGACCAGAGCGCCAGGTGTACGTCGACCCCGCCGAGCAGATCGGCGTACGGGCGCAGCACGCCGTCCAGCACGCTGGCGGCCGGGCCGGCGAGCAGGCTGACGCTGGTCAGCACGGCCGGCGGGACCAGCAGCGACGCGGCGATGGGGCCCGACGCGACCGGTTCCACACCCGGCCGGTCGGCGAAGGCGCCCCAGAGGAAGCGGGCGCTGTACGCCACGGTGAGCACTGTCCCGGCGACCAGACCGGTGAGCAGCGCCGGCTGGTCGGTGAACGCCCCGAACACCGCCTCCTTGGACACGAAGCCGACCAACGGCGGCACACCGGCCATCGACGCCGCCGCCAGCACCGCGACCACGAACAGTGGCCGGGACCAGTGCCGCAGCCCGGACAGCTCACGCAGGTCACGGGTGCCGGCACCGTGATCGATGATGCCGACGACCAGGAACAGCGCCGCCTTGAACAGGGCGTGCGCCAGCAGCATCGCGGTGCCGGCCAGGGCGGCGTCCGGGGTGCCCGACCCGATCACCGCGACCAGCAGGCCGAGCTGACTGATCGTCCCGTACGCCAGCAACAGCTTCAGGTCGGTCTGCCGCAGCGCGGCCCACCCGCCGAGAAGCATGGTGGCCACGCCAGCGACCTGCACCACCGGCCGCCACGGGCCGACCGTGGCGAGCACCGGCGCGAGCAGCCCGATCAGATAGACGCCGGCCTTGACCATGGCGGCGGCGTGCAGGTAGGCGCTGACCGGGGTCGGTGCCGCCATCGCGGCCGGCAGCCAGGAGCTGAACGGCAGCACCGCCGACTTGGACAGCGCGCCGGCCAGGATCAGCAGCACGGCGGCCACCAGGTACCCGCCGCCGGGCAGGGGCTGTGCGGCGATCTCGGACCAGCGGTAGGTGCCGGCGTGCTCGCCCAGCATGATGAACCCGACCAGCATGGCGAGCCCGCCCAGCGTGGTGACGGTCAGCGCCTGCGCCGCCGCCCACCGGCTGGAACGCCGTTCGGTGCTGTGCCCGATCAGCAGGTACGAGAAGATCGTGGTCAGTTCCCAGCCGACGTAGAGCAGCAGCAGATCGTCGGCGAAGACCAGGACGAGCATCGCCCCGGCGAAGGCGACCAGGACCCCGGCGAACTGCGCCAGCCCGGTCGAGCCGGGGGCGAAATACCGGGCGCAGTAGACCAGCACCAGCGCGCCGATGCCGCCGATCAGCAGGGTCATCAGCCAGGACAGCGTGGTGAGCCGTAACGCGATGTCGAGGCCCAACTGCCGGATCCACGGGTACGTCTCGACCACCGCCCCGCCGTCGTCGACGGCCGGGGTGTTGGCCACCGCCCAGCAGAACGCGGCGGCAGGCGCCAGCGCCAGCGGGTAGAACGCGCGTGGACCCCACCATCGGACCAGCAGGGGCGCAGCGAGGGCCGCCACGAAATGGAGGATGAGCAGTACGAGCACCCGCGCCCCCGATCGAGGTGACCGACGCCCATGCAGCGGTGGCGCCTAGCAGCGATCAGACGCCAGTTCGTCGCTTCTCGGGCGGTTTTGCCGGAATTAGCCCGCAATCGAGGCAGGTGTCCGTGCCCGTGGCTGCTGAGCTCTCCGGCAGCGGGGCCCGACGGGCACGGTGCGGCAGGCCGCGTGGAGCACCACCGCGGTCAGCGCAGCAGGGCGTCGCCGAAAGGTAGTGCGTCGTCGGGCGCGGGGCGGTCGCGGTGCAGCTCGGCCAGCAGGTCGAGGCGGCCGAGCTGGCGCGCGACCCGGTCGACCACCCGCTCCGCGGCGGCCAGCGACCGCACCGAGAGCAGCCGGCCCCGGCTCTCCCGGCGCAGCACGAAGTAGTGGACGGCGACGCGGACCTGGCCGCGATCGGCGGCGCTGGCCTGCGCGGTGCAGATGACCAGCTCCCGCAGGCAGCGGGCGAGGCGTTCGGCGAGCTCGAGCTCGGGGCCGTGCAGGCCACCGCGGAGCGTGGCGAGGTGGCTGTCGACCTTGCGAATCAGCACATCGGTGCCCGGTTCGACGTTGCGCTGCTCGCCGGCCATCGAATCCCTCCACCCCGGTTCGCGTTGCGAGTGAAGTTACTTTATGTTGTTCCCCATAAGCAAGCAGTTAAGTGAGACTTAACGTATTAAGCACTCATCAGGTGCTTATGACTTGCAGTCGGACACATTCCCTCGTGGGTCGCTCGTGGTTGTCGTACCAGCGGGGCACGATGGACCGGTGACCGGCGCAGACGCAGACACCGGCGCGGCGCTCGCCGGGTTCGGCCCGGCCACCCGTGCCTGGTTCGACGCCGCCTTCGCCGCGCCCACCGCCGCACAGGCCGGCGCCTGGCGGTCGGTCGCCGCCGGCCGCAACGCCCTCGTCGTGGCGCCCACCGGTTCCGGCAAGACTCTCGCGGCCTTCCTCTGGTCACTGGACCGGCTGGCCCGCGAACCCGCACCGGCCGAGGCCCGACAGCGGTGCCGCGTGCTCTACGTCAGCCCACTCAAGGCCCTCGCCGTCGACGTGGAGCGCAACCTGCGCGCCCCGCTGGCCGGCATCCGGCAGGCGGCCACCCGGCTCGGCGTCACACCGCCCGACATCACCGTCGGCATGCGCACCGGCGACACACCGGCCGACGAGCGCCGAGCCTTCGCCCGCACCCCACCGGACATCCTCATCACCACGCCCGAGTCGCTGTTCTTGCTGCTCACATCCGCGGCCCGCGATTCGCTGCGCGGCATCCAGACGGTGATCGTCGACGAGGTGCACGCGGTGGCCGGCAGCAAACGCGGCGCCCACCTCGCCCTCTCCCTCGAACGCCTCGACGAGCTGCTGCCCGCCCCGGCGCAGCGCATCGGCCTCTCCGCCACCGTCCGGCCGATCGACGCCTGCGCGCGGTTCCTCGGCGGCGCCCGCCCGGTCGACGTGGTGCAGCCGGCCACCTCGAAGACCATCGAGGTCAGCGTGCAGGTCCCGGTGGAGGACATGACCCGCCTGGACGAGCAGGAGCAGCCACCGGAGGACGACCTCGGCGGCCCCGGGCCACGCCGCGCCTCGATCTGGCCGGCCGTGGAGGAGCGGGTCTTCACGCTGATCGGGCAGCACCGCTCGACCATCGTCTTCACCAACTCCCGCCGCAGCGCCGAGCGCCTCTGCGCCCGGCTCAACGAGCTGGCCGCCGAAGAGGTGGCCTCCGCGTCGGGTGACGGCGCGCTTGGCGTACCGGAGGGGTCGTCAGCGGGCGACGACCCGGCGGGTGACGGCGGTCCGGCAGCCGGCGCGCAGCGGTGGGGTGGCCCCGCCGGTCCGGTGCGCAACCGGCCACCGGCCGAGGTGATGGCCCAGTCCGGCGCGGCCACCGGCGCGGCGCCCGTGATCGCCCGCGCCCACCACGGCAGCGTCTCCCGGGAGGAGCGCAAGCACATCGAGGAGGCGCTCAAATCCGGCCAGCTCCCGGCGGTGGTGGCCACCTCCAGCCTGGAGCTGGGCATCGACATGGGCGCGGTCGACCTGGTGGTGCAGATCGAGGCGCCGCCGAGCGTGGCCGCCGGGCTGCAACGGGTCGGCCGGGCCGGGCACCAGGTGGGCGCCGTCTCCCGCGGGGTCGTCTTTCCCAAGCACCGCGGCGATCTGCTCTCCTGCGCGGTGGTCGCCGAGCGGATGATCGACGGCGCGATCGAGGAGCTGCACTACCCGCGCAATCCGCTGGACGTGCTGGCCCAGCAGATCGTCGCGATGGTGGCGCTGGAGCCGTGGCCGCTCGGCGACCTGGCCGTGCTGGTCCGCCGGGCCGCGCCCTTCGCCGAGCTGCCCGACTCCGCGCTGCATGCCGTGCTCGACATGCTCTCCGGCCGCTACCCGTCCACCGCCTTCGCGGAGTTGCGCCCCCGACTGGTGTGGGACCGGGCGACCGACCTGCTCACCGGCCGTCCCGGTGCACAGCGACTCGCGGTGACCAGCGGCGGCACCATCCCCGACCGGGGCCTGTTCGGGGTCTTCCTGGCCGGGGCCGAGCGGGCCGCCCGGGTCGGCGAGCTGGATGAGGAGATGGTCTACGAGTCCCGGATCGGCGACGTCTTCCTGCTCGGCTCCTCCTCCTGGCGCATCGAGGAGATCACCCCCGACCGGGTGCTGGTCTCGCCCGCCCCCGGGCAGGCCGCGCGCATGCCGTTCTGGAAGGGCGACCAGCTGGGCCGGCCCGTGGAGCTGGGCCGGGCCATCGGCGCCCGGGTGCGCACCCTGCTGCGGCAGAGCGATGAGGCAGCGCTGGCCGCGCTGCGTGACGGTGGGCTGGACGACTGGGCCGCCGGCAACCTGATGGCCTACCTGCGCGAGCAGCGGGAGGCGACCCGCTCGCTGCCCGACGACCGCACGATCGTGGTCGAGCGGTTCCGCGACGAGCTGGGCGACTGGCGGCTCGCCGTGCACAGCGTCCTCGGTGCCCGGGTCAACGGGCCGTGGGCCCTCGCGGTGGGTCGCCGGCTGGCCGAGCGGTACGGGGTGGACGCCCAGGTGATGCCCTCCGACGACGGCATCGTGGTGCGACTTCCGGACACCGCCGACGAGCCACCCGGCGCGGACGTGGTCGTCTTCGAACCCGACGAGATCACCCAGCTGGTGGAGGAGTCGGTGGGCACCTCAGCCCTCTTCGCCGCCCGCTTCCGGGAGTGCGCCGCACGGTCGCTGCTGCTGCCCCGCCGCGACCCACGCCGCCGCCAGCCGCTCTGGCAGCAACGGCAACGCGCCGCGCAACTCCTCGACGTCGCCCGCGAGTACGCGGACTTCCCGGTCACCCTGGAGGCCGCCCGGGAGTGCCTCCAGGACGTCTTCGACCAGCCGGCGCTGGCCGGGCTGATGCGCGACCTGGCCGCCCGGAAGGTGCGGCTGGTCGAGGTGGAGACCAGCGCGCCGTCCCCGTTCGCCCGGTCGCTGCTCTTCGGTTACGTCGGCGCGTTCCTCTACGAGGGCGACGCCCCACTCGCCGAGCGGCGCGCCGCCGCGCTCGCCCTGGATTCCACGCTCCTCGGCGAGCTGCTCGGCCGGGTCGACCTGCGCGAGTTGCTCGACCCGGCGGTGCTCGCCGAAACCGACCGGCAGTTGCGCTGGCTGACCGAGCAGCGCCGCCCCCGCGACGGCGAGGACGTGATCGAGCTGCTGCGGGTGCTCGGTGACCTGAGCGACGCCGAGTTGACCGAGCGGGGTGTGCCGGAGACCTGGCTGACCGAGCTGGAGGCCACCCGCCGGGTGCTGCGGGTCCGGATCGCCGGCGAGCAGCGCTGGGTGGGCGTCGAGGACGCCGCCCGGCTGCGCGACGCTCTCGGCGTGGCGTTGCCGGTCGGGGTGGCCGAGGCGTACCTCGCCCCGGTGGCCGACCCGCTCGGTGACCTGGTGGCGCGCTACGCCCGCACCCACGGGCCGTTCGCCGCTGCGAGCTGCGCGGCCCGCTTCGGGCTCGGCGTGTTCGTCGTCGAGCAGACGCTGCGCCGGCTCGGCGCCACCGGGCGGGTGGTCTCCGGGGAGTTCACCCCGGATTCGGCCGGCGCCGAGTGGTGCGACGCCGAGGTGCTGCGGATGCTGCGCCGCCGCTCGCTCGCGGCGCTTCGCCGGGAGATCGAGCCGGTGCCGCCCCGGGCGCTGGCCACGTTCCTGCCCCGCTGGCAGCAGATCGGCTCGTCCGCCCGAGGTGTGGAGGCGCTGGCCGCGACGGTGGAGCAGTTGCAGGGCGCGGCGGTGCCGGCGTCCGCCCTGGAGCGGTTGGTGCTGCCCGGGCGGGTCGCTGACTACTCCCCCGCCCAACTCGACGAGCTGTGCGCCAGCGGGGAGGTGCTCTGGGCGGGGTCGGGGGCGATCTCCGGGGGCGACGGCTGGGTCACCCTCGCGTACGCGGACGCCGCACCGCTGCTGCTCCCGCCCCCCGACGAGGCGTTGACCCGCACCCCGCTGCACGAGGCGGTGCTCGACGCGCTCGGCGACGGGCAGGCGCTGTTCTTCCGGCCGCTGGCCGACCGGGTCGGCTCGACCGACGACGCCGCGCTGACCGGAGTGATCTGGGACCTGGTCTGGGCCGGGCACCTCACCAACGACACCCTCGCCCCGCTGCGCGCGGTGCTCGGCGCCGGCGGCGCACACCGCTCGCGGCCGTCCGCGCCGCGTACCCGTTACCGGCGGCCGGGCCGCGTGGCCCTGCCCACCCGGGGTGGCCCGCCGACCGTCGCCGGCCGCTGGTCGCGCCTACCCGAGCGGGACGTCGACCCGACCCGGCGTGCTGCTGCCCTCGCCGACGTGCTGCTGGAGCGGCACGGGGTGGTCACCCGCGGCGCGGTGATGGCCGAGCAGGTGGTCGGCGGCTTCTCGGCGGTCTACCCGGTGCTGTCGGCATTGGAGGAGCGCGGCGCCGCCCGCCGGGGCTACTTCGTCGAAGGGCTGGGCGCCGCGCAGTTCGCGGTGCCCGGTGCGGTGGATCGGCTGCGCGCGCTCGCCGAGCCGACCGACGGCGCCCGGGGCCGGGGCACGCTGGCCACCGTGCTCGCCGCCACCGACCCGGCCAACCCGTACGGCGCGGCGCTGCCCTGGCCGGACCGGGTCGTCGACTCCGGCGACGGGGCCGCCCCGGCGACCGGCCACCGGGCCGGCCGCAAGGCGGGTGCGCTGGTGGTGCAGGTGGGCGGCGACCTCGTCCTCTACGTGGAACGCGGCGGCCGGACGCTGCTCTCCTTCACCGACGACACCGACACTCTCGCCGCAGCCGGTAAGGCGCTCGCCGACGCGGTCCACTCTGGGGCGTTGGGTGCGATGTCGGTGGAGCGGGCCGACGGCGAGGCGGTGCACTCCTCGCCCCTGCGCGACGCGCTGACCGCCGCCGGCTTCCGCGCCACCCCACGCGGCCTGCGCCTACGCGGCTGACTCGCCCCGGCATCGCACCTGAGTGAGCGGTATACCTGTGAGTCATACGTATGACTCACAGGTATACCGCTCAACAGACAGACATGCCCCGGAGCGCCACGGCTCGGCGCTCAGCGGAGGTTGTCGAGCGCCTTCTCGTAGCGAGGGCGGTCGGCTGCCGGTGTCTTCGCCTCGAGGTAGTTGAGCACCACCGCGCCGCGCCGGTACGACTGGCCGCCCCAGGTCTCCGCGATGTCACTGGCGCTGGTCTCGTCCGGGAACACGTACACCGTGACAGCGTCGGTGGCGATCAACTCGGAACAGCCCAGGCCGAGCCCGTCCGGTCCGCAGTCGACCGAGCGATCCTTCGGCCGCGGCACCTTCAGACCGGCAGCCTTGAACGCGGCAACGACCTGCTTCGCCCCTGGCGCACCGGTCGGACGCTTGGGTAGCACCACCGGCGGCGGGCTGGCCGGGCGCCGCTCTGTCGGCCCCTGGGCCCCGGAGGGCGGAGCCGCACCGCTCGCGGTTGGCGGAGCCTCGGGCGTCGGCGCGCTCGGGAGACCGGTGGTGGCCGACTCGGACGAGGCGGATGGGGCCGCGTTCGCTTGGCCGTCGTCGTCACTGCCACAAGCGG
Organism: Micromonospora sp. NPDC005291; assembly: GCF_040607415.1. Taxonomy (NCBI): domain Bacteria; kingdom Bacillati; phylum Actinomycetota; class Actinomycetes; order Micromonosporales; family Micromonosporaceae; genus Micromonospora; species Micromonospora sp. NPDC005291. The sequence continues at coordinate 446,437 of NZ_JBEXGR010000001.1, forward strand.
CGGTAAGGGCGACGACGATCAGCAGGGCCCCGACGGCGGGCAGGCTCCGAATTGTCACGAGGGCATTCTGCCCAACGGCATCCGGCAGCGGGAGGGGCCGGTCGGCCACTGCGCTGTCCCGTATCCGCCATCCGCTGGTCGACCTCCTGCGAGGGCCCCTGGGGGACCTCCTGCGGGTATCCGACTGATATTCGACTGTGGAATGCTTCCCCGGTGGGTGAACATGTGGTTCCTGTGGGTTGTCCCTGCTGCGCATCCCGTACCGGCGGGGGGACCTGCCCGGTCTGTTTCTGGACCGACGACGGCCAGACCGACGCCGACGCCGACGCCGTCCGGGGTGGCCCCAACGGCGACCTGAGCCTCTCGCACGCCCGACTCAACTACGCCGTCTACGGTGCCAGCCACCCGCGCTACCAGGACATGGTGCGCCCGGCCCGCCCCGACGAGCGCCCCTGACCGACGCTCGACGGGGCGAGCGTGGCTCAGCAGACCGGCACACTGCCGCCGTACACGCTGGAGATGTACGCGTGGCTGACGTACTGCCCGGTGGCCAGGCGGTTCCAGCGGGTGGTGGTGCGGTATGGGCCGGCTACTGACTGGCCGGTCACGTAGCACTGGATCGGCACGTGGGCCAGGTGCGCGGCGAGGCCACGGATCGAGGACGACGTCCTGGCCCCGGTGCGGATGTTGAGCGGCCCGTCACCGACCACGCCGCGCGGCCCGCCTCCGGTCCAGAGGTAGGCGACGTCCACCCAGGCGTTGGTGGTCAGCCGCAGCCCGTCCCAGAAGGTGCCGTCGGCCAGGTCGATGCCGGCAGGGTTGAGCACGGTCCGCCCGAACTGGTCCCGCCCGCCGTTGTAGCCAGACTGGTACGCGGCCTGCGCCTCGGGTCGGCCCTGCGGCAGGTTCTTCCAGTTTTCCCGTACCGATGAGGGGTTCCAGTAGTCGTCGCGGGTGTTCCACGGCCCGACATCCCAGACCGGGGCGTACTCGCAGCGGGAGCCACTGGTCGTACAGACCCGCACGGTGTAGTCGCCGGTGTTGAGTGGGGAGAGGCCGCGCCGCGACGGTAGCGCCGCGAAGTGGTCCCGAGGTTGCACGGTACGACCGTTGGCGGTCACCTCGCCGACCAGCCCGATGCGTGTGGCGTACACCCGGTAGGTGCGGCCGGGCGTGGCGGCGGAGACGGCGGCGGTCGCGTCGGCGGTGAGCTGCACGCCGCGTACCGTCGCGGTGACGCCGCCCTTGGGCGCGGTCAGCACCACCCGGGTCTGCACGCGGGTGACCGGCCGGTCGAAGACCGCGCCGGCGGTGGCCGCCCGCCACTCCGTCCAGCCGGCGGCCCGCCAGCCGCGAACCTGCGCCTCCACGGTTGCCCCGGCGGGGACCGAGGCGCTGATCTCGGCGCGGACCCGGGTGGCCGGCCGGGCGAGGGTGCGGGGTGTGGTCAGCAGCATCCCCTCGGCGACCGCGCTGTGCGGGCTGCGAGCGCTGCGACGGGCCTCACGCAGCCGTAGCCCGGCTGCCGTGCGCCGGACGTTGACGTCGTCGCGGTCGACGACGGTGAGGTCGGCGTTCCACCGTTCGGCGCTCGGGGCGGCAGCGGTGAGGGTGAGCGGGCTGCCGGCAGCCGGAGTGTCCGGGACTCCGCCGATGGCGGGCAGGAGCGCGGCGGTGAGGACGAGGGGAAGGGTGGCGATGAGGACGGCAAACCGGGTACGACAACGAGGTCGCTTCATGGGCAATCTCCTCAGATCCCACTGACCTTCGCATGTCAGGAGATCATGAGGAACCTATGTACAAATAGCGACACATGCGAATTTGGCTCAAAAGAGGGAGGATGGCAGGGTGCCCGAAGGCGACACCGTCTGGAACACCGCGCGCGTGCTACACCGCGCACTGGCCGGCGCCCGGATCACCGACAGTGACTTCCGGGTGCCGCAGCTGGCGACCACGGATCTCACCGGTTGGACCGTCCGCGAGTCGGCCAGCCGGGGCAAGCACCTGCTGCTGCGTCTCAGCGCTCCGAACGAGGCGCACTGGACCCTGCACTCCCACCTACGGATGGACGGCGCCTGGCGGGCGTACGCCCCGGGGGAACGCTGGAGCGGCCGGCCCGCCCACCTGATCCGGGTGGTGCTGCGCAGCCCCGCCGCTGTCGCGGTCGGCTACCACCTGCACGAGATCGCCCTGGTGCCGACCGCCGAGGAGGACCGACTGGTCGGCCACCTCGGCCCCGATCTGCTCGGCCCGGACTGGGCCCCGGCCGAGGCGGTCCGTCGGCTCGCCAACCACCCGGAGCAGACCATCGGCGAGGCGCTGCTCGACCAGCGCAACCTGGCCGGGGTGGGCAACCTCTACAAGTGCGAGGTGCTGTTCCTGCGCGGTGTGTCGCCGTGGACGCCGGTCGGCGCGGTGCCCGACCTGCCCGGCCTGGTGACCCTCGCACAGCGGCTGCTCGCCGCCAACCGCGGTCGGTGGACGCAGAGCAGCACCGGCTCGCTCCACCGGGGGCAGACCAGCTACGTCTATGGTCGCCGCGCCCAGCCCTGCCGCCGCTGCGGCACCGCGATCCGCAAGGAGGAGCTGGGCGAGCGGGTCACCTACTGGTGCCCGGTCTGCCAGCCCGAGCACACGGACAAGCCTCCACCCGGCTGACCAGGACGCCCGTGGGCCGAGGTCATCCCAGAAACGGACGATTGGGTAATTCCCTATCCGGCCGTCGGAGTCGCATGCTGCGGTTGAGTGCTCACCGACCGTCAGTAGAGTGCCGAGGTCCGCCACGCCGGGGTGGCGGGGACCCCGTGCCCCGACCCCGGGGAGAGTCATGGCGATGTTCCGCAGGCTCCGCTCCACCTTCTTCGAGCGGACCACCCGCGACACCAACGGCCGGACGGCGTTGGTGCCGGCCGCGCGTACCGCCGAGGAGACCGCACCGGCGCCGAGCCTGGACCCGGCCGTGGTCCCCCGCTGCTTCGGCCCGGTGCCGAACTTCGCACACAGCCCTCGCCCAAGGCGGGACGCCGACGGACGGGTGGTGCCCGGCACGGGGCTGCGCAAGTTCGTCGACCCGCTGCCCACCCCGGGCCAGCGGGGTCACACCACCGTCGGCGGCCACCTACCGGTGGCGGCACCGGACACGATCAGCTACCCGGGCTGCGACTACTACGAGATCGGCCTCCAGGAGTACGCGCAGCGACTGCACCGAGACCTGCCGGCCACCCGGCTGCGCGGCTACCGGCAGCTCAACCTGGGCACCGACGCGGCGGGGCACAACACGGTGGCACCCCCGGAACGGCCCTGGCACCTCGGCCCGATGATCCTCGCCCGTCGGGGCCGACCGGTCCGGGTGAAGTTCATCAACCAGCTCCCGACCGGCCGGGCCGGCGAGTTGTTCCTGCCCGTCGACGACACGATCGAGGGTGCCGGTCTCGGTCCACTGGACGGGCCTGCGCCGTACCCGCAGAACCGGGCGGTGCTGCACCTGGCCGGGGCACAGACCGGGTGGACCAGCGCGGGCAACCCGGGGCAGTGGATCACCCCGGCCGGGGAGATCACTCCGTACCCGACCGGGGTGGGCGTGACCCACGTGCCGGACATGCCCCCGCCCGGCGCCGGCGCCACCACGCTCTACTACCCGAACGAGCAGAGCGGCCGGCTGATGTGGTTCCACGACAACACCCTCGGCCTGGCCCGGCTCACCGTCTACGGCGGACAGCTCGCGCTCTACCTGCTCACCGACCCGGCCGAGGAGCAGCTCGTCGCCGACAAGGTGCTGCCGGCCGACGAGCTGCCGCTGGTCATCGAGGACAAGACGTTCGTGCCGGACGACACCCAACTGGCCGGCGAGGACCCGACGTGGGACCGCGAGCGCTGGGGCGCCCGGGGCAGCCTGTGGCACCCACACGTCTACCAGTCGCGGCAGAACCCGTACCGGTCCGGCGGACGCAACCCCACCGGTCGGTGGGACTACGGCCCCTGGTCGCACACCACGACCCCGGACGGCACCGGCACCGATGGTTGGGTACCGAACCCGCACCACGACCCGGTCGACGCGCCGGACGAGCCGCCGCTGAGCCCCGGCGTGCCACACCCGTCCGCGGTCCCCGAGGCGTACGGCGACACCCCGCTCGTCAACGGCGTCGCCTACCCGTACCTGGAGGTGCGGCCGCGCGCGTACCGGTTCCGGATCCTCAACGCCTGCCTGGACCGCAGCCTCAACCTCCAGCTCTATCGCGCCTGCTCCGACGGACCGATGTGGACCGACGACGGCGGTCTGGCCGACGCCGAGGCGGGCGAGGTGCCGATGGTGCCCGCCGTGCCGGCGGCGGACCGGCCGGCGAGCTGGCCGACCGACGGGCGCGCCGGTGGGGTGCCGGATCCGCGCGCCGCCGGGCCCGCGTTCATCCAGATCGGCAACGAGGCAGGTCTGCTCCCCGCCCCGGTGGTGCTGCCGAACCGGCCGATCGGCTACCGCTACGACCGGCTCGACCCGACCGTGCTGAACGTCGACGGGCACACCCTGCTGCTCGCTCCGGGCGAGCGGGCCGACGTGCTGGTCGACTTCTCCGCCGTGCCGCCGGGCAGCACGCTGATCCTGTATAACGACGCACCGGCCCCGCAGCCCGGCTTCGACCCGCGCTACGACCAGTACACCGACGCCCCCGACCGGACCACCGAAGGTGGCCCGCCCCCTACCGAGCCGGGGTACGGCCCGAACACCCGCACCCTGCTCCAGTTCCGGGTCACCGGAGCGCCGGCGCCGCCGTACGACCTGACCCGGCTGTGCCAAAGGCTGCCCCTGGCGTACGCGGCCAGCCAACGTCCGCCGATCGTGCCGCAGCCGGCGTTCGACCCGGCGTACGGCACCCGGACCCTGTCGGAGACGACGGTGCCGGTGTACGCCACCACGGTGACGTTCACTCCAACGGCCGGGGCCGGCCCGGTGACCCTGCCGATCGCGGTCAAGGCCGCACAGCAGGTCTTCGAGCCCGACCACGGCCGGCTGGCCGGCCGCCTCGGCGTCGGGCACCCGCACGCCGGGCCGCTCAGCCCGACGACCCTGCCGCTCGGTCCGACCGACCCGGTCACCGAGGTGCTCTTCGCCGCCGACCCCGCCGTGCCGGTCGGCACGCCGACTGATGGCACGCAACTCTGGCGGATCAGTGGCAACGTCCGGCAGACCGAGCCGCTGCACTTCGGCGGCTGCGACGTGCAGCTGGTCAACCGGGTCGGCTGGGACGGCACACTGCGGCCTCCGCACGGCACCGAGTTGGGCTGGAAGGAGATCGTCCGGGTCAACCCCCGCGAGGACGTGGTGGTGGCGCTGCGCCCGGTCGCCCCGGTGCTGCCGTTCAAGCTGGGCGACAGCGTCCGGCTGCTCGACCCGGTTCGCCCGGCCGGGGCCCGGACCGGGTCGACCCCGGTCAGTCCGGCGGACGGGCGACCCACCGCGGTGGTCAACCAACTGGTGAACCTGGGCTGGGAGTATCGCTGGCACAGCCAGCTCGCCGGCCACCGCGACGGCGGGATGACCCGGCCGCTGGTGCTACGGGTGGCGCCGAAGGCACCGACGGGGCTCACCGCCACGCCGGCGCCCGGTTCGGCCACCGCGCTACCCGCGATCGCCCTGGCCTGGACCGGCAACGGCGGCCGACCCCCCGCCACCAGCCACCTGCTGCAAAGGGCCACCGACGCGACCTTCGGCGGCGAGCTCACCACGATCACCGTCGCGGCCGCCGCCACCCGCTACACCGACGCGACCGTCACCCCCGGGGTGACCTACCACTACCGGATCCGGGCAGAGAACGCGGTCAGCTACTCGTCCTGGTCGAACGGTGTGCCCGCCTCGGTGCACCTGGCCGCGCCGAGCGGTCTGGTCGCGGCCCTCCCGCCTGCCGCGCCGCTGCGGGTGGCGCTGCGCTGGACGAACCGGTCGTTCGCCACCGGCATCGACGTGCAGCGGGCCACCAACCCGACCTTCACCAGCGGCCCGGGCACCACGGCGATCGGGGTCGGCGCCAATCACCTGGACGTCACGGTCGCACCGGACACCACGTACTACTACCGCGTGCGGACCACCTATCTGGGCGCGGCCTCGGCCTGGTCGACGGTGGCCGCCGTGAGCTCTCCGCCCGCGCCGGCCACCCCGAGCGTGGTGAGCGCCACCGCAGGCGCACCGGGGCCGGACACCGCGACGGTGATCCTGGCCTGGGCGGCGAGCACACCCGCCGGCGCGGGGTCCGGGTTCATCGTGCAGAGGGCGCTGGACCCGGCGTTCGAGCGGGAGGTGGCGACCTTCACCGTGACCGGTCGCGGGTTCACCAACACGGGGCTGGCCCGGGGCGTGACCTACCACTACCGGATCCGGTCGTTCAACGTCGTGGGCAGCTCGCCGTACACCGGCCCGATCCTGGTCACCACACCGCCGTGACCGGCCGGGGCGGGTCAGCGGTTGGTCACGCCCGGCCCGCTCAGCGGGTCGGTGCGCGCAACGGGGTGCCGACGGCGCGCAGCTCGGCCAGGGCCCCGGCAACCCCGTGCAGCAGATCGGTCGCCTCGGTGAGCCGGTCGGCGGCCGGGTGGGCGGTCGTCTCCGGTCGGGCGTCCTCGGCCAGATAGCTGGCGGCGGCGACCACCAGCCGTTCGTAGGCCGCGACCCCGCCCTCCAGCTGGGCGGTCAGCACGGCGTGTGCCTCGGCCAGCGGCGGTCGGGCGTCGGCCGGGGCCAGCCGCAACGCACGTTCGACGCTGGCCACCTGTGCGGCCAGGTCGCGCAGCGAACGGTCGGCGGTGGCGGCCTCCAGCACGGCCGGCTCGGCAAGCCCGGTGAGCCGGGGGGCAATCCCAGCCAGGGTGAGTGCCGCGCGGTCCAGTCGAGCCCACTGCTCACCCGCGCTGGTGCCGCGCAGCGCGATGCGAGAGCGGACCCGGCGTACCTCGGCCAGCACACCCGGGCCGACCGGAAGCCGCTCGACGGCGGCGATCAACCTGGCCCGCGACCGGGCCGCGGCCTCGGCCGGGTCAAGCGCGGGGGGTGCCGGCCGGGTGGCCAGGGCGCGCAGATCGATCCAGCGCCAGGCGGCGAGTGCCACCGCACTGCCCGCGGCGCCGACCCAGGCCGCGTCGGGCAGACCGAGGCCGGCGTACGGAGTCAGCACCGCCGCAGCGCCGCCGAGCCCACCGGCCAGCACGCTCCACCGTCGGGCGGACCGGCGAAGCCGACCCAGCCTGCGGAAATACAGCGTCCGCTCGTCTGCCACCCTGGCCTCCTCGGTCCGGTCGTTCAGCCGGCAGCGGTCGGGTCGCCGGTGCCCCGCTCGCGGGCCATGCTGGCGCGGAGCTCGTCCAGCCGGGCAGCGGCCGTCGGGTCGTTGGCCGGGCCAGCCTTCTCAGCCTGCGGCACGGCCGGTCGCTGCGACGCGCCGCCGAGCTGCTCGCCAGCCATGCTGGACCGGATCTGCTCCAGCCGGGCCGAGCCGGCCGAGTCGATCGTCGCCTTCTGGATCTCCAACATCCGGCCCTCGACGGAGTTTCCGGCCAGCTCCGCGCGACCCATCGCGTTGGCGTACCGCCGCTCGATGCGGTCGCGCACCTCGTCCAGCGACGGGGTGTTGGCGGGCGCGGCCAGCGACGACATCGACTCCAGCGAGCGGGCCACCGTCTCCTGCATCTTGGCCTGCTCCAGCTGGCTGAGCAGCTTGGTGCGCTCGGCGAGCTTCTGCTGGAGGATCATCGAGTTGTTCTCGACCGCCCGGCGGGCCTGGGCGGCGGCGCCCAGCGCCTGGTCGTGCAGGGTCTTCAGGTCTTCGGTGGCCTGCTCTGCGGAGACCAACTGACTGGCCAGGGTCTGCGCCGACTGCTCGAACCGCGTCGCCTCGGCTTCGTCACCCTTGGCCCGGGCCTGGTCGGACAGCACCAGGGCCTGCCGGGCGTTGCCCTGCAACCGCTCGACCTCGGACATCTGCCGGGACAGCTTCATCTCCAGCTGACGCTGGTTGCCGATCACGGCGGCGGCCTGCTGGACCAGCGCCTGGTGCTGCCGCTGGGCATCCTCGATGGCCTGCTGGATCTGCACCTTGGGATCGGCATGCTCGTCGATCTTGGCACCGAAGAGCGCCATCAGGTAGTTCCAGCCCTTGACGAACGGGTTCGCCATCTCCGCGGTATCCCCTCAGTAGCGTCGCTCCACCACGGCCGTTCCGGATGAACCCACCGACCACGACCGGCCGGCCTCCATCGTCCCAGCCGAACGCCAGCGCGGCATCCGTACCGAGCGGTCGACAGAACCGGCAGCTCCTGCGGGGCCAACCCTATCCGGCCGGCGCCAGCCCGCCCATGGTCAACGGGAAGGACGGGCTCAGGCGGCGCAGACCACGTCGCGGTCGCGCTCGGTCGGGCGGACGCGGGTTCGGCGCAGCGTGGCCTTGAGCGGCGAGTCCTGGCGGACCGAAACGGCGACCTTGCCATCGGAGGTGACCTGGCGGACGCCCCGGTTGGTGCTCTTGTGCACGGCTGTGGCGTCGGCCGTCTCGTCCTGCATCGGGACGAGCACCCCGGGCATCTGCTCGGCGAGCGCCACGGTGTCACTCACCTCACGCAGCAGCTCGGACAGACGGGCGCCGAGGGCGTCACAGATCGCGGCGAGCAGCTCGCTGGACGGTTCCTTGTGCCCCCGCTCGATCTCGGAGAGGTAGCCAAGGCTGACGTTGGCGGCGGTGGACACCTCACGCAGCGTGCGCTGCTGCCCCTGCCGGCGCGCCCGCAGTGCGTCACCGATCACCCGGCGTAGCAGGACCATCGCACCTCCCCCTGAGGGATACCTCGCGCCCGGCACTGGGCAGCCGGGTCGCGGCGGACCGCGCCGACCCCGAACGCCGGAGCCTTCCCGCAACCGTACCCGTTGCGGGCCCGGGCGACATCCCGCCCCGCCCGTCGGTTCGCCGGGGAGGGCTCACCGGCGCGCGACGGCGACAGTCCCCGCCCCGCCCCGGGCGGCCCCGCCTGCGGTCGTGGACTCAGCTTCTGCGCCGTCGGCCTCTGCGGCGTTGGCTTCGGCGGCGTCGGCTTCGTGGATCCGCTCGGCGAGGAGTCGCAGCGCCTCGACCACCGCCGCCGCGCGGACGTGGTCCCGCCCGCCGCCCAGGTCGAGCTGGCGGACCTCGCCGCCGTTCGGGCCCGCGACCGCGACGTAGACCAGGCCGACGGGCTTGCCGTCCTGCGGCTCAGGGCCGGCGACGCCGGTGGTGGCCACTCCCCAGTCCGCGCCGCAGCGCTGACGGCCGCCCTCGGCCAGTGCCGCTGCCACGTCCGGGTCCACCGGCCCTCGCTCGGACAGCAGGTCGGCGGGTACGCCGGCCAGGGTGCCCTTCAGCTCGGTGGCATAGACCACGAGGCCGCCCCGGTAGATCTCGCTGACCCCGGCTATCTCCACGATCGATGCGGCCAGCAGCCCGCCGGTGAGGGATTCGACCGTGGACAGGGTCTCGTGTCGCTGCGCCAGCCTGTGCACCACACCCGCCGCCGCGCTGCCCGGAGACTCACCACCCGCCGGCTGCCCAGATTCCGCATCCCGCTGCATCAACCCGTCCTTCCCCACGCACCGACCCCCAACCCTCCCGGCCCGACCGCGTCGATCATGAGGTTAGCGGCGCGACACGCCGCTCCAACTGACAACAACTTCATGATCAGCGGGGTGGGCCGGAGGGCCCCGGGGGGGTCGGGGTTAGCGGGGGCGGCGGAGGCGGAGGGCTTGGGCTATGTAGTCGAAGCCGGTGGCGATCGTGACCAGGACGGCTGCGGCCATGATCCAGGGGCCGACGGCGGCGAGGGCTGCCGGCATCGGCCAGAGATACCAGGTGATGGCCAGGATCTGGAGCGCAGTCTTGACCTTGCCGCCTCGGCTGGCGGCGATCACGCCGTGCCGGATCACCCAGAACCGCAGCCCGGTGATGCCCAGCTCACGGACGAGAATCAGCGCGGTCACCCACCAGGGCAGTTGGTCGTACCAGGAGAGCAGCACCAGAGCCGCGCCAGTGAGCGCCTTGTCGGCGATCGGGTCGGCCACCTTGCCGACCGAGGTGACCAGCCCGAACCGGCGGGCGATCCAACCGTCCACCAGATCGGTCGCCGAGGCCACCGCGAAGATCAGGCAAGCCACCATCCGCCAGCCGGAGTGGGTCATCCCGGACGCGATCACCGAGGCGGCGAAGACCGGCACCAGCGCCAGCCGGAGGGCGGTCAGCGCGTTGGCCGCGTTGAGGACGGGCACCACGGCAACCACCCGGCCCGGCGTCGACTCCGTCATCCCGGTCATCGCCTCACTCCGCTCGGGCAGCCGTGGCGTTGGCGTTCCCGGCACCGCACCACCTGGCTCCCCCGCTCCGCTCGGGCCCGCCGTCACCGTGCCGCGCCGGGCGCCGCCGAGATCATCTCATCCGGCACAGCGAGCAGGTCCACCCCTTCGGTGCCGGTCACCGTTGCGCGTACCAGGTCACCCGGGCGCAGTGCGGCCAGGTCGACCCCGCCCTCGGCCGGGGCGACCAGGGTGGTGGAGCCGTCCACCTCCGGCGCCTGGTGCGCCGCCCGGCCCTCCACCATGCCGTCGGCGATCGAGTCGACCAGCACCTCGATGGTCGAACCGAGCCGATCCTCGGCCCGCTGCGAGCAGAGCTCGTCGGCGAGCGCGCTGAGCCGGTCGTAGCGCCGCTTGATCGTCGCGGCGGAGACCTTGCCGGGCAGGCCGGCGGCCTCGGTGCCGTCCTCGTCGCTGTAGTCGAACATGCCGATCGCGTCGAGCCGGGCTTCGGTCAGGAACCGAACCAGCTCGTCGATGTCGGCGCGGGTCTCACCGGGGAAGCCGACGATGAAGTTGCTCCGGGCGCCCGCGTCGGGGGCCAGCGCACGGGCGCTCGCCAGCAGCTCCAGGAACCGGTCGGTCGAGCCGAAACGCCGCATCCGGCGCAGCACCGGCTCGCTGGAGTGCTGGAACGACAGGTCGAAGTACGGGGCCACGCCCGGCGTGTTGGCAATCGCCTCGACCAGCCCCGGCCGGGTCTCGGCCGGCTGGAGGTAGCTCGCCCGTACGCGGACGATGCCGGTCACCGCGGCGAGCTGCGGCAGCAACTTCTCCAAGGCACGGGGGTCGCCCAGGTCCTTGCCGTACGAGGTGGAGTTCTCACTGACCAGCACCAGCTCCCGTACGCCGGTCTTGGCCAGCCACTCCGCCTCGGCGAGCAGCTCGTCTGGCGTACGCGAGACGAATGCCCCACGGAAGGCGGGGATGGCACAGAACGCGCAGCGGCGGTCGCAGCCGCTGGCCAGCTTCAAGGAGGCGACGGGGCCGGTGTCCAGCCGGCGGCGCAGCACCTGGCGCAGGTGCGCCGGGGTGTGCTCGTCGGTGTCGATCGTGGCGCGCGCCACGGTGCCGTGCCCGGGCAGCGACACCGCGCTGTCACGCCGCTTCACCGGGGTCAGCGGCAGCAGCTCACGCCGGTCCCGGGGGGTGTGCGCGGTGACCTGCTCGCCGGCGACGACCGCGTTCAGTCGGGCGGCGATGTCCGGGTAGTCGTCGAAGCTCAGCACCGCTTGCGCCTCGGGCAGGCTGTCGGCCAGCTGCCGCCCGTACCGCTCGGCCATGCAGCCGGCGGCGACCACCTTGGCGCCGGTCTCGGCGGCGGCGAGCAGGGTCTGGATGGAGTCCTGCTTGGCCTTCTCCACGAAGCCGCAGGTGTTGACGACCACCACGTCGGCGCCCTCGCCGTCGGTGGTCACCTGCCAACCGTCGGCGTGCAGCCGGGCGGCCAGCTCCTCCGAGTCGACCTCGTTGCGGGCACAGCCCAGGGTGAGCAGGGCGACACGACGGCCCTCGGCGTTGTCAGAGGGAGAAGGAGAGGTGGCAGACACCATCCGAGGGTACCGGGCCAGCCGGGGAAGCCCACGCACGCGTGCCGCGGGCATGACGGGCGCAACGCCGCGGGCCACGTCGCTCAGCCCCGCCGGCAGCCGGTCAGCGCGCCGCCGCGGCGGCGGCAACCCGGGTCAGCGCGTCGAGCAGGAAGACCTCGGTGCCGGCCAGGCCGGTGGAGCAGAAGACCGAAATCTCGTCCGCGGTGGTCCGGCCGGGGACCGCGCCGGCCAGGATGCCACCCAGGTCACGCAACCGTCCGGCGTACGGGGGTGTGGCCGCGAGCATGGGCGGCTGGTAGTCCGCCGCCTGGGCTGGTGAGTCGGTGACCAGCAGGTCGGCAGTGTCCAGCAGGTCGGTGCCGAACTCACTGCGGTCGCGCTGCTTGAAGCCGACCGCGTTGACGTGCGTGCCGGGGCTGAGGTCGGCGGCGCAGAGCACCGGGGTCGGGCTGGTGGTCGCGAGCACCACCAAGTCCCGCCCCGCCACGGCCGAGCCCGGATCGGCCACCGCGCGGGCCGGCACGCCCAGTTCGGCTCGGACCCGGGCGGCGAAGGCGTCGCGCCGAGCAGCGGAGCGGCTGTGCACCAGCACCTCCCGCAACGGCCGGACCGCGGCGGCGGCCCAGACCTGGGTCCACGCCTGCCGGCCGGAGCCGATCACGCCGAGGGTCGCCGCGTCCGGTCGGGCCAGCGCGTCGACCGCGAGGCCACCCAACCCTCCGGTACGACGGGAGCCCAACTCCTCGCCGACCGCGACCGCCCGGATCGCCCCGGTACGAGCGTCGTGCAGCACGACCAGTTGCTCGCCCTGGGGGTGGCCGAAGGTGTCGTACGAGCGAAAGCCGTACCACTCGCCGACCAGGTGCCCGGCGGTGAGCACCATCCGCCCACCGCTCAGCGGGGCGGCGGTCCGGGGCGGGGCGATCAGGCGTCCCTCGTACGCGGCCAGAAGGGCGGCGCGCATGGCGTCGACCGTGGTGGCGGCGTCCAGCGCCGCGGCGACCTCGGGATCGGCGTAGAGCAGGGTCATGATTGCCATACTGCAAGTTGAAGTGAGGTAGAGGTCAACGCGCCGTGGCGGGAGTCACCGCCCCGTCGGCGGGCCGGCCCGGTCGACCGCACCGCCGCCGACCGGGGCCGGTGCTAGCGTCGGTGCCGGTGGCCCGAGTTCGCCCGTGGTCGCCCCGGACGAGTGGTGGGCGTACCCGGTCAGGCCAAGACGCCCCGCGCGATGTGCAGAATCCACTCGTCCCGGGCGCGGCGGCCCGGGCACTCCCCCTGAGGTGAATGATGGCCTGGCTGGTACTGGTGATCTCGGGACTGCTGGAGACGGCCTGGGCGATCGCCCTGGACCGCAGCGCCGGCTTCAGCCGGCTGGTCCCGACAGTGGTGTTCGTGGTGACCCTGATCCTGAGCATGTGCGGGCTGGCGTACGCGCTGCGCGAGATCCCGGTCGGCACCGGTTACGCGGTCTGGGTCGGCATCGGCGCGGCCGGCACCGCCCTGATCGGGATGCTGGCGCTGGGCGAATCGGCGAGCCTGCCCCGGATCCTGTGCCTGCTCCTGGTGGTGGCCGGCGTGATCGGCCTGAAGATCTTCCACTGACCTGCTGCGGCACGCGTGGCCGGCGCCCACAGTGGGTAGTGATCGATTCGTCACGACAGGCTCTCACACGGAGGAAGACATGGCCGACATGCCGAGCACCGCCCGTCCCCGCAGCAACGCCGCCCGGATCCTCACCATCGTGGGCTTCGTCTTCGCGGTCCTCGCCCTGCTGCTCAACCCAATCATCTTCGGCGTGCTCGGCGTGATCGCGGGCATCGTCGGCGCCGTGCTCGGCGACAAGCCGCTCGGCTGGTACGCCGCGGCGGCCAGCGTCGTCGCCGCGATCATCAGCCTTGTGATCATCTCCGCGCTGATCAACAACTGACCGCTGCTCCGTCTCGGGCCCGCCGGCAGACCGGCGGGCCCGTCGCGTTTCCCAGGTCGGGTCAGTCCACCTCACCGCGTAGGCCGCCGAGGACATCCTCCAGCTCGTCCGGCTTGACCAGCACGTCGCGCGCCTTCGACCCCTCGGACGGCCCGACCACGCCCCGGGTCTCCATCAGGTCCATGAGTCGGCCCGCCTTCGCGAAACCGACCCGCAGCTTGCGCTGGAGCATCGAGGTCGAGCCGAACTGCGAGGTGACCACCAGCTCCACCGCCTGCACCAACAGGTCGAGGTCGTCACCGATGTCCTCGTCGACCTTCTTCTTGGTCTCCTGCGCGGGGGCGAGCACGTCCTTGCGGAACTCCGGCTCGCGCTGGTCCTTGCAGAACTTCACCACGTCGGCGATTTCCCGCTCGGTGACCCAGGCGCCCTGGATCCGTACCGGCTTGGACGCGCCCATCGGCAGGAACAGCCCGTCACCACGGCCGAGCAGCTTCTCCGCGCCCGGCTGGTCGAGGATGACCCGCGAGTCCGCGAGGGACGAGGTGGCGAACGCGAGCCGGGACGGCACGTTGGCCTTGATCAAACCGGTCACCACGTCGACCGAGGGGCGCTGGGTGGCCAGCACCAGGTGGATGCCGGCGGCCCGGGCCAGCTGGGTGATCCGGACGACCGAGTCCTCCACGTCGCGCGGCGCGACCATCATCAGGTCGGCCAGCTCATCCACGATCACCAGGAGGTACGGGTACGGGCGCATCTCCCGTTCGCTGCCCGGCGGGGCCTTGATCTCGCCGTTGCGAACCTTGCGGTTGAAGTCGTCGATGTGCCGGACCCCGTTGGCCGCGAGGTCGTCGTAGCGCATGTCCATCTCGCGGACGACCCAGTCCAGCGATTCGGCCGCCTTCTTGGCGTTGGTCACGATGGGGGTGACCAGGTGCGGGATGCCCTCGTAGCCGGTCATCTCGACCCGCTTCGGGTCGATCAGCAGCAGCCGTACCTCATCCGGAGTGGCCCGGGTCAGAACGGACACTAGCAGACTATTCAGGCAGCTCGATTTGCCGGCTCCAGTGGCCCCTGCGATAAGAATGTGGGGCATCTTGGCGAGGTTGGCCACCACGAAGCCACCCTCGATGTCCTTGCCCAGCGCCACCACCATCGGATGGTGGTCGCTGGTCGCCGCCCGCGAGCGCAGCACGTCACCGAGCGCCACATTTTCCGGGTCGGTGTTGGGGATCTCCACGCCGACAGCACTCTTGCCCGGGATGGGGCTGAGGATCCGTACGTCCGGTGACTTCACCGCGTACGCGATGTTGCGGGACAGCTGGGTGATCCTTTCGACCTTGACCCCGTGCCCCAGCTCCACCTCGTACCGGGTGACCGTCGGCCCCCGGGTGAAGCCGGTGACCGCGGCGTCCACGTCGAACTGGTCGAACACGCCGGTCAGCGCGGCGATGACCTCGTCGTTGGCCTTGCTGCGGGTCTTCGCGGCGGCACCGGCGCTGAGCATGTTGGCCGGTGGCAGGGTGTAGTCGCCGGCCAGGCCGGTCAACGCGAGCTGCTCGGCCCGGGTCGGCGCGGGCGAGTGCTCCGGCGGATCGGCCGGCGGCTTGCGGCTCGCCGGCACCTTCGACGGCGCCTTGCGCGGCAGCACCATGGTCTCCTGGAGGTCCGCGCCGTCCAGGTCCTCGAAATCGTCCGGGTCGAGTGGCGGAGGCATCCGCTTCGCCGGCCGTCTACGCGCGGGCTTGGCAGCCCGCTCGTCCGCTTCCTCGGCCGTGTCTGGTGAGGCGACCAGCCCGCCCGCGAGCAGGCCCAGCCGCTCGGGAATCTTGTTGATCGGCGTCGCGGTCACCACGAGCAGACCGAAGAGCAGCAGCAGGATCAGCAGCGGCACCGCCACCCAGGCGGTGACCGCCCGCTCCAGCAGACCGCCGACGCCCGCGCCGACCAGGCCACCCGCGAAGTCCCGTTGCAGCGGGTCGGTCGGGTCCTGACCGATCTGGAGCAGCGCGGCGGTCGACACGAGCAGCGAGCCCCAGCCAATCAACCCGCGGCCCCGGTGCGCCGAATCCGCCGGCTGACGCATCAGCCGCCACGCCCCGATCATCAGCAGCACCGGAACGACCACCGAGATGGCGCCCAGGAACAGCCGGATCGAGTCGGCCAGTCGCGCGCCCACCGGGCCGGCTCCGGAGAACCAGAGCGCGACGGCGCTGAGCAGGGCGAGCCCGAACATCAGCAGCCCGGCCCCGTCACGGCGGTGCTCCGGGTCGAGGTCACGGGCCGAGGCGGCCTGCCGACCGGCGGCCCGCACCGCCCAGCCCATCCCGTGCGCCACGCCCATCCACAGTGCACCGACCGCGCGGCCCAGGTAGACGGCCGGGCCGGGCCGGGCGGCCGTGGTGCGACGCCGCACCGGGGCCCGGGTCTTCTTCGCCGGTTGACGGGCACGACTGTTGGTGCCACCGCGCGGCGACGCGCCGCGCCGCCGACTCGCCTGAGAGGTACGGCCCGCCATAGAGTCACGGTAACGGTGGGGCCGGGCAGATCCCCGCTTTTCCGGGTCGTGTCCGCGCGTCGCAACACGAACCCCGCCGCCGGTCGTGATATCCGCCTCAGAAGGGATGCCCCATGGCGTCGCCGGAAACCGAGGGCGATCCGGCCGATCCGCTGGCCGGGCACCCTGGTGCACTGCGTCCACTGACCGGCGAACTGGTCGCCGCGGTGCTCGCCGCCCGCGGCCGGTCCGTCGGCCTGACCGTGGACGGCGAGCTGGTGGGCCGCTTCGACGACAACATGATCTGGTTCCTCCGCGTCGGCGGGGACGGCGAGCTGCTCCAGGTTCGCACCATGGTCGCGCCCACCTTTGGCATCGAGCAGGTGCCCGCCCTGTACGCGTTCTGCAACTCGTGGAACCACGACCGGCTCTGGCCCAAGGCGTTCGTGCACGTCGACGACGACGGTCGGGCCCGGGTCTACGGCGAGGTGATCACCGATCTGGAACGCGGGGTGACCCCGCACCAACTCGATCAACTGCTCGACTGCGGCATCTCCACCGGCTGCCAGCTCGCCGTGGCCGTCCGTCGGCTGCCCGGCGCGGTGCCGGCGTGACCGGCCGGGACGAGTTCACGGAGCGTCGCAGTGACCGGGCGGGTCACCACGGCACGCCGCACGCTGGTCCCGTTGACCGGGTCGGCGGGGAGCGCGTGCCGGCGCTGGAGGCCGCTCTCGCCGACGCGCGGGACCTGCCCGACGGACCGACCCGGCAGGTGGCGCTGGAACGGCTCGCCGAACGCGCCGACGCCGCCGGGGACATCCGGTCCGGGGTGGACGCACGGTTCGCGCTGATCGAGGCGTACCTGCTGCACGGGGAGCGGTGGCGCCTGGTCGAGCCGGTCCGACGCTGCCGGGCCGCCGCCGACCACCGGCCCGAGCTGCTCACCGACGCCGAGGCCACGATGCTGCTGCGCTACCAGCGGTACGCGGTGGAGGCGCTGCTCGGCACCCCCCGGGTCGGGCTGGACCAGACCCGGTCCCTGCTGCACGACCTGGCCCACCGGGTTGGCGGAGACGGTCCGGACACGCCGACCGTCGCGGAGCTGCACTGCCGGATCGCCGACCACCTCGGCGACGAGCCCACCGCCCGCCACTGGTACGAGCAGTGGTCTGGCAAGCGGCCCGGCCCGGCCGGCGGCTGCCCGGGCTGCGCCCCCGCCCGGCGCTCCGAGCTACTTGCCGGCTGGGGCGAGTGGCGAGCCGCGCTCAGCGAGCTACGGGAGCCCGACGACGACCCGGAGGCCTGTACCGACCAGCCCGAACGGGATCTGGTCGCCGGTCTGCTGCCCGCCCTTCGGGCCGGCGAGCCGGAGCGGGCCGCGGCGGCACACGTGCGGGCGTACCGCCGGCACCGGCGCGAGCGCGCCGCGTTCCCGCACCTCGCCGCGCACCTGCGGTTCTGTGCGCTGGGTGGGCACCTGGAACGGGGGTTGACCATCCTGGCCGAGCAGTTGCCCCGGTTGGACCGGCCGACCGACGACCTCGCCGCCATGGAGTTCGCCGCCGCCGGGGCGCTGGTCTGCGGGTTGGCCGTGGAGGCCGGGCTGGGCGGGCGGGCCAT
This sequence comes from Micromonospora sp. NPDC005291, assembly GCF_040607415.1. Taxonomy (NCBI): domain Bacteria; kingdom Bacillati; phylum Actinomycetota; class Actinomycetes; order Micromonosporales; family Micromonosporaceae; genus Micromonospora; species Micromonospora sp. NPDC005291. The sequence continues at coordinate 464,391 of NZ_JBEXGR010000001.1, forward strand.
GCCACGTCCGGCGTACGGCGAGCGGCCAGCCACCGAGCTGGACGTGGCCACGCTCGGCGCGCTGCTGCTCGGCGTGGCCAGCGAGCTGGCCGGCAGCTTCGACGCCCGCAACGGCACCGGCCATCACTCGGGACGGATGGCAGCCTGGCTCGCCGAGCGCCCGCTCGCGGCACCGGTCCCGCTGCCCATCGACGACGAGCCCGACGGACCCGACAAGCACGACGAGCCCGACACCGACCGGTCCGACGAGGGGACCGGGTTGGACGAGCGGGAGCTGGCGGCGCTGACCGTCGAAATGATCACCGGTGTACTGGACCAGCGCGGCGACCGGTACCAGGTGGACGAGGACGACAAGGTGGTCGGCCGCTGGGGTGGCGCGGTGATCCAGTTCCGGCGGGCCGGCGAGCGCGGCGAGGTGCTGCACGCGCGCGCCATGGCCGCCCGCCGGCTGCCGGCGGCCCGCCGCGCCGAGGCGTACGCCTTCTGCAACGCGTGGAACCACGACCGGCTGCTGCCCAAGGCGTACGCGCATGACCTCGGTGACGAGTTGGTGCTGGCCGGCGACGTGGCCACGGACCTGGCACACGGGGTGGCTCCGGCGCAGCTCATGGTGCTGGTGGACGCCGCCATCTCCACCGGCGTCGCGTACGCCGAGGCGGTCGCCGCGCTGCCCTGAGGCCCCCGGGACACGGCGACGCCGGCCCACCCCGTTCGGGTGGACCGGCGTCAGCGGGAGTTGCTCAGACCTCGACGACGGTGGGCACGATCATCGGTCGGCGACGGTACTTGTCGTTGACCCACCGCCCCACGGTGCGCCGGACGATCTGCTGGAGCTGGTGCGGGTCGGTGATGCCGTCCGCCGCGGCCCGGTTGAGCGCCTCGGTGACCAGCGGGACCACCGGGTTGAACGCCTCCGGGTCCTCAGAGAAGCCCTTCGCGGACAGCGTCGGGCCGGCGACCACCTTGCCGGTGACCGAGTCGACGACCACGGTGGTGGCGATGAAGCCGCCGTCACCGAGGATCCGCCGTTCGGTGAGCAGCGACTCGCTGACGTCACCGACGGCGAGGCCGTCCACGTAGACGTACCGGCTCTTCACATGCCCGACCAGGCTGGCGCGGCCCTCGACCAGGTCGACCACGTCGCCGTCCTCGCAGATCACCACCCGGTCGGCGGCGACCCCGGATTCGATGCCGAGCCGGGCGTGGGCGCGCAGGTGGCGCCACTCGCCGTGCACGGGCATCAGGTTGCTGGGCCGGACGACATTGAGCAGGTAGAGCAGCTCCCCGGCGGGGGCGTGCCCGGAGACGTGCACCTTCGCCACGTCCTTGTGCACGACCACCGCACCGGCCCGGGCGAGCCGGTTGATCACCCGGTAGACCGAGGTCTCGTTACCGGGAACCAGCGAGGAGGCCAGCACGACGGTGTCGCCGGGAGCGATGGTGATGTGCCGGTGGTCGCCACTGGCCATCCGGCCCAGCGCGCTCATCGGCTCACCCTGGGACCCGGTGGACATCAGCACGATCTGGTCGGGAGGCAGCGTGGTCGCCTCGTCGATCCCGATGACCAGGCCGGCCGGGATGTTGAGCAGGCCGAGGTCCCGGGCGATGCCCATGTTGCGGACCATGGACCGGCCGATCAGCGCGACCTTGCGGTCGTGCTCCGCGGCGGAGTCGAAAACCTGCTGCACGCGGTGCACGTGCGAGGCGAACGAGGCCACGATGATCCGGCCCTTGGCCTTCGCGAAGATCGAGTCGAGCACCGGCCCGATCTCCCGCTCCGGGGTGACGAAGCCGGGGATCTCCGCGTTGGTGGAGTCGGACAGCAGCAGGTCGACGCCCTCGGCGCCGAGCCGGGCGAAGCCGGCCAGGTCCGTGATCCGGCCGTCCAGCGGGAGCTGGTCCATCTTGAAGTCGCCGGTGTGCAACACCAGGCCGGCGGGGGTCCGGATGGCCACCGCGAGGGCGTCCGGGATCGAGTGGTTGACCGCGAAGAACTCACACTCGAACGGGCCGAGCCGCTCGCGGCCGCCCTCCCGCACGGTCAGCGTGTACGGCTGGATGCGCCGCTCCGCCAACTTCGCCTCGACCAGGGCGAGGGTGAACTGTGAGCCGACGAGCGGAATGTCGGGCTTGTGGGCGAGCAGGTAGGGCACCGCGCCGATGTGGTCCTCATGGCCGTGCGTCAGCACGATCGCCTGGACGTCGGCCAGCCGGTCCAGGATCGGGCCGAAGTCGGGCAGGATCAGGTCCACACCCGGCTGCTCGACGTCGGGGAACAGGACACCGCAGTCGACGATCAGCAACTTGCCGTCGAACTCGAAGACGGTCATGTTCCGACCAATGGCGCCGAGCCCGCCGAGCGGGATGATCCGCAGGCCACCTTCCGGCAGCGGCGGGGGTAGTTCCGCCTCGATGTGCGCCTCGGTCACGCGTCCACCTCATTCTGCGACGCCGTCACTCGGCGTCCATCGTGTCGTTCGATCATTCGGGCAGCTCCAGGCCCGCTGCCGCGAAGTCCGCGCGCAGCTGGGCGATCTCGTCATCGGTGGCGTCCACCAGCGGGGGTCGCACCGGGCCGGCCGGCAGACCCAGCGCCGCCAGGCCCGCCTTTACCAGAATGGTGCCCTGGGTACGGAAGACGCCGGTGAACAGCGGCAGCAGCCGCCGGTGCAGCGCCAACGCGGTCGTCATGTCCCCCGCGTCGTACGCCTCGATCATCTGTACGGTCAACGCCCCGGTGAAGTGCGTCGAGGTGCCGACCAGGCCCACGCTGCCGACGGCCAGCGCCGGCAGGGTGAGTGCGTCCTCGCCGCTGTAGAAGGCGAGGGCGGTCCGGCTGGTCACCCAGCTGGTGGCGGTCAGGTCGCCCTTGGCGTCCTTGACCGCGACGATCCGGCCGTGCTCCGCGAGCCGGACCAGCGTCTCGGTGTCGATCGGCACGCCGGAGCGGTGCGGGATGTCGTACAACATCACCGGCAGGCCGGTGGCGTCGGCCACCGCGGTGAAGTGCCGCAGCAGGCCGCTCTGCGGCGGCTTGTTGTAGTACGGGGTGACCACCAGCAGCCCGTGCGCGCCCGCCTTCTCGGCGGCCGCGGCCAGCTCGATGGTGTGCCGGGTGTCGTTGGTGCCGACCCCCGCGACCACCTTGGCACGGTCACCGACGGCCTCCACCACGGTCCGGATCAGGCGTTCCTTCTCCGCGTCGGTCGTGGTCGGCGACTCGCCGGTGGTGCCGCTGACCACCAGCGCGTCGTTGCCCTGCTCGTCGACCAGGTGGCTCGCCAGTTGGGCGACGCCGTCGAGGTCGAGCGAGCCGTCGGGTGTGAACGGGCTCACCATGGCGGTGAGAAGCCGCCCGAAGGGGCGGGACACCGGTGGGGCGGCGGCGTCGAGGTGGTCGTGCGTCATACCCCCCAACCTAGCGGACGACCAGCCGGGGCCCGCCGGGGAAGGGCTCAGGACGCCTCGTGCGGGCTGGCCGCCACCTCGGTGCCGTCCGGCAGCGTGGAGATCACGAAGTCGGCGAATACGTTCGGGGCCGCCCCCTGCAGCTGGCGCAGGCACTCCACGGCCAGCTCACGGATCTCCACATCAGCGTGCTCGGTGGCCCGCATCGCGATGAAGTGCCGCCAGGCCCGGTAGTTGCCGGTGACCACGATCCGCGTCTCGGTGGCGTTGGGCAGCACCGCGCGGGCCGCCTGCCGAGCCTGCTTGCGGCGCAGCGTCGGGTTCGGCTCGTCGGAGAAGCGCTGCTCCAGGCCCTCCAGCAACTCGGTGTACGCCCGAACGCTCGCCTCGGCGGCCTCGGTGAACTTCTTGTGCAGCTCCGGGTCGTCGGCGATGACCGCCGGCTCGACCATGGCTGCGTCCCGCTCCGGGACGTAGCGCTGGGACAGCTGGGAGTATGAGAAGTGCCGGTGCCGGATCAGCTCGTGGGTGAAGGAGCGGGACACCCCGGTGAAGTAGAAGGTCACCGAGCCGTGCTCCAGCACCGAGAGGTGCCCGACGTCGAGGATGTGCGCCAGGTAGCCGGCGTTGGTGGCGGTCGCCGGGTTCGGCTTCTTCCACGACTGGTAGCAGGCCCGGCCGGCGAACTCGGCGAGCGCCTGGCCACCCTCGGCGTCGGTCGACCACGGCACGTCGGCCGGGGCCGCGAACTGGGTCCACGCGATCAACTTGACCTGGGGCTGCACCATATCCGGCATTCCTGGGACTGTAGTGGTCGGTGGTCCCGCACCCAACTCGGGCGCGCCCCGTGCAATGTCGATCACTCAGGCGGCGGACCTGGGCGTCGGGCGGAGCGGTCAGACGTAGAGCGAGGCGAAGGGCGCCCAGGGCAGATTGCGCAGCACCGAGAAGGCGAGCCAGGCGGCCAGGAAGCCGACGATGACCTTCGAGCTGATCCGCAGCTCGGGCAGTCGCCAGCCGAACGCCTGGTTTCCCGCCCAGGCCACGAAGAGGTACGCGATGAACGGCAGCGCGAAGACGAACAGGAAGTGATGCCGGGCGGCGGCCGGCAGGTCACCGTGCAGCACGTACCAGAGTGCGCGGGTGCCGCCGCAGCCCGGGCAGTCCAGCCCGGTGGTCAACTTGAGCAGACAGGTGGGCGCGGCGTCCGGGTCGGCGTAGGTCGGGTTGCTGAGCAGCGCGTAGCCCATGCCGAGGGCGACGCAGCCGACCGCGGCCAGCGGCACCGCCCAGCGCGGCGAACGGTCGTACAGCCGCAGCACGAACCGGGTGAGTCGGTCCGGCTCGGGCGCTGGGTAGCCGCCCGGCGGGTTCGTCGGCCAGCCGGCCGGGCCGGTATCGGCCGCATCGGCCGGCACCGTGTGGACCGCCCCGGGAGCGGGCTGCGGTTGGTCGACCGGTCCGGGAGCGCTCGTCACGCGCTCACGGTACACCGGACACGCTGGCCAACGCGGCGGTGAGCGGACCGGCCAGGTCGCCGGCCGCGGGCGGCGCGACCGCGCTCAGCCCGAGCCAGCCGGCGAGCCGGTACAGCTCGGCGGCGAGCGCCACCGCGGTCTCCCCCGGGTCGACGCCGGGCTCGACCCACGCGGCCGGCACCAGCAGCACCCCGGCCTTGCGGTCGGCCTTCAGGTCGACCCGGGCGGTGAACCGGTCGCCCTGCAGGAAGGGCAACACGTAGTAGCCGTAGACCCGCTGTGGCGCCGGGACGTAGATCTCGATCCGGTAGTTGAAGCCGAACAGCCGCTCGGTGCGAGCGCGTTCCCAGATCAGTGGGTCGAAGGGGCTGACCAGCGTGTTGCCCCGAACCCAACGGGGCAGCCTGGCAGACGCGTGCAGCCACGCCGGCTGGCGCCAGCCCGCCACGGTGACCGGCACCAGCTCACCGGCCTCGGCCAGCTCCGCGACGGCCTGCCGGGCACCGGCCAGCGGCAGCCGGAAGTAGTCGCGCAGCTCCGGCTCGGCGGCCACCCCGAGCGACCGCGCGGCAAGGGCCACCAGCGTGCGGTACGCCTCGGCGTCGGTCGGGGTGGGCGCGGCCAGCACCGCCGCGGGCAGCACCCGCTCGGGCAGGTCGTAGCGGCGGGCGAAGGAGGTGCTGCGCTCCGCGGCGACCACCTCCCCGGCCCAGAACAGAAACTCCAACGCCCGCTTGACCGCCGACCAGTTCCATCCCCAGTTGCCGGTCTCCCGGGGCGCGTCATCCTCGATCTCGGCAGCGGTCAGCGGACCCCGGGCGGCCACCTCGTCGCGGACCCAGGCGACCAGCTCCGGCTGCTCCTGGGCGATCCGCCGCATGCCGCCCCAGGACTCGCTGTGCGCCCGGGCCATCCGCCAGCGCAGCGTCGGGTGCAGCTCGACCGGGACCAGCGACGCCTCGTGGCCCCAGTATTCGAACAGCTCACGCGGACGGCGGTAGGCGGCCTGGTCGAGCAGCGTGGTCGGGTAGGGCCCGAGCCGGCTGAACAGGGGCAGGTAGTGCGCGCGTTGCAGCACGTTGACCGAGTCCATCTGGATCAACCCGACCCGGTCGAGCACCCGGCGTAGATGCCGACGGGTGGGCACCCCGGCCGGCGCCGGGTCGGCGAAGCCCTGGGCGGCGAGCGCCACCCGCCGGGCCTGGGCGAGCGAGAGTGATTCCGGTGCGGTCATCGTCGGCGACCTTAATTCATCGGTACGACGCCGGTGCGGGAAGCTGGACGCGAGGGCCAACGGGGCATAGAACGGTGCAATGCTGACCATCCGCCGGGAGGAGCCGGACGACGCCGAGGCGGTCGCCCGGGTGCACGTGCACGGCTGGCAGGCGGGCTACGCCGGTGTCATGCCGGACGAAGTGCTCGGGCGGCTCAACGTGCTGGCCTGGGCGCAGCGCCGGCGCGACGTCGGCACCGCCGACCCGGAGCATCCCTTCACCACCCTGCTCGGGGAGGTGGACGGGCTGGTGGTCGGCTTCACCACCTTCGGGCCGTACCGCCGCAACCAGGACCGGGACGACCTGGACCCGACGGTCGGCGAGGTGCTGGCGCTCTACGTGGAGCCGGACCGCTGGGGCGACGGGACCGGCGCCGCGCTGCTGGCCGCCGCGCGAGCCGGGCTCGCCGAGCGGGGCTGGACCGGCTACCGGCTGTGGGTGCTGGTGGACAACCTCCGGGCCCGTCGGTTCTACGAGCGGGCCGGGCTGTCACCGGACGGTGAGCAGTCGACCTATCAGGTGCCGCTCGCCGGCGGAGGCCCGCCGGTCGGGCTGGTCGAGCTGCGGTACGCCGGACGCCTCGACGACTGACCCGCCCGGGGTCAGCCACCGGCGCACCGGCAGGAAGGCCAGCAGCGCCAGGCTGATCCAGACGTAGGCGTTGCTGCCCAGGAAGCCGTCGACGCCGGTGAAGTCCTTCTCCCAGAACCAGACGGTCCGGCTGATCAGCAGCGCGTACCCGATGGTCGCGGCGACCAGCAGGACCCACCGACGGCGGCCGGCCGGCGCGGCCATCGCGTTGTCGACCAGGAGGATCAGCGCGGGCAGCAGCCAGACCAGGTGGTGCACCCAGGTGACCGGGCTGACCAGGCACATCACGGCGCCGGTCAGCGCCAGGCCGGTCGCCTCGTCACCGGCCGCGACCGCGGCCCGCGACCGCCAGGCCCAGAGCGCCAGGGCGCCGAGCACCAACAGCAGCCAGAGCAGGGTGCTGGGGTGCTCCGGGTTGAGCCGGGCGACCACCCCGCGCAGCGACTGGTTGGAGACGAATGCCAACTCGCCCACCCGACCGGTGTTCCACAACGCCTCGGTCCAGAACTCCCGGGAGGCGTCCGGGAAGAGCGCGCCGGCCAACAGCGACACCCCGGCCGCCGTGCCGCTCGCGGTGAGCGCCGCCCGCCATCGCCCGGTGACGAGCAGGTAGACGATGAAGACGCCCGGGGTCAGCTTGATCGCGGTGGCCAGCCCGATGCCCACCCCGGCCCACCGGTTGCCTGCCGGCAGCAGCCGCAGCAGATCCACCGCCACCAGGAAGAGCAGCAGCGTGTTGACCTGGCCGAAGTTGACTGTCTCCCGCATCGGCTCGAACGCGGCGGCCAGGCAGAGTGCCACGGCGAGGGCGAACCACCGGGTCCAACCGGCCCGACGGGCGATCGGGTCGACCAGCCACCAGATCAGCACGGCGGTGGTGACCACGCTGGCGAGCACGCTCACCACGATCGCGGCCGACCACGGCAGGTACGCCATCGGCAGCATGACCAGCGCGGCGAACGGCGGGTAGGTGAAGCCGTACTGGGTGCCCGGCTTGAGATAGTCGTAGATCTCCCCGCCGTCGTGCACCCACCACGTCAACGCGCCGTAGTAGACCTTCAGGTCGAAGAAGCCGTGCCGCACCGCCGCGACGGCGAGGAACGCGGTGACCGCCGCGGCGAGCACCACCACCCCGACGACCTGCGCGGCCGTCCTGTTGGCACCCTGGGCCACCGTCGTCTCCCTCGCCTTGCGTAGGCTTCCGTCCCATGGCTCTCGGGTACGTCCGCCCGGCGCGTCCCGAGGACGCCGGCGAGATCGCACGCATCCAGCTCGCGACCTGGCGGGTCGCGTACCGCCGGATCCTGCCTCGGCACGTGCTCGACAACCTGGACGAGGCGTTCCTCGCCCGGCGGTGGAGCGCCGCGGTGCTGGAGCCGCCCTCGGGCGCGCACCGGGTGCTGGTCGCCGTCGAACAGGCCGAGCAATCGTATCTGGTGGGGTTCGCCGCCTCCGGCCCGGCTGACGCCGAGGCCCTCGCTCCGGGCGAGCCGGCCGACGCGCTCGGCCCGGACGTGGCCGCGGTGACCGACCTGCTGGTCGAGCCGCGCTGGGGTCGGCGCGGGCACGGCAGTCGGCTGCTCGCCGCCGCCGTCGACCTGTGGCGGGAAGACGGCCTGAGCCGGGCGGTGGCCTGGGCGTTCGAGGGCGACGAGGCGACCCGCAAGTTCCTCACCAGCACCGGTTGGGAGCCCGACGGCGCGGCCCGCGCGCTGGACGTGGACGACATGCTGGTGCCCCAGGTGCGCCTGCACGTGGGCGTCCCTGCCGAAAAGGTGCCAGCGGACGACTGATGTGCCGGTGGGGCGGCCCCACGCCGGGGCCGAACTGGGTGCCGTCGCGGTCAACGGCCTCCGCGTGGCCGGCACTCCGGTAAACGTCACCGTCGACCGCACCGGCGAATCCACGGTGACCGGCCTCCCAACACCCCTGACTCCAACCCCAACCCTCCCCACCCAACGCCGCCCCAAGAACCCCCTCCCCCACTAACAGTGCTCGCCCCACCCACCCCCCACCCCTGCCCGCCCCGCCCCGCCCCGCCCCGCCCCGCCCGGGTCGATCATGGAGTTGTGGTGCCCCACAAAAGGTGCACATGCCGAAGTAGCACCCACCACAAGTCCATGATCGACCCGGGCGGGCGCAGGGGCAGGGGCGGGGCGGGGTTATGGGGTCGGGGATTGTTCGGCTACTAGTTCTTCGTCGTCTACCGCGCCTGTGGGGTGGAAGCCCAGGGAGGTGTAGAGGGTGGCGGCCTGGGTGTTGTCCGGGTGGTAGGAGAGGCGGACCGGGGGGTTGCCGTCCTTGGCGGACAGCCAGGCGGCCAGGGTCTGCACCGTTGCTCTGCCCACGCCACGGTTCTGCTCGGCGGCGTCGATCACCATTCCGCCGATCCAGTGCGAGCCGTCGTCGTCCACGCCCCACATGACGTGGCCGACGACCGTCTCACCGGCGTACACGGCGAGTGAGGTCCACACCTCGGATCGGGTGCTCAGCAGCAGGTAGCGGGCGCCCAGCGCGGCCACGAAGCGGCGCTGGTCGTCACGCGGGGCAACATCGGCCACCGCCCGCCAGTTGTCGTCGTCCACCGGGCGCAGGGTGACCAGCCGCCCGGCCCGGTCCAGGTGTCCACCATCGATCATCGGCGGATGCTACCCGGGCCGCGCCCTGAGATCTTGGACAGTTTCCGTTCCGCGGCGCCACCGGGAACTGTCCGAGATCTGCGCTAACCGCCGGAGCGGACCTGCTGCCGGCGGCGGTCAGTCGAGCAGGGCGTCCAGGCCGACGGTGAGACCGGGCCGGTTGCGCACCGCGCGGACGGCCAGCAGCACGCCCGGCATGAACGACGCCCGGTCGTACGAGTCGTGCCGGATGGTCAGCGTCTCCCCGGTGGTGCCGAAGAGCACCTCCTGGTGGGCGACGAGCCCGGTGGCACGCACCGCGTGGACGCGTACCCCGTCGATCTCGGCACCGCGCGCACCCGGCACCTCGTCCTTGGTGGCATCCGGCACCGGGCCGAGGCCGGCCTCGGCGCGGGCCTGGGCGATCTGCCGGGCGGTGTGCGTGGCGGTGCCGCTCGGGGCGTCCAGCTTGCGCGGGTGGTGCTGCTCGATGATCTCGACGGACTCGAAGTGCCGGGCGGCCCGCGCGGCGAACTGCATCATCAACACCGCGCCGATGCCGAAGTTCGGGGCAATGACAACGCCTACCCCGGGCTTGCGGGCCAGCCAGCCGCGCACCTGCTCCAGGCGCTGTTCGGTGAAGCCGGTGGTGCCGACGACAGCGCTGATGCCCTGGTCGATGCACCACTGCAGGTTGTCCATGACGACGTCCGGCGTGGTGAAGTCGACGACCACCTCGGCGCCGGCGTCGGAGACGACGGATCGGCTGTCACCCTGGTCGATCGCCGCGACCAACTCGACGCCGTCGGCGGCGTCGACCGCCTTGCAGACCTCGATGCCCATCCGGCCTCGGGCCCCCAACACGCCGACCCGCAGCGGCTCCGTCGGGTTCTTCTCCTGCTCGTCAGTCACGGGGCACAACCTATCCCAATCGGGACGTGCCCTCCCGGCCGGATCCAGTCCACACCCTGTCCGGGACGTCACTTTCGACCGCGTTGCGGGAGCCCTCAGACCGCGAAGTCGCCTGCGGCGAACGGGCCCACCACGGCCAGCGACATCGGCCGGCTGAGCAGCTCGGCGGCGAGGATGTTCACGTCCGCCACGGTGACCTCGTCGACCCGGCGGAGCAGCTCGTCCACCGGCATCAGGTCGCCGTAGAGCAACTCACCCTTGGCCAGCCGGCTCATTCGGGAACCGGTGTCCTCCAGGCCCAGGACGAACGAGCCCTTGCTCATCCCCTTGCCCCGGGCCACCTCGGCCTCGGTCAACCCGTCGGCGGCCACCCGGGCCAGCTCGGCGCGGGTCAGCGCCAGCACCTCGTCCACCTTGCCCGGCGCGCAGCCGGCGTAGACGGCGAACAGGCCGCTGTCGGCGTACTGGCTGGCGTAGGAGTAGACCGAGTACGCAAGGCCGCGCTGCTCGCGGATCTCCTGGAACAGCCGGCTGGACATGCCGCCGCCGAGCACGTTGTTGAGCACCCCGAGGGCGAAGCGCCGCTCGTCGAGGCGGTCGATGCCGGGGCAGCCGAGGATGACGTGCGCCTGCTCGGTCTCCTTCGGCTCCACCAGGGTGGTCGCCGGCTTGGTCCGTACCGCCGGCGTCGCCCCCCGGTACGGTGCCGGGGTGGCCGGGTCGCTGTCCAGCGGGGTGCCGCGCACGGCCTGGCGGACCAGCTTGACCACCGCGGCGTGGTCGAGGTTGCCGGCGGCGGCGATGACGATCTGCGGCGCGGTGTAGCGACCCCGGTAGAAGCTCTGGATCTGCCGCCGGGTCATCGGCGTGACGGTCTCGGCGGTGCCGGAGATCAGCCGACCCAGCGGGTGGTCGCCGTAGACGGCCTGGACGAAGAGGTCGTGCACCTCGTCACCGGGCTCGTCGTCGTGCATGGCGATCTCTTCCAGGATCACGCCACGCTCGGTCTCCACGTCGGCCGGCTCCAACAGCGAGTCGGCCACCAGGTCGCACATCACGTCGATCGCCAGCGGCAGGTCCTCGTCCAGCACCCGGGCGTAGTAGCAGGTGTATTCCTTCGTGGTGAAGGCGTTGGTCTCACCACCCACCGCCTCGATCTGCGAGGAGATCTCCAGTGCGGTGCGCTTGTGGGTGCCCTTGAAGAGCAGGTGCTCGAGGAAGTGCGCGGCACCGGCCTGCGGGCCGGTCTCGTCACGCGAGCCGACCGCCACCCAGATGCCGAACGAGACGCTGCGCATCGCCGGGATCGCCTCGGTGAGCACGCGCAGGCCGCTGGGCAGCACGGTACGTCGTACCGTGCCGCCCAGCGGGTCGTCGCTGAGCGTCCTGGTCACCGCGCGGGCGGTGCCGCCGGAGCGGCCCGCCCCGGTGTCCCGAACTCGACTCGCTTGGCTGGCCCGCCAGCCGGGGGCCACCCCCCGTCGATCCGGTGGAAACGGCGCACTGATGGCCCGACTCACGTACTGCTCCCGGTTCGACGAGGGGTGGGTGATGCGATGTACGACGATCAGCTGTGCCTGGTCCGGCGGCGCGGACGCTCGCCGCCCTCGCCACCTTCGCCGCCGCCACCCTCGCCGCCGCCACCTTCGCCGCGCTCCGGACCACGGCCGCCCCGGTCGCCGCCACGCTCACGGTCACCCCGGTCACGCGGACCCCGGTCGCCCCGGTCACGGCCAGCCGGACGGTCGCCACCGGCGGCGTCAGCGGCCGGCGGTGCCTCGGTGCCCTCCGGGCGGACCTTGTCCAGGTAGATCTTGCCGCGAGCGTCGATGTCAGCAATCTCGACCTCGACCCGGTCGCCGACGTTGAGGAAGTCCTCAACACGCTCGACCCGCTTGCCGTCGCCCACCTTGGAGATGTGCAGCAGGCCGTCGCGGCCCGGCAGCAGCGAGATGAACGCGCCGAACGCGGCGGTCTTGACCACCGTGCCGAGGAACCGCTCGCCCTGCTTCGGAAGCGTCGGGTTGGCGATCCCGTTGATCCGGTCCACGGCCGCCTGGGCCGACGGGCCGTTGGTGGCGCCGACGTAGATCGTGCCGTCGTCCTCGATGGAGATCTCGGCGCCGGTCTCGTCCTGGATCGCGTTGATGGTCTGCCCCTTCGGGCCGATCACCATGCCGATCTTGTCGACCGGGATCTTGACGGTGGTGACCCGCGGCGCGTAGTCGGACATCTCGGCCGGAGCCTCGATCGCCGCCTTCATCACACCGAGGATGACCTGCCGGGCCTCGTTCGCCTGCTGCAACGCGGCGGCCAGCACGTCCGACGGGATGCCGTTGAGCTTGGTGTCGAGCTGGAGCGCGGTGACGAAGTCCGGAGTGCCGGCGACCTTGAAGTCCATGTCACCGAACGCGTCCTCGGCACCGAGGATGTCGGTCAGCGTCACGTACTGGGTCTTGCCGTCCACCTCGTCGGAGATGAGCCCCATCGCGATGCCGGCGACCGGCGCCTTCAGCGGGACACCCGCGGAGAGCAGGCCCAGCGTCGACGCGCAGACCGAACCCATCGAGGTGGAGCCGTTGGAGCTGAGCGCCTCCGAGACCTGCCGGATGGCGTACGGGAACTCCTCGCGCGACGGCAGCACCGGGATCAGCGCACGCTCGGCGAGGGCGCCGTGGCCGATCTCGCGACGCTTCGGCGAGCCGACCCGGCCGGTCTCACCGGTCGAGTACGGCGGGAAGTTGTAGTTGTGCATGTAGCGCTTGCGGTTCTCGGGGGACAGAGTGTCCACCATCTGCTCCATGCGGAGCATGTTCAGCGTGGTGACGCCCAGGATCTGGGTCTCGCCCCGCTCGAACAGCGCCGAACCGTGCACCCGGGGCAGCACGCCGACCTCGGCGGTCAGCGCCCGGATGTCACGCGGGCCACGCCCGTCCATGCGGACCTGCTCGCGCAGCACGCGGTTGCGCACCTCGGACTTGGTGAGCGACCGGAAGGCAGCGCTGAGCTCCTTCTCCCGACCCTCGAACCGTCCACCCAGCTCCTCGGCGACCCGGGCCTTGACGCGGTCCAGGGCCTCCTCGCGGTCGGCCTTGCCGGCGATGGTGATCGCCTCGGCCACGTCGGCGCGGGCCAGCTCGGCAACGGCGTCGTACACGTCGTCCTGGTAGTCCAGGAAGACCGGGAACTCGGTGACCGGCTTGGCGGCGACCTCGGCCAGCTCGCTCTGCGCGCGGCACAGCTCACGGATCGCCGGCTTCGCGGCCTCCAGGCCGCTGGCGACGATCTCCTCGGTCGGGGCGGTGGCACCGGCCGAGATCAGGGCGACGGCGTTCGGCGTGGCCTCGGCCTCGACCATCATGATCGCGACGTCGCCGTCGTCGAGGGTGCGGCCTGCCACGACCATGTCGAAGGTGGCCCGGGCCAGCTCCTCCAGGGTCGGGAAGGCGACCCACTGGCCGTCGATGTGGGCGACCCGGGTCGCGCCGATCGGGCCGGAGAACGGCAGACCGGAGAGCTTGGTCGACATCGAGGCGGCGTTGATCGCCACGACGTCGTACGGGTGCTGCGGGTCGAGCGCGAGGATGGTCTCGACGACCTGGACCTCGTTGCGCAGGCCCTTGACGAACGACGGGCGCAGCGGCCGGTCGATCAGCCTGCAGGTGAGGATCGCGTCCTCGCTGGGCCGACCCTCACGGCGGAAGAACGAGCCGGGGATGCGGCCCGCGGCGTACATCCGCTCCTCGACGTCGACGGTCAGCGGGAAGAAGTCGAACTGCTCCTTCGGGTGCTTACCGGCGGTCGTGGCGGAGAGAACGACCGTCTCGCCCAGCTGGGCGATGACGGACCCGGCGGCCTGGCGAGCCAGCCGACCGGTGGAGAAGGTGATCTCGCGGGTGCCGAAGGACCCGTTGTCGATCACGGCGGTGCGGGATTCGGTGCCGAGTTTGGTCTCGGTCATGTGCTGTCGTGCTCCTTCGCGTCGTGGGCCCACGACATCGGGGAGCTGCTCAGCCGGCCGGTCTTCGATCGAAGCGCCCGGGGGCCGGCATCATGCCGGGTTCCCGGGGGCCACTACCGGAGACCGGTACGCTGACCGGCTCCCTCTCGGGTGGTCGCGCGGCCCGTGTTCTTCAGGTGGGACGCCGTACGGGGGAGCGGCCGGTCGGCCACTCCCCCGTCACGTCACCGGCGCAGGCCGAGCCGCTCGATGAGCGACCGGTAGCGGGCAATGTCCTTCTTCTGGACGTAGTTGAGCAACCGACGGCGCCGGCCGACCAACAGCAGCAGCCCACGGCGGCTGTGGTGGTCGTGCTTGTGCACCTTCAGGTGCTCGGTCAGTTCGGCGATCCGCTTGGTGAGGACCGCGACCTGAACCTCCGGCGAACCGGTGTCGCCCTCGGCGGTCGCGTACTCCGCGCGGATGGTGGCCTTGGCTTCCTGGTCGAGCGCCATGTTCTCCCTGTTTCGATGGGTTGATCAAGTAGGTGTCCGTCGTCCCGATGGACCGGGAACGGACCGGTACCTCGCACCCGCGGCGTCGAGCAGGCACGCGAGGCCCCACGCCGGTCACCCGACGTCTCGGCCAGACTACCAGCACTCGGCGGTAACACCCGGCCAAGGGCCTCGGCAGGGCCACGCCAGCCCTGTGACGATCAGGCCAGAGTGCGCCGGGTGCGCACCACGTCCTGGTCCATCTGGGCGATCAACGGCTCGATCGAGTCGTACCGGATCTGCCCGCGCAGGTGCGCCACGAAGTCCAGGGCCAGTCGCTCGCCGTAGAGGTCGCCGTCGAAGTCCAGCGCGTACGCCTCCACCCGCCGCTCCCGGCCGGAGAAGGTCGGGTTGGTGCCCACCGACACCGCCGCCATCAGTGGCTCGTGCTGCCCGCGGCGGATCAGCCGGGCCGCGTACACCCCGTCGGCGGGCACCGCCGCGTACCGGTGGCAGAGCATATTGGCGGTCGGGAAGCCCAGCTCCCGCCCCCGCTGGTCGCCCCGGACCACCACGCCTTCCAGCCGGTGCGGGCGGCCCAGCGCGGCGGCCGCCGCGCCCACGTCGCCCGCGTCGACGCAGGATCGGATGTACGTGGAGGAGAAGACGGTGCCGTCCTCGGCGACCAGCGGGCCGTCCTCCACACCGAAGCCGAAGGTCTGTCCCAGCCGCTCCAACAGCGCCACGTCGCCGGCCGCCCGGTGCCCGAAGCGGAAGTTGCTGCCGATCACCACCAGCGCCGCGTGCAGGTACTCGACCAGGACGTCGTGCACGAACTGCTCGGCCGGCAGCCGGGAGAACTCCGGGGTGAACGGCACCACGCAGAGCACGTCGACGCCGAGCGCCTCGATCAGCTCCGCCTTACGGGCCGGTTCGGTGAGCACCGCCGGATGCGAACCGGGGCGGACCACCTCGGCCGGGTGCGGGTCGAAGGTGACCACCACCGACTGCACGCCCAACTCCCGTGCTCGGGTCACCGCGTGCCCGATGGTCGCCTGGTGCCCCTGGTGCACGCCGTCGAAGACGCCGATGGTGACGACCGAGCGCCCCCACCCACCGGGCGCCGCGTCGTACCCCCGCCATCGCTGCATGCCGTTCCTCCCCTGCAAGGAAAGGCCCCTTCTGAACGCCTCGCGCAGAGGAAGGGCCCCTTGTTGACACTGGCCAGGCGGTTGCGCGCCGTGCGCTAGCCTGCGTCCCGGTCTAGGCCGGGGCGAGCACGATCTCCGCGCGGGCCCGCCCGTCCCGCTCGCTGACGATAGCGATCAGGCCGCCGGCCGGCCCGAAGACGGCGTACGGCCCGGTGCGGCCGGTCGGGTCCAGCGGCCCGCCGTGGGCGAGCACCCGGGCCTCGTCGGGCGTGGCCTCCCGACGCGGGAAGAACCGGTCGGCCGCCGCGTCCAGCGGCAGGTTCACCACGTCCGGGGCACGCTGCTCCAACTCGTCGAGGGTCGCCGCCTCGGCGAGGGTGAAACCGCCCACCGCGGTCCGACGTAGCGCGGTCAGGTGGCCGCCAACGCCGAGCGCCAGGCCCGCGTCCCGGGCGATGGCCCTGATGTACGTGCCGGAGGAGCAGGTCACGTCCACGTCCACGTCCACCACGTCCGGCTCGGTGCGGCGGATCGCCAGCACCTCCAGCCGGGAGATGGTGACCCGCCGCGCGGGCAGTTCGACGCTCTCCCCGTCCCGGACCCGCTTGTACGCCCGCTGCCCGTCGATCTTGATGGCGCTGACCGCGCTCGGCACCTGGTCGACCTCACCGCTGAGCGTGGCCAGCGCCGACCGGATCGCGTCGTCGGTAATCTCGCCGGCGGGCGCGGTGGAGATCACGTCGCCCTCGGCGTCGTCCGTGACGGTGGCCTGGCCGAGCCGGATGGTGCCGGTATAGCTCTTGCCCGCGCCGATCACATAGGTCAGCAGCCGGGTGGCCCGGCCCACGCCGATCACCAGCACACCGGTGGCCATCGGGTCGAGGGTGCCGCCATGCCCGACCCGCCGGGTCTTCGCCAGCCGGCGAATCCGCGCCACCACGTCGTGCGACGTCATGCCGCCGGGCTTGTCGACCACGATCAGACCATCGGTGCTCACGTCCGCCAAGCCTGCCAGATGGCTCGTACCCCGGAGTGCGTGGGCATGCCCGGCGTGACCCGAGCCTCCGGCCTGCGGGCTGAGCCGCTTTGTCGGGACGAGGTCTCCATCCGGCGGTTTGTCCGGCGGGGCAGCCGGCCGACCTCCGCGGATGCGAAGATCATCCACCCGCTGACGTCGACCCGAGACCAGGACCGCCGATGACCCCCGACCGCCGTCCGGCCCACGAGCACCGCGCTCGGGTCGACCTGCCGCAGTGGCTGCGGCATCCGACGCCGAAGCGACGGACCCCGGCACGCTACATCGACAACCTGATCGAGAGCTGGCCAGCGCTGCGGACCGCCCGCCGGGCGGTGTGGCACTGGCGCGACCGGCCCCGGTGGAGCGAATCGCATCCGAACCTCATCGCCGTGCTGTCGTTCGTCGTGGCCGCCGTTCTCGGGACCGCCTTGGTGACCGGCACCTACTACCTGCTTGCGCTGGCCACCAGCGGCGGATACTGACGGGGGAACCATGGAGCACCGTCGCCGAACGAGCCCACGCCGACGGATCCGGTCGACCGGACACCCCGACAACCCGGTCAGCGGACCGCGCCGGTCACCGCCCACCTGCCGTCGCGGAGGCGCAGCAGCAGGGCGACCAGCCGGATCACCACGAACAGGGTGAGCCCGGCCCAGATGCCACCCAGCCCGAGATTCAGCCCGTACGCCAGCCAGATGGCCGGCAGGAAGCCGCCGAGCGCCGCCACGATGGTGAGGTTGCGCAGGTAACGCACGTCGCCAGCGCCGATGAGCACACCGTCGAGGGCGAACACCACCCCGGCCAGCGGCAGCATGACGACGAACCACGGCCAGGCCACCATGGCCTGCTCGCGTACCTCCGGGTCGGAGCTGAACCACGACGGTACGACGCCGGCGCCGGCGGCGATGAGCAGCGCGAAGCCGACACCGCAGACGCCGCCGAGCAGACCGACCCGGCGGGCGAGCGCGCGGGCACCCACGTCGTCGCCGGCACCGAGCGCGGCGCCCACCAGGGACTGCGCGGCGATGGCCAGCGCGTCGAGCACCAGCGCGGTGAAGAACCAGAGCTGCAGGGCGATCTGGTGGGCGCCGACGGCGGCGGCGCCGAAACGGGCGGCGACGGCGGTCGCGGAGAGGAAGCTGGCCTGGAACGCCAGCCCACGGATCAGCAGGTCCCGGCTGAGCACCAACTGCTGGCGGATCACTCGGGGCCGGGGCCGCAGCGACACCCGCTCGGCAACCAGCGCGGCGGCGAAGAGCACCCCGCAGAGCGTCTGCGCGACGACGTTGGCCACCGCCGAGCCGATCAGGCCCAGCCCGGCGGGGTAGACCAGCAGCGGGCAGAGCAGCGCCGAGAGCAGGTTGGGGCCGAGCACGAAGAACAACGGGCGGCGAGTGTCCTGCACACCGCGCAGCCAGCCGTTGCCGGCGGCGGCGAGCAGCAGGCCGGGGGCGCCGAGGGCCGCGATCCGCAGCCAGTGCGCGGCGGCGTCGGCCACCTCGCCACCACCGCCGGCGAGGGTACGCGCGAGCGCGCCCCCGCCGAACTGCATGCCGATCGCGATCAGCAGGCCGACACCGAACGCCAGCCAGGACGACTGGACGCCCTCGGCCACCGCTGCTGCCCGGTCACCGGCGCCGAAGCGGCGGGCCGCGCGCCCGGTGGTGCCGTACGCGACCACGGTGCCGACCCATGCGGTGAGCGTCATCACGGTGCCGCCGACGGCGAGCGCGGCGAGCGGCACCCGGCCGAGGTGGCCGACCACGGCGGTGTCGACCAGCACGTAGAGCGGCTCAGCGGCGAGCACCACGAGGGCCGGCAGGGCGAGGCTGGCGATCCGCCGAGGCGAGGCGGATCGGTGGATGGTGGCGGCGGTGTGACTCATCGCCGCCGATCCTGGCACGAGCGCGGTAAGGATCGCAATCCCGCCGGCTGCTTACCCCGTCGGTGGGTGGCGCTCAGGCTCGTCGCGGTCCCCCCGGGCAGCGCCTACCGTCGGGCAGTCGGGCCGGCCGGGAGCGGGGGCCTCTGGCACACCATGAGAGGTCCGCCCCCTCCGGCGGCACCGACCCGAGGATCACTGCCGGACGGGTCGGGTCACTGACGGGTGTCCATCGACGTCTGCAGCGCGCGGCGGGCCTGCTCGCGGGCGTCGTCGGTGGTCTCGGTCTTGGGCTTGTTCGGCATGGTGGCGCTCCTTCCAGGGTGCGAGCCACCGACACGCGGCGGCCCTCACGGGCGGTCGTGCTGAGCGCCCCACGGCAGTCCGGGGTTACCGGAGCAGCCGACTGGGCAGCGTGAGCCCGGGTCGGTCCGACCCTGGAGGGAAGCGGCACGAGGTGTGGCACCACCGCCCATGACCTGGACCGCTACGCGGCGCCGGTCGCCTCCCAAGCTATCGTTCAGGTCCGCATGCTGCTCACGCTTCCCGCCATCTGGACAGTCGGCAACCCGGCTCAGCGGGCCAGGAAGTGCCAGCCCAGCCACCACCAGAAACCGAACAGACCGATCCGGCCCACCGGCACCGGGCCGACCTCGTAGCGCATGACGTACGCGCAGACCTCGCCCAGCGTGGGGATCCGGGAGCCCTCCCGGCGGGCCATCCACTCGACCACCGCGAAGAGGGCGAACGCGATGAGGAAACCGCCGATCGCGAGTGCTCGCATCATCGCCGCACCAACCCCCAGAAGGCCGCCAGCCAGGCGAACCAGGCCGCCGACCGGGTCAGGTGATCTTCCAGGAGGGGGTCGGCCAGCCGGGAGAAGGTCGGGAAGTCGTCGCCGACCGCCAGCACGAAGGTCGTGCCCTCGAAGACCCCGAAGACCACCACGGGCACTGCCCACCAGGCCGCCCTCGCGTCCAGACGACGCGGCGCCGGTCGGCGGGGCACCCGATTGCTCAGACCGAGCCAGATCAGCACCCCGCCAGTGCCGAGGGTGAACAAATTTGCCTCGGTGGAGAACGAAGCGAACCGACCACCGACGAGCGACAGGCAGACGAGGACGGGAACGGAGACGGCGGGCCGGTCCCAGGCGCGGGGGGCCTCCACGGTGAGGTCGTGCGGCTGCTCCATCCCGCAATTCTTCCCGGTCGCACGGAGCGCGGGAAGACCAACACTCCCCGGAGCTGACCCTGATCTTCGATTGGGGTGACGCGCGGCGTCGCGGTCAGGCGTCGGGCCGGATCAGCGCCGCGTCGAGCTGGCCCCGGATCGCGTCGACCACCTGCTCGACGGTCCCCCGACCGGTGAACCCGGCCGCGAACTTGTGACCGCCACCGCCCAGCGCGACCGCGACCCGGCTGACGTCCACCGCACCCTTGCTGCGCATCGAGACGGCCCACTCGCCGGGCGTGGTCTGCTTCAACACGCAGCTCACATCCGCCTCGGCGGTGCAGCGCACCGAGTCGATCAGCGCCTCGAGCACGTACGGCCGCTGATCATGCCGAGCCAGGTCGTCCAGGGTGGCGAAGGTCCAGACCAGCCCTCGGCCGCCAGCAGCGGCCGGCTCCAGCCGCGCCCGACCGAGCACCTCACCGAAGAGGCGGACCGCGCCGAAGGGCCGGGTGTCGAAGACCCGCCGGGAGATGTCGCCGGGCGAGATGCCGGTCGCCAGCAACCGGGCGGCCATCTGATGCACCGCCGGGGTGGTCGCCTCGAACCGGAACGAGCCGGTATCCGTGGTCAGCGCGACGTAGAGGCACTCGGCGATGGCCGGACCCGGCGCAACCCCGAGCCGGGCCAGCAGTTGCTCGGCCACCACCGACGTCGCCGCGGCGCCCGGGTCGACGAGGTTGACCGTGCCGAAGCCCGGGTTGGAAGCATGGTGGTCGAGCACCAGCGCCGCGCCCGCGGACGACAACCGCCCAGCCAGCTCGCCGAGGCGCGACGCGCTCGCCGCGTCAAAGCAGATCACCAGATCGGGTGCCGGGTCCGCGGCGTTCGCCGGGACCAGCAGGTCCAGCCCGGGCAGCCCCCGGAACGGTTCGGGCACCTCCGGCGGCCCGGGAAAGGTCGCCTGCACATTGCGTACGCCGAACTGCCGCAGACCCAGACCGAAGCCGAGCATGCTGCCCAGCGCGTCGCCGTCCGGGTTGATGTGGCAGATCAGCAGCACCCGACCGGTCGGCGGGAGGGCCCGCACCAGCGCCTCGGCCGCGACCCAGTCCGCCTCGACGGGGCCGGCCGCCGCGGCGAGCGGGGCGCTGGCGGTGCTCGTCACCGCGTTTCCCCACCCCGAGGGGTCTCCTTGACGTCGGTGGCCTCATCAGCCTCGTCCGTCTCGTCGGCCTCGTCCGTCTCGTCATCCACCCGGTACGGCTGCGCTTCGCCCGCGTACGCCGCCTGAGCGGCGAGCCGCTGCACCTCCGCGTCGGCGTTACGCGCGGCGGCGAGCAGGTCGTCGATGTGCTTGACCTGGTCCTGCACGTCGTCGAGGACGAACGTGAGAGTCGGCGAGTGCCGCAACCCGAGCGCCTTGCCGACCGTGCTGCGCAGCAGCCCCTTGGCACTCTCCAGCGCCGCCGCGGTGTCCGCCTGGGCAACCGCGTCACCGAGCACGGTGTAGAAGACCGTCGCATCGCGCAGGTCGGCGGTGATCCGGGCATCCGTGATCGTGATCATGCCGAGCCGCGGATCCTTGATCTGGCTCCGCACCACCGACGCAACCAGCTCACGCACCCGTTCCGCGTGCCGGCGTACCTTGGCCGGATCAGACATCTCGCCACCTCCACGGCGTCTTGCTCCCGGTCGACCCGGCGACCCGGGGGCCGCCGGCCCGACCGGCCAACATCTCGAACACTACCTTCGCGGCCGCACCGGTCGCCCGGCACAGCCCGCACCGTGGTCAGTCGTCGTCCACGCCGTACAGCCGTCGGCGGACCGACAGCAACTCGACCTCGGGGCGGCCGGCCATCAGGTGCTCACAGGAGTCGAGCACCTCGCGGACGTGCCCCGTCTCGGCGGCCACCACGGCCACCGCTATCTGCGCTCGACCATGCAGGTCGAGCGCCCCCACCTCGGCGGCCGACACCTCGAAGCGGCGCAGTGCCGCCACGATCGGCCGTACATATGATCTCTTGGCTTTGAGCGACCGGGAGTCGCCCGGCAGCAGCAGGTCGAAGACCGCGGTTCCGGTGAACATCACCTCGGACGATACCGCCAGACCACCCCGCATGATCAAGGGGTTTACGCCAGCTGGCGTAAACCCCTTGATCAGCGTGTCACTGCCGGATCAGGCGCGAACCTTCTCCCGCATCTCGAAGGTCTCGATGACGTCGCCGGCCTGGACGTTGTTGTAACCACCCAGGGTCAGACCACACTCGAAGCCCTCGCGGACCTCCGTGGCGTCGTCCTTGAACCGCTTGAGCGAGGTGATCGTGAGGTTGTCCGCCACGACCGTCCCGTCCCGAAGCAGCCGAGCCTTCGCGTTCCGCCGGATGATGCCCGACCGGACGATACAACCGGAGATGTTGCCGATCTTGGACGAGCGGAAGACGTCGCGGATCTCCGCGCTGCCCAGCTCGACCTCCTCGTACTCCGGCTTGAGTAGGCCCTTGAGCGCTGCCTCGATCTCCTCGATGGCCTGGTAGATGACGGTGTAGTACCGGATCTCCACGCCCTCGCGGTCGGCCATCTCACGGACCTTGTTCGAGGCCCGCACGTTGAAGCCGATGATCGTGACCGGCTCGGACGAGGCGCTCGCGAGCATGACGTTGCTCTCGGTGATCGCGCCGACGCCCCGGTCGAGGACCTTGAGCTGGACCTCCTCGGGGATGTCGAGGTTGAACAGCGCGTCCTCCAGGGCCTCCACGGAACCGGAGACATCACCCTTGAGGATGAGGTTGAGCGAGGTCTTCTCGCCCTCCTTGAGCTGCTCCATGAGCGTCTCAAGGGTGGCCCGACCACGGGAGTTGGCGAAGGACGCCGCCCGCCGCCGTGCCTGCCGCTGCTCGGCGATCTGCCGCACCGTGCGGTCGTCGGCAGCCGCGAGGAACGTGTCGCCCGCGCCGGGAGGCGCGGTCAGACCCAGCACCATGACCGGACGCGCCGGCCCAGCCTCGGAGAGCTGGTTGCCGTTCTCGTCGAGCATCGCCCGGACCCGGCCGTGCGCCCCACCGGCGACGATCGAGTCGCCGGCCCGCAGGGTGCCCTTCTGGACCAGCACCGTCGCCACCGCACCGCGACCCTTGTCCAGGTGCGCCTCGATGGCCACACCCTGCGCCGGCCCGTCGATCGGAGCGGTCAGCTCCAGCGACGCGTCGGCGGTCAGCAGGACAGCCTCGAGGAGTTCCTCGATGCCGATGCCCGGCTTGGCTGCCACGTTGACGAACATGGTCTCGCCGCCGTACTCCTCGGCGACCAGGCCGTACTCGGTCAGCTGCTGGCGGACCTTGTCCGGGTTGGCGTCCGGCTTGTCGACCTTGTTGACCGCGACCACGATCGGCACGTCGGCCGCCTTGGCGTGGTTCAACGCCTCGATCGTCTGGGGCATCACACCGTCGTCAGCCGCGACGACCAGGATCACGATGTCCGTGACCTGGGCACCACGGGCACGCATGGCGGTGAACGCCTCGTGACCCGGGGTGTCGATGAAGGTGACCGCCCGGTCCACACCCTCGTGCGGGACGTGCACCTGGTAGGCACCGATGTGCTGGGTGATGCCACCCGCCTCGCCGGCCACGACGTTCGCCTTGCGGATCGCGTCGAGAAGCTTGGTCTTACCGTGGTCGACGTGACCCATGACGGTCACCACCGGCGCACGGCTGACCAGACGCTCCTCGGCCACCTCCGCGTCGAGGTCGATGTTGAACTGCGCGAGCAGCTCGCGGTCCTCGTCCTCCGGGCTGACGATCTGGATGTCGAAGCCCAGGTGCTCACCCAGCAGGTGCAGGGTGTCGTCAGAGCAGGACTGGGTCGCGGTGACCATCTCGCCCAGGTTGAACATCTCCTGGACCAGCGAACCCGGGTTGGCGTTGATCCTGTCGGCGAAGTCCGACAGAGAGGCGCCACGGGAGAGCCGGACGATCTGACCCTGACCCCGGGGAGCACCCGAGCTCATGGTCGGAGCCGACAGGTTGTCGAACTCCTGTCTGCGCTGCTTCTTGGACTTGCGACCGCGCGTCGGCCGGCCACCCGGACGCCCGAAGGCACCCGCGGCGCCGCCGCCACGGCCACGACCGCCCGCACCCGGACGCCCGCCGCCACCGGACGGAGCACCCGGACGGAAACCGCCACCGGGAGCACCGCCACCGCCGCCGGGACCGCCACGGTAGCCACCGCCACCGCCGGCACCCGCGCCGCCACCAGGGCCGCCGCGGTAACCGCCGCCACCGCCGGCACCCGCGCCGCCACCAGGGCCGCCACGGAAGCCACCGCCGCCACCGCCACCGGGACGACCCGCGCCGCCACCGGGGCGACCAGCGCCACCGGGGCCGGGACGACCGGCAGCCGGACGCTGGCTCGGCATGGACGCCGGGCTGGGCCGCGGCGGCATCGAGTTCGGGCTCGGCCGCGGCGGCATGCCCGCCGGGCTGTTGGGCCGGGGACCACCCGCGCCAGCGGCCGGCGGCCGCTGCTGGCCACCCTGGATGCCGAACGGGTTGTTACCGGCGCCGCGCGCCGGCGGGCGACCGCCCGGCCGGGCACCCGGACCCGGTGCCGGCGTGCCCGGACGGGCGGCCGGTGAACCAGGACGGGGTGGCATCGCGGCGGGACCCGGCCGAGGGCCGGGCCGGTTGCCGTCTGCCGGAGGCTCCCGGCGAACGGGGTTGTCTCGCTGCTGCTGACGGGCGGCCTGCGCGGCCTTGACCGCGGCCTCCTGCTCAGCCTTCAGCGCGGCGGCACGCGCCTCCGCGGCCGCCACCTCGATGTCGTGGGCGCTCGCCGGCTTGGCGACCGGAGCCGCGGGCTGCGGCGCAGCGGGCACCGGACCCTTCGGCTTCGGACCGGGTGCCGGCGCGGTCGGCCGCCGAGGCGGCATCGGCCGGGCCGAGACCCGGGGCGCACCCGGGGTCGGAGACGTCGTCGGGGTCGAGTCTGAAGCCGGCGCTGGCGCTGGCGCGGACGCCGACGGGGCGGCCGGCGCCGGAGCACCGGCGGACGCGACGAATGCGTTACGCAGCCGTCGGGCGACGGGCGCCTCGACGGTGCTGGACGCGGACTTCACGAACTCGCCCATTTCCTTCAGCTTGGCGAGAACGGTCTTACTCTCGACCCCGAGCTCTTTTGCAAGCTCGTGTACGCGGGCCTTGCCTGCCACTGCACTCCTCACTCCGAGGTCGTGCGGGCAGCACCCGCAGCGACCTCACTCGTGCACTTGAAGCCTGGTCATTTCAGGGACTTCATCGTGTGCTCATGTCGGTCGTCCTACCCTGCTAGCGACCCTCGCCCGGTCGGGCTGACCGGACGTAGTGGTTGGCGCATCGACGTGCTCCGCCAGCGCACCGTGGTCAAGGACCTCGGTGATACGCAGCGCACGCCCAAAGGCGCGGCGCCGCACTGCCAGCGCGAAGCAGGCCGGATCCGGGTGCATGTTCGCTCCCCGACCCGGCAGCCTGCGAAGCGGATCAGGCCGGAGACTGTAACCAGCCTCGTCCCTGACCGCGACGATCCGCAGCAATTCGCTGGCCGGCGCACGTTTCCGGCAACCCACACAGGTGCGCTCCGGCTGCGCGCGTCGTACCACTGGAGGAAGTCTACCCCTAGCTGCCCGAGATCGCGCTGCCCGGCTCCCGCACGTGATCAGCTGCCCCACGCGCGGCCGGGGCGGTCTGCTCCGCGTCGGAGCGAATGTCGATCCGCCAACCGGTCAATCGGGCCGCGAGTCGGGCATTCTGCCCCTCCCGACCGATCGCGAGCGAGAGCTGGAAGTCGGGAACGGTCACCCGGGCGGCTCGATTGGCCAGGTCGACCACCTCGACCCGCAGGGCCTTGGCCGGCGACAACGCGTTGCCGACGAAGGTGGCCGGGTCGTCCGACCAGTCGATAATGTCGATCTTCTCACCGTGCAGCTCGCTCATCACGGCGCGAACCCGCTGACCCATCGGGCCGATGCAGGCGCCCTTCGGGTTCACCCCGGGGGTGGTGGAGCGTACGGCGATCTTCGTACGGTGACCTGCCTCACGGGCGATCGCGCCGATCTCCACCGTGCCGTCGGCGATCTCCGGCACCTCCAGCGCGAACAGCTTCTTGACCAGCGCCGGGTGCGACCGGGACAGGGTGATCTGCGGCCCGCGCATGCCCTTGGCCACATGCACCACGACACAGCGGACCCGCTCGCCGTGGGCGTACCGCTCGCCAGGCACCTGCTCGGACTGCGGCAGCACGCCCTCCAACTTGCCCAGGTCGACGCTGACGATGCCCTTCTCGGTCCGCGTCTCGTGCGCCTGCACCACGCCGGTGACCAGGTCGCCCTCACGGCCCACGTACTCACCGAAGTGCACCTCGTCGGTGGCCTCCCGCAGACGCTGGAGGATCACCTGCTTGGCGGTCATGGCGGCGATGCGGCCGAAGTCGTGCGGGGTGTCGTCCCACTCCCGAACGAGACTGCCGTCCTCGTCCATCTCCTGCGCGTACACCAGGGCGGCGCCGGACTTGCGGTCGATCTCCACCCGGGCGTGCGACTCGGCGCCGTCGGTGTGCCGGTAGGCGGTCAGCAACGCGGTCTCGATCGCCGCGAGAATCGTGTCGAACGGGATCTCCCGCTCGCGCTCGAGTGCGCGCAGCGCCGCGAGGTCGATGTTCACCTCTCCTCGTCCTCCACATCATCTTCGTCGTCGATGTCGTCTGAATCGTCGATCTCGTCTGAATCGTCCGCGTCGTCGAACTCTTCGTCCGGCTCGCCCAGCTCGGCGAGCCGGGTGAACTCAACCTGCACGCGGCCCGGGCCCAGTTGGGCGTACGCCCAGGAGGCGCGGCCGTCGTCGGTCTCCAGCTGCACGCCTTCGTCGTCGGCCGCGACCACCCGGCCGGTCAGCTGGCGGTCACCGGCGGGCTGCTCACCACGCTGGCCGGGCAGCGCGGCCGCGCCCCGGGCGGTGACCTTGACCAGCCGGCCCACGTTGCGCCGCCAGTGGCGGGGCAGGGTGAGTGGCCGATCGACGCCCGGCGAGCTGACTTCCAGCTGGTACTCCCCGGCGACGATGTCGCCACCGGCTTCCTCCGCGGCGTCCAGCGCGGCCGAGACCGCACGGGAGACGTCCGCGACGGCGTCCAGGTCGATCCCGCCGTCGGCGTCGACCATCACCCGCACCACGTGCCGGCGACCGGCCCGGGAAACCGACAGGTCCTCCAGGTCGTAGCCCGCGGTGTTGACCACAGGCTCGATCACGGCCCGCAGCCGAGCACGCCGTGCGGAGAGGTCACCGCCTCGGGGACCCGCGGCATCGCGGGGTCGACCCGTGGGTTTGGTGGCACGGCCACGCTGCGTCATCTCCGCACCCTTTCCCTGGTCGACGACGACCGGGTCGTCACGCCATGCCGGCACGCCACCGGAGCGGACGCGCCGGTGGCTGCGCAGAGCGTAACGCGCCTGCCGGGCGGCGGGCCGGGCGGCGCACCGACGCCGGCGCCCCCCGGACCGGCGCGAATGGTGTTGACTTGCCCGGTGGGGATCGGCAGAGCGACACAGCGCGACCAAGCATCCGGACATTCCCGGCGAAAGCTCCTACGCGGCGGGGTGCTCCTGGCGCTCGGCGGCGCTGCGGCGCCGCTGACCGGCTGTGATCTTTTCGACCGCGACGATCAGCCAGCGCCACCGCCGGACCCGCTGCGGCCGATGGTGGACGAGTCACTCGTGCTGGCCGCCGCGTACCAGGCGAGCGCGGCGGCACATCCCGAGCTGGCCGACCGCCTCGGCGCGATCGCCGAGGCGCACACCGCGCACGCCACCGAGCTGGCCCGGGTGATCGGCGTCGCCCTGCCGTCGACGGTCGCCACCCCGCCAGCCGACCCGACCGGCGCGCTCGCAGCCCTACGCGCAATGGAGAAGACCGCCCAGCAGTCCGCCACCGTCGCCTGCGCCGCGGCGCCCGCGGAACGGGCAGCGCTGCTCGGGTCGATCGCCGCCGCCCGGGCCACCCATCAGGAGGCACTGAAGTGAGGCAACCGTCCGCCGGGGAGGCGCTCACCTCCGCCCTCTCCGCTGAGTACGCGGCCATCTACGCCTACGGGCGGATCGGCGTCCGGCTCACCGGGGCCGCACGGGAGGCGGCACACCAGGCCGAGGCCGCGCACCGACGCAGGCGCGACACGCTGGTAATGCAACTCACCACCGCCGGCGGCGTCGTGCCGCCGGACCGCGCCGGGTACGCGCTGCCGTTCCCCGTCACCGACCGGGCAAGCGCTCTGCGGCTCGCCGCCGAGGTGGAGGAGCGCACGGCCGCGCACTGGCGGGCAGCTCTGGCGTCCACCACCGGCGCCGACCGGGACCAGGCACTGGCCGCCCTGGTCGAGTACGCCGTACGGGCCACCCGCTGGCGGAAGACGGCCGGGCTGACCCCGCTGACTGTCCCGTTTCCCGGTCGGCCAACCTGAACCGGTCGGCTCCGGTTGCGGTGCGCATACCAGGTATGCATACTCCGTTGCCATGTCCATCCGTCACGGGTTGCTCGCCCTGCTCGAACGCGGCCAGATGTACGGCTACCAGCTGCGCGCCGCGTTCGAGGAGTCGACCGGCTCGACCTGGCCGCTGAACATCGGGCAGGTCTACACCACGCTGTCCCGGCTGGAACGGGACGGTCTGGTGCGCCCGCTGCCGGAGAGCGAAGCCGGGCAACGCCCGTACGAGATCACCGACGCCGGCCGGGCGGACCTGGCCCTGTGGTTCGCCACCCCGGTCAGCCGTACCGAACGGCCCCGCGACGAACTGGCGATCAAGCTGGCGTTGGCGCTGACCACCCCCGGGGTGGACGTCCGCTCGGTGGTGCAGGCCCAGCGCAGCGCGACGATGCGGGCCCTGCAGGAGCTGACCCGGTTGAAGTACGGCAGCAACCGACCGGAGGACCTCCCCTGGCGCCTCGTGCTGGACTCCATGGTGTTCCAGGCCGAGGCGGAGGTGCGCTGGCTGGACCACTGCGAGACGAGTCTGGTCCGGCACCAGCCCAGCGGCCCGGCACCCCCCGCTCCTCCTCGACCGGGGGACGGCGACGCGCGTGACGCGGCGCGATGGGCCGGCGAGGAGGCGCGACGGTGAGCGGGTCGGACGACGCGGTGCTGGACCTGCGCGCCGTCCACCGCACCCACGGGGCCGGAGCGGCGGCGGTGCACGCGTTGCGTGGCGTCAGCCTGGTTGTTCGGCCCGGTGAGCTGGTCGCCGTGATGGGCCCGTCCGGCTCCGGCAAGTCGACGTTGTTGGCCCTCGCCGGTGGGCTGGACCGCCCGACCCGCGGCGAGGTCCGGGTCGAGGGGCAACCGCTGGGGGCACTGGACCGTCGCGGGCTGGCCCAGCTGCGCCGCCGCCGGATCGGCTACATCTTCCAGCAGCTCAACCTGCTGGGCAGCCTGAGCGCACTGGAGAACGTGGCGCTTCCGCTGGAGCTCGACGGCGTCAGCGGACGCCGGGCGCGCGCGTTGGCCCTGACCGCGCTCACCGAGGTGGGCCTGCCCGCACTGGGTGACCGCTTCCCGGACCAGCTCTCCGGCGGTCAGCAGCAGCGGGTGGCCATCGCCCGCGCTCTGGTGGGCGAGCGCCGGCTGGTGCTCGCCGACGAGCCCACCGGGGCACTGGACTCGCAGACCGGCGAGGCGGTGCTGCACCTGCTGCGCCGCCGGATCGACGCGGGCGCCGCCGGGGTGCTGGTCACCCATGAGGCGCGGCACGCCGGCTGGGCCGACCGGGTGGTGTTCCTCCGCGACGGCGTGCTGGTCGACACGACGGCACCGCTGAGCAGCGTCGAGCAGCTGCTGTCCGGCAGCGATCGGTGACCATCCGCCGTGCGGTGCGGGCACCCGGCCGGGTCGACGCACCCGCGGCGCGGCCGATCACGTCACCCGCCCCCGTCGGCCGGCGGCGGATCGCCGAACTGACCGGCTCCTGGCGGACGGCGCTGCGGATCGCCCGGCGGGAGTCACGCCGGGCCCGACGACGAACCGCCCTGGTGCTCGCGATGATCGCCCTGCCGGTGGCGGCGCTGGCCTTCCTGGCGGCGAGCTACGACATGGCCGAGCTGACCCCGCAGGAACGCGTCGACCGCCAGCTCGGCGTGGCCGACGCGGAGCTGCGCTGGGTTGCTGACACCCCGGTAAGACAGGACGAGTGGGGTGACAGCTGGTACACGCCCGAGGGCGAGCACTCAGCCGCCGGCACTGCGACCGCCGCCCAGGTGACCGCACTGCTCGGACCGGGCAGCCGGGCCACCGAGGTGCGCACCCGGGTCTCGCTGACACTGCGGGGCCCGCACCGGAACGAGGACGTGGACGGGCGGGTGCTGGACCTCACCGATCCCCTGGCCCGCGGGCTGGTGCGGTTCCGCGCCGGCCGGGCGCCGCAGCAGGCCGGCGAGGTCGCGGTGAGCCCGGCGGCGCTACGCCGCCTGGACCTGCGCCTCGGCCACGCCGTGGCCGTCGCCGACGGGAGCAGGGCGTACACGGTGGTCGGGGTGGTCGAGTTCCCCGACGATCTCGGCGCGGTGGTGGCGCTGCATCCAGGGGCGGTGCCACGGGCCGGCTCCGAACCGGACAGCACCTGGCTGGCGGACGTACCCGGCACCGTCGACGCCGCGCTGGTGTCCCGGCTCAACGACCGGGGTGTGGTGGTCGTCCCACGTCATCCGGCCGGCGCGGCGGCCGAGTCGAACCGGATCTTGTCCCGGTCGATCGGTCCGAGCGACCCCGGCGACCTGAGCACCCTCGTGCTGATCGCCGGCCTCGGGCTACTGGAGGTCGTGCTGCTGGTCGGGCCGGCCTTCGCCGTCGGCGTCCGTCGCCGACGACGGGACCTGGCGCTGGTCGCGGTGGCCGGCGGCGACGCAGCCCAGCTTCGCCGGGTCGTACTGGCCGACGGGGTCGTGCTGGGCGTCCTGGGCGCCGCCGTCGGCCTGCTTGTCGGCGTCGGCGCGGCGTTCGCCGGTCGTCCGCTGGTGGAGCAGTACGTCTTCGGCGCCCGCTTCGGCGGATACCGCTGCTGGCCGACCGCCCTGGCGCTGCTCGGTGGGGTCGCGGTGCTGGCCGGGGTGCTCGCTGCTCTGGCACCGGCCTGGACCGCGGCCCGACAGGACGTCAGCGCCGGGCTCGCCGGGCGACGCACCCCACCGGTGTCCCGGACCCGGTGGTTGGCCATCGGGTTGGCACTGGTGGGCGGCGGGGCGGGCCTGGCGGCGTTCGGGGCCACCCGCACCTCCCCCGCGGTGATCCTCACCGGCCTGATCCTGGGCGAACTGGGCCTGGTGTGCTGCACACCCACGCTGATCGGAGGGCTCGCCCGACTCGGCCGGGTGTTGCCACTGGCGCCACGGATCGCGCTGCGCGATGCCAGCCGCAACCGGGCCGCCGCAGCGCCGGCCATCTGCGCCGTGATGGCCGCCGTCGCCAGCAGCGTCGCGCTCGGCGGTTACCTGGCCAGCGACGGCACGCGCGACGCGCGCGCCTATCAGCCGGCGTTGCCGACCGGCCACGTGCTGGTCAACCCGAACGAGTCTGGCCGGCAGGCCACGCTGGCCCAGGTCACCGCCGCAGCCCGGGAACAGCTGGGTACCGGCGGGGTCGCACCGGTGTACGCGGTGGGCTGCGCGCCGGCGGGCACCGGTTACTGCGACGTCGAGCCGGTGCTGCCGCCGGAGCGGGCCTGCCCCTTTCAGCCCGGGGACAGCCTCTCCGAGGCGCACCGCCGGCAGGCCCGGGCCGACCCGCGCTGTCTGATCCGTGAGGCGGACTACTACGGCGGCTACGTCGCGACGGAGGTGGACGACGGAACCGCACTGCCGCTCCTCACCGGCGCGGACCCGGCGGCGACCGCCGCCGCCACGGCGGTGCTGCGTGCTGGCGGTGTGGTGGTGACCGACCCGCGCTACCTGCACGACGGCCTGGTGACCATCCGGGTGAGCCAGGCGGACGCCGGGCCGGACCGACCGACGGCCACCCGAGACCTTGCCGGGTACGCGCTGCCTGTGGCGGTCGGCCAGTCCCGCCTGCTGCTGTCCACGGCCGCGGCCCGACAACTCGGCCTGAGCTGGTCCCCGGCCGGCTGGGTGATCGGCACCACCACAGCGCCCGACGAGGCCCAGCAGAAACGGTTCGCCGCCGACCTGCGGCCCTACGGGACCTTCTCCCTGTCCGTGGAGTACGGCGGCGCCCCCCGCGACGTCTCACCGCTGCTTCTGCTGCTCGGGGCGGCGGCCGGGCTGATCACGATAGGGGCGGCCGGCATAGCCACCGCGCTCGCCGCCGCCGAGGGGCGCTCCGAGCTGACCACCCTCGCGGCCGTCGGCGCGGCACCCGGGGTACGCCGACTGCTGGCCATCTGCCAGGCCGGGGTCATCGCCGGCCTCGGTTCGGTGCTCGGCATCGTGGCCGGGCTGGGCACCGCCGCGATCGTGCTGTTCTCGGTCAACCGGCAGTACGCCACCGACTGGCCGATTCCCGATCCGTACCCGTTCCTGGTGCCGTGGCCCGCGCTCGGGGTCCTGGTGCTGGTGCCGGTGGTGGCGATGCTCGGGGCGGGTCTGTTCACCCGCGCCCAGCTGCCAATCGAACGGCGGTTGGACTGACTTCCACGGCCTGGCCGGCCGGTTGGTAACCCGGGCGCGCAGGGGGGTGCCGCAGAGGCGCGGCAGCCGGCAGACTGATCCGCGTGTCAGTCCTGGGAGCCCTCACCCGTCGAGTCGGTCATCACCGCTGGTTCGGCGCCGCCGCACGTCTACTGGTCCCCGCCGACCGGGTGGTCGGTCGACTCACCCGGGGGCGGGTGGTCGCACTCGGCCTGATCCCGTCCCTGGTGATCACCACGACCGGCCGCCGCTCCGGCAAGCCCCGCAGCAATCCGCTGCTCTACGTGCCCGACGGCGACGCGTACGTGGTGATCGGCTCCAACTGGGGGCAGACCCATCAGCCCAGTTGGGCGACGAACCTGCTCGCCGATCCGGTCGCGGAGGTGAACGTCAAGGGGCGGCGGCTCCCGGTGCGGGCAGAGCCGGCCACCGGCACCGAACGGGACCGGCTGTGGCAGCTGCTGGTCACCGAGTGGCCCGCGTACCGCACGTACGTGCAGCGGGCCGGCGACCGGGAGATCCGCATCTTCCGGCTGGTGCCGACCGGGCGCGGCGCACCGGCCGGTCCACCGTCTGCTGGCTAGGCTGACGCTGGGCAGCGAGGCGGAGGCGGGGTCCGTGAGCGCGAGGAGTGAGCCGGGGTTGCGAGCCCCGCAGTCGCGAACAAAGGCGGGTCCGTGAGCGCTAGCAGCGAACAGGCCGGTGTTGGCCGGGGCCTCGACGATCGACGGTGGACGGTCGCGGAGCGGGTCGCCGAGGCGGTCCGACGGCGGTTCCCGGCCGACGTGCTCGCGGTCGCGGTGCACGGGCCTCTGGCGCACGGCGACGACGACGGCGGTGGGGACCGCGAGGCGGGAATGCTGGTGGTCACCTACCGGTCGGGCACCGGCCCGCCGCCAGCGACGCGGCGGGTGGACGGGGTGCTGGTCGACCTGACCGTGGCCTCCGCCGAGGACTACCTCGGGCAGGCCCGGGTGCTCTCTCCGCTCTGGCCGCTGACCGCCGACCGGTACGTGACCACGCAGGCGTTGCACGATCCGACGGGCTGGTTGCGGACGCTGCGCGACGAGCATCTCGGCCGGCTGGCCCGGGCCCGGCCGGCGGAGTTCAGCACCGCGGCCCGGCAGGCCTGGTACCGAGGCAGCGCGGCGCACTCCCGGGCCGCCCGGCTCGCCGAGTGGTACGAGACCGACCAGGCGCTGCTGATGCTCGGTGAGGCGCGGTTGGCGGCGGCCACGGTGACCGGCCTGCTGAGCCGCACCTACTTCCGTGACCCCGGGGACGCGGTACAACGCACCGGGTTGGCCGGCGCGGACATGACCGAGGTGGGTGTGGTGCTGGCCCGGCAGGCCGAGGAGTTGGCCGCCCGTGGTCGCGCGGTCGACGGCACCGTCGACGAGCTACTCACCACCTGACCGGCGTCACAGCCCGCCCTGCACACCGATCAGCGAGCCGATCAAATAGGTGGCGCCGGCGGCTGCGGCGCCCAGCAGCAGTTGGCGCAGACCGCCCGTCCACCAGGGACGGTTGGTGAAGCGGGCCACCACCGCACCGGCGGCGAACAGCCCGAGCCCGCCGACGGCGAGTGCCAGCCACAGCTCGGTTGCGCCGAACAGGTACGTCAGCAGCGGGATCAACGCGCCCACCGAGAAGAACAGGAACGACGAGATCGCCGCCGTCCACGGGCTGGGCTGGTCGTCGGGGTCGACGCCCAACTCCTCGCGGACGTGCACCCGCAGCGCTTCCTCCGGGTCGCGCCGCACCGCCTCCGCGACCTGGGTGGCGAGATCCCGGGGAAGGCCCCGTGCCACCCACGCGTCGGCCAGTTCCCGGGCCTCCGCCTCGGGGTGCCGTTCCAGTTCGCGCCGCTCCTTTGCCACCTCGGCGGCGACCTGTTCGTTCGCGGAGCGCACGCTGGTGTACTCGCCGAGCCCCATGGAGATCGCACCGGCCACCAGGCCGGCGGAGCCGGTCAGCACGATGCTGCGGGGCGACACCCCGCCGCCTCCTACTCCGGCGATCAGGGCGATGTTGGTGACGAGACCGTCCATCGCACCGAAGACGGCAGGGCGCAGCCAGCCGCCGGAGACGTCCGCGTGGTGCGCCTCGCGCAGCGCCGCTGGGGTGTCGGTCACGGCGCCTGCCCTTCGTTCGCGACTGCGGGACTTCGCTTCGCTGCGTTCCTCGCGCTCACGGCAGGGTCAGGATCTCGTGGCCGTCGTCGGTCACCACGATGGTGTGCTCGAACTGGGCGGTCCACTTCCGGTCCTTGGTGACCACGGTCCACCCGTCGTCCCACATGTCGTACTGGTAGGTGCCGAGCGTGATCATCGGCTCGATGGTGAACGTCATTCCCGGCTCCATGATGTCGGTGGGGCGCGGGCTGTCGTAGTGCGGCACGAAGAGCCCGCTGTGGAAGGACTCGCCGATGCCGTGGCCAGTGAAGTCGCGGACGACTCCGTAGCCGAACCGCTTGGCGTACGACTCGATGACCCGGCCCACGACGTTGATCTGGCGACCCGGGGCGACCGCGCGGATGCCGCGCATCATCGCCTCGTGGGTGCGCTCGACCAGCAGCCGGGCCTCCTCGCTGACCTCGCCGACACAGAAGGTGGCGTCGGTGTCACCGTGCACCCCACCGATGTACGCGGTCACGTCGACGTTGATGATGTCGCCGTCCTGCAGGACGGTGGAGTCCGGGATGCCGTGGCAGATGACCTCGTTGAGGCTGGTGCAGCATGCCTTGGGGAAGCCCTTGTAGCCCAGTGTCGACGGGTACGCGTCGTGATCGCAGAGGAACTCGTGCACCACCTTGTCGATGTCGTCGGTGGTCACGCCGGGCTTGCAGTGCTCGCCGGCGAGTTGGGTCGCCTGCGCGGCGAGACGGCTCGCGATCCGCATCTTCTCGATGGTTTCCGAGGTCTGCACGTGCGAGCCACGCCACTCCTGCGGGCGCTCCTTGCCCACGTACTCCGGGCGGGGAATGTGGGTGGGCACCGGGCGCATCGGGGAGAGCGTGCCTGGGGTCAGCGGCGGGCGGACGGTCATGCCGCAAGCCTATCGCCGGAGCTGCCGGTGACCGGCGCCACGGCAGGCCCCGACCGGTTGTTGCCCTGCCAGGTCGCCTGTGCCATGGTGTCTGCGTGGATCAAGGGGGAGCACCACCAGTCTTCTCCGCCAGCGCGGAGATCGACGGTGACCACCTCCGCGTGGTGGTGGCCGGTGAGGTCGACATGGCGACCGCCGACACCATGCTCAACACCGCGCTGCGTGAGCCCGCCGAGCAGATCACCCTCGATCTGAGCGCGGTCACCTTCTTCGACTCGGCCGCCATCCACGCGCTGGTCCGGCTCGCCCAGCAGTTTTCGGGCACGCTCACCGTGCTGCCGTCCCGGCAGGTCCGCCGGGTGTTGGAGATCTCCGGCCTGGGCGAGCAGAGCTGGCTCAGGCCGGCCTGAGACACCCCGGCCGTCGCCGGGCGCACGGTCAGCTCCGCAGCTGCCGGCGCAGCGTCACCTCGGTGCCCTCATCGGTACGCCGCACCGACAGGTCGCCCAGGGCCTTGATCAGGGTCAGCCCACGCCCCCGGAACCCGGAGTTGGTCGACTCGCGCCACTGCCCGCTGTCGCGCACCGTGGCGGTCACCGTCCGATCGTCGATGGACACCTCCACACTGATCATGGCCTCGGCGGGGTGGACCGGGTGCTCGATGGCGTTCGCGGCGGCCTCGGAGACGGCGACGGTCAGGTCGAACAGGTCCGTCTCACCCACCGCGTGCGCGACCAGGAAGTCCTCCAGGCGCTTGCGCAGCACGCTCAGCCGGGTCGGGTCCGCCGGCAGCCGCAACACGAAACGGTTCAGCTCCGCCGCTTCCAGGGCGAGGATCGCCACGTCGTCACGGCGCGGCTGCCCGGCGACCCGCTCGACCACCGCGTCGATCAGGTCCACCACGTGCTCACCCGGGGTCGCCGCGTCGACGCACAGCTGAGCCAGCGCGGCGTCGATGTCGAGCTGACGGTCCTCGATCAGCCCGTCGGTGTAGAGCAGCAGCCGACTACCGGGTGCCAACTCCCCCTCGACCCCCTCGTACGTCGCGTCGGGGATGGCGCCGACCGGTGGGCCGAGCGCACGGTCGTGCAGGAAAGTGACGTCGCTTCCTCTGATCACCAGTGGGGACGGGTGACCGGCGCTCGCGTACCGCAGACGGCCGGTCCGCGGGTTGAACAGCAGACAGACCACCGTCGCGAAGGATCGACGCTCGGTGGACCCGACCAGCCGGTTGAGCCGGGTCAGCGACTCACCCGGGTCGTAGCCCTCCAGCAGGTACGCCCGCAGCGCGTTGCGCAGTTGCCCCATCGCCGCGGCGGCCTGGACGCCCTTGCCGACCACGTCCCCGATGACCAGGACCAGTTCGTCGTCCTTGAGAGCGATCGCGTCGTACCAGTCACCGCCGACCTCGACGTCGGCGCTGCCGGGTAGGTACCGGCTGGCCACCACCGCGCCGGGCAGCTGGGGCAGTGACCGGGGCAGCAGGCTGTGCTGCAACGTGGTGGCGATGCGGTGTTCGGCTTCGTAGAGCTGGGCGTTCTCCAGACGCACCCCGACCAGTCGGGCCAGCTGGGTCAACGCGGCCTCGTCGGCCTGCGCGTCGTCGCCGACCGGCCGCCAGACCCGCAACTCGCCGAGCGTTTCGCCGGTGGTGCCCGTCAGCTCGGCCACGAAGAACGGGTCGGTGGCGGTGGCGCCGCCGGTGTCCGCCTCGGATCGGGCGCCGGTCGCGGTCACCACCACCCGGGCGGCCTCGGCGAGGCTGAGCGCGTGCCGGGCGGCGACCTGGAGCACGTCGCCGGTGGACCGGGCGGTGTTCACCGCCACCGCCGCGTCGGCCAGTGCCCGGAGCCGACGGATGATCTGCCCGCGAAGCTGACCCAGCTCGACGTTGGCCCGGACCCGGGCGATCAGCTCCTGGCTGGTGAACGGCTTGGTGAGGTAGTCGTCGGCGCCGACGGAGAGGCCGGCGACGGCCTCGGCGGAGCCGGCCCGGGCGGAGAGCAGCACGATCGGCACATGCCGGGTACGCGGGTCCACGCGTAGCGCGCTCACCAGCCCGAACCCGTCCAGCCGGGGCATCATCACATCGGTGAGCACCAGATCGAAGCCGCCCTCGCGGGCCAGCGGCAGTGCCGCCAGCCCATCGGTCGCGGTGACCACCTCCCAGGTCGGGGAGAGCAGCCGGGTGACGTGCTCGCGCAGGTCGGCGTTGTCGTCGACGACCAGAATGCGTCCGGCCGGGGTGCCCTCCGTCGGCCGGCTGTCGAACTCCGGTGCCGGGCCGGCGCCGGTCCACAGCGCGGTCTCCGCCACATACAACCGGGCCTGCTCCGGCGCACCCGCGGGCAGGGGGCCGAACGCCGCCACCCGGTCCGCGGGGAGGTGGGCCGACCCGAACGGGACGGTCACCGTGAAGGTGCTGCCCTCGTCGAGCTGGCTGGTCAGCCCGACCTCGCCGCCGTGCATCTCGACCAGCTCCCGGACCAGCGCCAGGCCGATCCCGGTGCCCTCGTGGGTGCGCGCGCGCACCCCGGGCACCCGGTGGAAGCGCTCGAAGACGTGCGGCAGCTCGTCCGGCACGATGCCGACGCCCGTGTCGCTCACCTCCAGCCGGGCCGCGCCGTCCGTGGCCCGGACCCGGACCCGGATCTCGCCGTCGAAGGTGAACTTGACCGCATTCGACACCAGATTGAGGACGATCTTTTCCCACATGTCCCGGTCGACGAAGACCGGCTCCGAAAGCGGCGGGCAGTCCACCACCAGCCGCAACCCGGCCCGGTCGGTGGCTGAGCGGAAGGTGCTGGCCAGCCGGGCGGTGTAGCCGGCGAGGTCGGTGGGCTGGTAGCGGGCGGCGAGCCGCCCGGACTCCAGCCGGGAGAAGTCCAGCACGGTGTTGACCAGCTTGAGCAGGCGCAGCGCGTTGCGGTGCATCATGGTGAGCCGGGCGATCTCGGCGGCAGGCAGCGCCGGCTCTGCCAGCATGTCCTCCAGTGGGCCGAGCACCAGGGTCAGCGGGGTACGAAACTCGTGGCTGACGTTGGCGAAGAAGTTGGTCTTCGCCTGGTCCAGCGCGGCCAGCTCGGCGGCACGGGCCCGTTGCTGCTCGTGCTCCCGCTGCGTGCCGACCGCACGGGAGATCTGGGCGCCGACCAGGTCGAGGAACTTGCGGTAGTCGTCGCTGAGCGGCAGCCGGCGTGCCACGCCGACGACCAGCGCGCCGACCGTCTGGTTGGTCGCCGTGAGGGGAAGCACGAGGGCCTGGTCGGCGGCGTCGACCGGCGTCGGGTCGAGCAGATCGGCCACCTCGACCGTGCCGGCCTGGCCGTCGGCGGTCACCCGGGCCAGCAGCTCCGGGGTGACGCCGACGGCGGCCAGGTCGGTGCCGGTCGACCCGGCCAGGGTGAGCCGGCCGCTGTCGTCGGCCAGGTAGATCAAGGCGAAGGGCACGTCCGCCCGGTACCGGACGAGCACCTCGGCGGCGGTCCGCCCGAGTTCGGCGGCACTGCCGATGTCGCTCAGGTCGGCACCCAGTTCGGCCAGTGCCCGCAGCCGGCGCTCGCCGAGCACCCGGCCGGTGGTCTCGTTGACGATGCAGTAGACGCCACTGACCGAGCCGTCGTCACCCCAGATCGGGTCGTACGACACGTTGAAGTAGGTCTGCTCGACGAAGCCGTGCCGGTCCAGCAGGAACGGGTGGTCCTCGCCGCGGTAGGAGCGCCCGGTGCGCCGGACGCCATCGAGCAGCGGGCCGAGCACCGCCCAGGTCTCCGCCCAGTGCGGGCGGGCCGGTTGGCCGAGCACGTCCGGGTGTTTGCTGCCGATGGTCGGCCGATAGGCGTCGTTGTAGAAGGCGAGC
The DNA here is from genome assembly GCF_040607415.1 of Micromonospora sp. NPDC005291. Classification (NCBI taxonomy): domain Bacteria; kingdom Bacillati; phylum Actinomycetota; class Actinomycetes; order Micromonosporales; family Micromonosporaceae; genus Micromonospora; species Micromonospora sp. NPDC005291. Next base: position 503,884 of record NZ_JBEXGR010000001.1, read on the forward strand.
TGGTCGTCGCCCCAGAACATGACGATCTGCGCGCTTGAGGCGAGCATCATGCCGATCGAGTTGGAGAGCGCCACGGGCCACTGACCGGGTGCGCCCAGTGGACCGCTGGACCAGTCGAAGCCGCTCAGCCGCTCACCCATCTCGCCACCGGCCACGAAAGCGGCTGCCAGCATCGGGGGGATCTCCCGTCCGGACGCGACGGGATGATGCCCAGCGTCCGCGCCCCCGTGGGCCGAGCTCATACAGCCTCCCCGCTCCGGTCGTGCCCCGCGACCGTTGATCTTCACCTGCCGTGCTCCGACTTGTACCCCAGCGGATCAGCAACGTAACGCATGACGATGCTTGGACGCTGTTTATGTCCGCCGGGGCCGTCGGGCACCGGACAGTGCGGGTACGCAACCGCGTCGAGCGGCAGTTGCCGGAGCGCCGTGCCGGGTCAGAAGACGGGCAGCCCGTCGATGCTCGCCGCGTTCCTGGTGGCCCGGTAGTCCACCAGGTCGTCGGTGGTACGGCGGGAGTGTGACGTGAGCAACAGGTCACGTTCGGCGCGGAAGTCCATCAATGGCACCGCGTAGCCGCAGGAGTCGCTGACCCGCTCCACCTCGACGGTGATCACGGCCCGGACGGCGTGCACGTCCGGCGGGGCGGGAAACTCCGCGAGCCGGTCGGCGAAGGCGCCCTCGGTCACCGCGACGCTGCTGCCCCGACCGTGCAGGCGGACGATCTTCGGCGGCCCGTCGAAGGCGCAGAACATCAACGTGATCCGGCCGTTGTCGCGCAGGTGGGCGATGGTCTCCGCCCCACTGCCGTGGTAGTCGAGGTAGGCCACCCGGTGCGAGCCGAGGATGACGAACGTGCCCCGCATGCCCTTCGGCGAGACGTTGACGTGCCCCTCGGCACCGGACGGCGCGGTGGCCACGAAGAAGACCGACTGGGCCGCGATGAAGTCACGCAGTCGACCGTCGATCTCCGGATAGACCTTGCCCATGCGCCGATCCTCCCACCGGCCACACCACCGGGCGGGAGCGACGTCCGTCACATCCGTCGTCAACACGCTGACCAGCAGCCTCGACCAGCGCCGTGATCGGGCGAGGATCCGGCTCGTTCTCCGGATGCCACTGCACGCCGAGCACGAACGGCAGAGCCGGGTCCTCGACCGCCTCGACAACGCCGTCCTCCGCCCAACCGGTGACCGCGAGCCGGCCCGGCTCGGCGACTGCCTGGTGGTGGTACGAGTTGACCTGGTCCACCCCGGCCAGCACCGTCGCGGCCAGGCTTCCCGGCGTGAACCGCACCGCGTGGCCGCCGTAGACGCCGGGCGCCGGACGGTGCGCCTCATGACCAACCACGTCGGGCAGGTGCTGGTGCAGGGTGCCGCCGTAGGCGACGGCGAGCAACTGCATCCCCCGGCACACGCCCAGCACCGGCAACTCGGCGGCGAGCGCGGCGGCCAACAGGGTCAGCTCGCCAGCGTCCCGGTCCGGCCGATCCTCGGTACGCGGGTCGGGCGGCTGGCCGTACCGCCCCGGGCCCACATCGGCGCCACCGGCGAGCAGCAGCCCGTCGAGGACGGCCAACACGTCGCCGTCCACGTCGTCCGGCGGCAGCACCACCGCCCGGCCGCCGGCGGCCGTCACCGCCCGCACGTACGCCTCGGGCACCAGCACGGCCGGCACGCCCCGCCAGGCCGCCCAGTCGGCGGGCTCGACGTAAGCGCTGATCCCGATCAGCGGCCGGCGCCTCAGGGCAGGCAGCATTCGCGACTGCGGGGCCGCGCTCATAGGGGCGTGACGTATGCGCCCGTGATGCCGCCGTCGACCACGAACTGCGCGGCGGTCATGAACGAGGCGTCGTCGCTGGCCAGGAACGCCACCGCGGCGGCGATCTCCTCCGGTTGCCCGAAGCGGCCCATCGGCACGTGCACCAGCCGGCGGGCGGCGCGCTCCGGGTCGGCGGCGAACAGCTCCAGCAGCAACGGGGTGGCCACCGGGCCGGGACACAGCGCGTTGACCCGGATGCCCTCGCGGGCGAACTGCACACCCAACTCCCTGGTCATCGCCAGCACGCCGCCCTTGCTCGCGGTGTACGCGATCTGCGACGTCGCCGCGCCCATCAGCGCCACGAACGAGGCGGTGTTGATGATCGAGCCCTTGCCCTGGCGGCGCATGTGCGGAATGGCGTACTTGCAGCACAGGTAGACGCTCGTGGTGTTGACCCGCAGCACCCGCTCCCACGCGTCGAGGCGGGTGTCCAGAATGGAGTCGTCGTCCGGCGGTGAGATGCCGGCGTTGTTGAACGCGATGTCCACCCGGCCATGCCGGTCCGCCACCCCGTCGAACAGGTCGCGTACCGCCGACTCGTCGGCCACGTCGGTCGCCACGAACTCACCGCCGCACTCGTTGGCGGCCTTCTCGCCGGCCGCCGCGTCGATGTCCACGCAGATCACCCGGGCCCCCTCGGCGGCGAACCGCCGGACGGTGGCCAACCCGATGCCGCTACCCGCTCCGGTGACCACGGCCACCCGGTCCTGCAACCGACCCTGCACTGGCGTCACTCCTCTGTCGAAATGAACACGTTCTTGACGTCGGTGAAGGAGTGCAGCGCGTCCGGGCCCAGCTCACGGCCGAGTCCAGAGCGCTTCATCCCGCCGAACGGGGTCCAGTAGCGCACGGAGGAGTGCGAGTTGACGCTGAGGTTGCCCGCGTCGACAGCGCGGGCCAGGCGGAGGGCGCGACCCACGTCCCGGGTCCAGATCGAGCCGGAGAGGCCGTACTCGGTGTCGTTGGCGAGCCGGATCGCGTCGGCCTCGTCGTCGAACGGCAGTACCGAGACCACCGGGCCGAAGATCTCCTCCCGCCAGTGCCGGTCGGCCGGCGAGTCGGCCAGCAGCACCGTGGGCGCGTGCCAGAACCCGGGGCCGTCGGGGCAGGAGCCGGTGAAGGCGACCTTCGCCCCGGCCAGGTAGCTGGCGACCCGGTCCCGCTGAGCCGCGGAGATCAGGGGACCCATCTCGGCGGTGTCCCGGGACGGGTCCTCCACCCGCACTGCGCGTACCGCTGGTTCGAGTAGTGCCAGGAAGCGGTCGTACACCGGACGCTGGACCAGGATCCGCGACCGTGCGCAGCAGTCCTGGCCTGCGTTGTCGAAGACCGCGCCCGGCGCGGTCGCGGCGGCGCGCTCCAGGTCGGCGTCGGCGAACACGATGTTCGCGCTCTTGCCGCCCAGCTCCAGGGTGAGTCGCTTCACCTGGGCGGCGCAGCCGGCCATGATCCGTGTGCCGACCTCGGTGGAGCCGGTGAAGCAGATCTTGCGGACCGCCGTGTGGCTGACGAACCGCTCCCCCACCACCGAGCCCTCCCCCGGTACGACGATGAACACGTCCTCGGGCAGACCGGCCTCGCGGGCCAGCTCCGCCAGCCGCAGCGCGGTGAGCGGGGTCAGCTCGGCGGGCTTGAGCACCACGGTGTTGCCGGCGGCGAGGGCCGGGACGAACCCCCAGGCGGCGATCGGCATCGGGAAGTTCCACGGCACGATGACGCCGACCACGCCAAGTGGCTCGTGGAAGGTGACGTCCAATCCACCGGGCACCGGGATCTGCCGCCCGGTCAGTCGCTCGGGCGCGCCGGCGTAGTAGTCCAGCACGTCGCGAACGTTGCCGGCCTCCCAGCGGGCGTTGCCGATGGTGTGCCCGGAGTTGCGGACCTCCAGCGCCGCCAACTCGTCCAGATGCGCGTCGACGACAGCGGCGAACCGCCGCAGCAACCGAGCCCGATCCCCCGCCCCCACCCCCCGCCAAACCTCAAAAGCCGCAGCGGCCCGCGAGATGATCGCATCAACCTCCCCCACGGAAGCCCCGCTGACCTCCCGAAACCCCACCCCAGAAGCCGGATCAACAACCAAAGTCACGCCCCCACCGCCCCTCTTTGTCGATCATGGAGTTGTGGTGCCTCGCGAAAGCCGCAATCCACCGCACTCCGGCCACCACTACTCCATGATCGACGCGGCAGGGTGGGCGGACGAGACCGTTAGAGGCGTTCGAAGCCACGGGTCAGTTCCCAGTCGGTTACCGCTGCGTCGTACGCCGCGATCTCCACTCTTGCCTGGTTGGCGTAGTGGGCCAGCACCTCGTCGCCGAAGGCGCTTCGGGCCACCGTGGAGTTTTCCCAGAGGGTCAGGGCGTCGCGGAGGGTGCCGGGCACGCGCTCGGCCTCGGGGTCGTCGTACGCGTTGCCGGTGCACTCCTCGCCCAGCTCCAGCTCCCCGTCGATGCCGTGCAGCGCGCCGGCCACCAACCCGGCGATCGCCAGGTACGGGTTGACGTCGGCGCCGGGCACCCGATTCTCCACCCGCATGCCCTGCCCGTGCCCGACCACCCGCAACGCGCAGGTGCGGTTGTCCACCCCCCAACGCAGCGCCGTCGGCGCGAACGACCCCGGTTGGTAGCGCTTGTAGGAGTTGATGTTCGGGGCGAAGAGCAGGCTGAACTCCCGCATGGTGGCCAGCAGCCCGGCGAGCACCCGCTGCCCGGTCTGCGACAGGTGCGCCGGCCCGTCACCGAGCATCGCCGACGAGCCGGACGAGTCCCGCAGCGAGAAGTGGATGTGACAGGAGTTGCCCTCGCGCTCGTTCGGCTTGGCCATGAAGGTGATCGCCATGCCCTCCTGGGCGGCGATCTCCTTGGCGCCGTTCTTGTAGATCACGTGATGGTCGGCGCAGGCCACCGCCTCGTCGTAGCGGAACGCGATCTCGTGCTGGCCGAGATTGCACTCACCCTTGGCGCTCTCCGGGGTCAGCCCCGCCCCGGCCATCTCGGTGCGGATCCGGCGCAGCAGCGGCTCCACCCGGGCGGTGCCGAGCAGCGAGTAGTCCACGTTGTACTGGTTGGCCGGGGTCAGATCGCGGTAGCCGCGCCGCCAGGCGTCCTCGTACGAGTCGCGGAACAGCACGAACTCCAGCTCGGTGCCGGCGTACGCGGTCAGCCCGTGCTCGGCGAGCCGGTCCAACTGTCGGCGCAGGATCTGCCGGGGCGAGGCGACCACGTCACCCGAACCGTCGAGCCAGGTCAGGTCGGCCAGCAGCAGCGCGGAGCCGGGCTGCCAGGGCACCCGACGCAGCGTGCCGAAATCCGGCACCATCGCGAAGTCGCCGTAGCCGCGCTCCCAGCTCGACATCGCGTACCCGTCGACGGTGTTCATGTCGACGTCCACGGCGAGCAGGTAGTTGCAGCCCTCGCTGCCGTTGGCCACCACCTGGTCGAGGAAGAAGGGCGCGTGGAACCGTTTGCCCTGTAACCGGCCCTGCATGTCGACGAGGGCCAGCACCACCGTGTCGATCTCACCCTCGGCGACGGCGACCCGCAGTTGTTCCAGCGTGAGCGGCGCTTTCCTCATTCGCGGGCCTCCATCACCAAGGTCTACCGGTCGAACGGATCACCGTCAATGCCCGCTGCGGCCACCCCCGCAAACGGGGATCGCTCGGATACCCGGAGACGGCCGTACCGCGTCCCGGTCCGCCGTGCGGCGGACCGGGACGAACGGGTCAGCCCGGCCCGTCGACCGGTGCCGGGTCGGGCGACCGCGCCGGCTCCTCGACGGTACGCACGGGGCCGGTGAACCACTTGCGGGCCGAGGCGTACCACCAGACGGCGACCACCAGCAGCACCCCGCCGACGGCCAGCGGCGCGTAGTTCACCGCCGACCAGGTGAACCCGTCGTTGCCGGGCACCCCGGCGGGCACGATCGGCAGCACGAAGTAGACCGCGATCACCGCGATCTCGATCACGGCGATCCAGCCGAGCACCTTGTACTTCCGTCCCAACGTCCACGGCCCGGGGGTGAACCGGTCGCCCATCCGCAGCCGCAGTGCGATCGGGATGAGGAAGGACAGGTAGAGCCCGAGCACCGCGACGGAGACGACTGCGTAGAAGGCGATCGGGATGCCGGCGGAGCTCTCGTAGAGCGCCGGCAGGGTGAGGACCATGCCGGCCAGGGTGGCGCCGATGATCGCGTTGGCCGGGGTGCCGTTGCGGTCGACCTTCGACCAGAGCCGCCAGCCCGGCACCGCCCGGTCGCGGCTGAACGCGTACGCCATGCGGCTCATCGATGTCACACAGCTCATCCCGCAGAAGAACTGCCCGATGGTGGAGATGATGATGACGACCTTGAAGAAGACCGGGGTCAGCGCGGACTCGAAGATCGCACCGGAGAAGCCGCCCGCGGCGTTGACCGCCTCGACGTCGGTGGCCGCGAAGAGGAACGCCAGCAGCAGGATCCAGCCGCCGACCGCCGAATAGAAGATCGACTGCCAGAGCCCGCGGGCGGCGGCCTGTGAGGCGCCCCTGGTCTCCTCGGAGACGTGCGCACAGGCGTCGAAGCCGGTGATCGTGTACTGGGTCAGCAGGAAGCCCAGCGGCAGTACGTAGAACCAGAACGTCAGCCCGCCGATGTCCCCGTCACCGAAGCCGGAGTTGTTGAACCGCTCGGTGAACACGAACTGGAAGCTCTGGTGGTTGTCGGGCACGAAGACCAGGATGGCCACCACGACGGCCGCGCCGGCCACGTGCCACCAGACCGAGACATTCTGGAGTACGTCGATGATCCGGTGCCCGAAGATGTTGATCAGACCGTGCAGCGCCAGGATGATCACGAAGAGGATGAACGCCTGACGCAGCGTCCCGGCCCAGCCGTCGAAGAGCGCCGACAGGGTGAGGTTGAGGAACGTCGCGCAGCCGTAGTCGACCGAGGCGGTGACCGCCACCAGACCGATCAGGTTCAACCAGCCGGTGAACCAGCCGTGCACCGGGCGGCCCATGGTGGCCGCCCACCAGTAGATCCCGCCGGCCGTCGGGTACGCCGACACCAGCTCGGCCATGCAGAAGCCGATGATCAGGATGAACAGTGAGATCAGCGGCCAGCCCCAGGAGATGGCGACCGGCCCGCCGTTGTTCCACGCCTGGCCGAACGTGGTGAAGCAGCCGGCCAGGATCGAGATGATCGAGAACGAGATGGCGAAGTTGGAGAAGCCACTCCACTTGCGGCGCAGCTCCTGTTTGTAGCCGAGTTCGGCGAGCCGTCGGGCGTCGTCGTCCATCGGATGCTCGGCGGTTGGCACGGGGGTCGTTGCCACTGCACACCTCCCTGAGGTGGTTCCGCGTGCGAGTGCGCAAAGTGTGATCCCGGCCGATCAAGGCGGTCAATACGTAGTCGGTGGGAATCTCACCGCCGTGGCGGCTAATTGTGTTGCCACTCCGGCCACCCCGGCCGCATCCTTGACCCCGTGACCAGGCCCGTTCGCGACGGGCCACCCCCCGGGCGCTCGGACCGCCCGGCCGCGGCGGCGCGGGGCACGACCTCTCTCTCACGTACGGCGATCCGCCGTACCCGACGAGTGCCCCGCGCCCCCACCCCTCCTTCTTGCGGTGATCAAGAGGGGTCAGGTGAGGAGGAGGCCGGCTGCCCAGAGAGCTGTGATGATCACGCAGGCCATGAACTCGACCAGCATCGACAGGCCGGCTGCTTTGAGCGCCTGCACGGTGGACGGCCAGGCGAGTTGGTTGCTGCCGAGCCGCAGCCGTTCCGCCGCCCAGACCCCGCCGACGAAGCCGAGCACCAGCCCCACGACCGGCACCACGAAGAACCCCACGATGCCGAGCACCCCGCCGGCGAGCAGCGTGGACGTCGGCACGCCCGTGCGTTTCAGGTTCCGCCCGGGCCACGCGTACTTGATCACGGTGCCGCTCGCGGCGACCAACGTGGCAGCGGCGAACACCGCCCAGCCACCCATGCCGGCACCGCCGAAGATCGCCCAGACCAGCACCCCACCCCAGCAGAGCGGCAACGCCGGCAGACCGGGCACCACCACGCCCGCCAACCCGGCCAGGATGGCCAGCGCGGCCACCACGGTCACCACCGTCTGCGAATCCGTCAGGCTCACGCCGCCACCCCGCCGCGCAGCCGGGCCGTTATCGCATCGGCCGGTGCCGGGGCGCCGAAGTATCGGCCCTGCCCGGTGTCGCAGCGCAGCGCCCGCAACCGTTCCGCCTGCACCCCGGTCTCCACCGCCTCGGCGGTGACCCACAGCTCCAACGCGTGCGCCAACCGGACCAACGCGTCGACGATCCGTTCGTCGCGGTGGTCGGCGGCGACGTCGGCCCCATCGGCGCGGATGCCCTCGACGAACGGGCCGGCGAGCTTCAGGGAGTGGATCGGCAGCCGCCGCAGGTACGCCAGGTTGGAGTACCCGGTGCCGAAGTCGTCCACGGCCAGCCGGACGCCGAGCGCGGCGAGCCGGTGCAGGCTGCGCAGCGGCTCACCGGCGCTGCCCATCACGGCGCTCTCGGTCAGCTCCAGCTGGAGCAGCTCCGCCGGCAGCCCGCTGGTGTGCAGCGCGTCTGCCACCGTGTCCACGATCGCCGGGTCGTCGGCCTGCCGCGCGGCCAGGTTGACGCTGACCACCAGCTTGGCGTCGGGGAACTCCCGCCGCCACTGCTCGGCGTCCTGGCAGGCCTGCCGCAGCACCCACTCGCCGAGCCGGACGATCAGGCCGGTCTCCTCGGCGAGGCCGATGAACCGGTCCGGCCCGATCAGACCCAGCTCCGGATGTTCCCACCGGACCAGCGCCTCCACCGCGAGCATGCTGCCCTCCAGTAGCGAAACGATCGGCTGGTAATGCAGCACGAACTCACCCCGGTCCAGTGCGGCCGGCAGCCCGGCGACCAGCGCCGATCGGGCGATGTCCCGGGCGCTGCGCTCCGGGTCGTAGACCGCCCACCGGCCCCGGCCAGCCGCCTTGGCCCAGTAGAGCGTGCTGTCCGCTGCTTTCATCAGCTCCGACGCGGTGGTCTCCGCGGCCGGACACTCCACGATGCCCACACTGGCCGAGACGGCCAACTGATGGGCACCGACGTGCACCGGGGCCGCGACGGCGGCCAGCGCGGCCTCCGCGACAGCCACCGCGTCCTCGATGTCGTCCCCGCCGTCGACGAGGATCACGAACTCGTCGCCACCCATCCGGGCGACCAGGTGGCCATGGTCGGCCACGCACGCGGCCAGCCTCCGGCCGATCATCACCAGCAGCCGGTCACCCAGGTCGTGGCCGAGGCTGTCGTTGATCGCCTTGAAGCCATCCAGGTCGAGGAAGCACACCCCGACCCGCTGCCCGGAACCCGCGGTGTCGAGGACCCGGCCCAGCGTCTCGAAGAACAGCGTCCGGTTGGGCAGCCCGGTCAGCGGGTCGTGCAGCGCCTGGAAGCGCAGCCGCTGCTGGAGTTCGTACCGCTGGGTGATGTCCTCGATCAGCGCGACGGTGAACCGGGGCCGGCCGTCGTTTCGGATCAGCGAGACGGCCAGATCCGTCCAGACCACGGTGCCGTCCTTGCGGTGGTAACGCTTCTCCACCCGGACCGCGTCGTGCTTGCCGTCGATCAGCTCCTGGTACAGCTCCCACATCCCGGCGGCGTCGTCGGCGTGGAACAGCGCCGCCACGTTGGTCTCGCGCAACTCCTCGATCGAGTAGCCGAGCATGTCGGCGAACGCCTGGTTGACGTCGATGATCCGACCGTCCACGCCGGCGATGCCGATCCCGATCGCGGCGCCGGTGAAGACCGCCCGGAACCGTGCCTCGCTGTCGCGCAACGCCTGCTCGACCTCGTCGCGCGCCTGCCAGGCTGACCGGGCGATCCGCTCCTGCTGGCTGAAGGTGCGGTCGCGCAGCGCGCCGGCGAACCCGGCGGCCAGCCCGCCCTGCACCGCCGCGATCCGGTCGGCCAGGTCCGCGGGCTGGTCTCCCACGCCCAGCACCCGGTGCGGGAAGTCCACACCGAGGGCGTGCAGCGTCCAGTCCAGAGCCTGCGGTTCGGTGAGGTGCGCCTCCACCAGCGCTCGCCCGACCTCCTCGGCGGGGCGAGCGGTGAACGGCTCCGCCCGCACCGCCTGCGCCAGCCGGATCGTGTGCACCAGCAACAGCCGCTCGGTCTCGGCCGCGCTGAGGGGCACGAAACCGAGTCGCCGAACCGCGCGGGCCCAGTCGCCGGCGTACCCCTGGGCGTCGGTCCGGCCAGCGTCGACCCCGTTGGGATCCGGGACGGCGGCCACTGGAGATCAGCCTGCGGGCTGGTCGTACCGGCCGACGCCCCCGAAGGCACCGAACCGCTCGGGGTGCTCATCCACATCGGACGCCGAGTCGGGACGCCAGAGCGGCATGTGCACCACGCCCGGTTCGAGGACCGTCCAATCGCCGAAGAAGCCGTTGACCTGTGCGCGGGAGCGCAACGTGATCTCAGTGTCCGTCCGTGCGGAGAGGCGTTGGGCGTCCAGCATCTCCTGCGGCTGATCCTCGAAGGTGGAGTGCGAGATGACCAGGAAGCTGCCCGGCGCGGCGGCGGCCCGCAGGGTGGCCAGGACCTCCTCGGGCCGGTCGCTGTCCGGAACGAAATGCACCACCCCGGCCAGCAGGATGCCCATCGGCCGACTGAAGTCGATCAGCCCGAGCTGCCGGGTCTCGGCGAGGATCCGCTCCGGCTCCCGTAGGTCAGCGTGGATGACGCCGGTCAGCTCGTTGCCTGCGAGCAGCTCCCGGCTGTGCGCGACGGCCACCGGGTCGATGTCGACGTACACCACCCGGGCCTTGGGGTTCGCCCCCTGCGCCACCTCGTGCACGTTGCCCACGGTGGGAATTCCGGAGCCGATGTCGAGGAACTGGTCGATGCCGGCGTCGAGCAGCACCCGGACGGCCCGGCGCAGGAAGTCACGGCCGGAACGCATGGTGGCGGCGAGATTCGGGGTCATGCTGGCGATCTGCTCGGCCAACTGCCGGTCGATCTCGAAGTTGTGCGCCCCGCCCAGGAAATAGTCGTACACCCGGGCCGCGCTCGGCCTGGTCAGATCGATCTCGGTCGGCAGTCCATCCGGCATCAGCGTGCTCCCCAGTTCATCGCCGCGGCGCGGGACGGCACCAGCGTCGGGGCGTGCCGCGAGCACCGGTCGACCCGCGGGTCGTGTGGTGTGGACCACTCTAGGCGGCTGACTCCCGCGTTCGGGAGATCCCTCCACGCTGTTTCCGCGCTCAGTCGGCCGATTCCAGCAGCAACGAGATGCCCTGCCCGACACCAATGCACATGGTGGCCAGCGCCCTGCGGCCTCCGCGACGGCGCAACTCCAGGGCGGCGGTCAGCGCCAGCCGCGCGCCGCTGGCACCGAGCGGGTGCCCCAACGCGATGGCGCCTCCGTTCGGGTTGACGTGGTCGGCGTCCACGGGCAACCCCAGCTCACGCAGCACCGCCACGGACTGCGCGGCGAACGCCTCGTTCAGCTCGATCACATCGATCGCGCTCAGCTCGACGCCGACCCGGTCGAGCAGCTTGCGGGTGGCCGGCACCGGGCCGATCCCCATGACCCGGGGCGGCACGCCGGCCGCCGCAGCGCCGCCGATACGGGCCAGCGGAGTGAGGCCGTACCGATGCACCGCCGCCTCGCTGGCCACCAGCAGCGCGACCGCGCCGTCGTTGACGCCCGAGGAGTTGCCGGCGGTCACGGTGCCGCCGTCGCGGAACGGGGTGGGCAGCGCGGCCAACTTCTCCAGCGAGGTCTCCCGAGGATGCTCGTCGACCTCGATCAACCGGGTCTCCCGGCGGCCCGCCGGGACGGACACCGCCACGATCTCCTCGGCGAACCGGCCGTCGGCCTGCGCCTTGGCCGCGCGCTGCTGCGAGCGGTACGCGAAGGCATCCTGCTCGGCCCGGCTGACGCCGTACTCGGCGGCCACGTTCTCCGCCGTCTCCGGCATCGAGTCGACCCCCCACCCGTCCCGCATCAGCGGGTTCACCAGCCGCCAGCCCAGGGTGGTGTCGTACACCTCGGCGGAGCGGGAGTACGCCGACGTCGCCTTCGGCATGACGAAGGGCGCCCGGCTCATGCTCTCCACCCCGCCGGCGACCACCAGCTCCGCGTCCCCGGCGACGATGGACCGGGCGGCGGTGGCGAGGGCGTCCAGCCCGGAGCCGCAGAGCCGGTTGACCGTGCTGCCCGGCACCTCCTCGGGCAGGCCGGCCAGCAGCGCCGCCATCCGGGCCACATTGCGATTGTCCTCGCCGGCCTGGTTGGCGCAGCCGAGCACGACGTCGTCCACCCGCGCCCAGTCCACCGACGGGTGACGGGCAACCAACTCACGGATCACGTGCGCGGCCAGGTCGTCGGGGCGGACACCGGCCAGTGCGCCCGCGTACCGGCCGATCGGGGTACGGACACCGGCCACCAGGTATGCCACGGTCATCGCGAGTCCTTCGGGGGTGCAGACGGCGGGGGTGGGGGCACGCCCACCGGGTCGCGAGGGCTGCCAGCCGCCAGGATATCCGCGCCGGCAGCGGATAGGTTGACGGCATGGCCCGGGCCCAGTTCAGCGCAGAGACCAGCGGCGGCGGAGCGTTCGTCCGCCAGCCCAACCGGTTCACCGGTCGGGTCACCCCCGACTCGACCTCCCCGCCCGGCGGCGGCCCGGACGAGCAGGACCGTTGGCCACTGGAGGCCGGCCGCTATCGGCTGATCTGGTGCCGCGCCTGCCCGTGGGCGCACCGGGCGAGGATCGTGCGCGGCCTGCTCGGCCTGGACGACGCGATCTCGCTGGGCACCGTCGACCCGATCCGGGACGAGCGGGGCTGGGCGTTCGCCCTCGACCCGGACGGCTTCGACCCGGTCCTCGGCGTCAGCTTCCTCTCCGAGGCGTACCTGGCCACCGACCTGGACTACACCGGCCGGGTGACCGTGCCGGCGCTGGTCGACACCCTGACCGGCCGGGTGGTCACCAACGACTATCCACGGCTCACCCTCGACTTCTCCACCGAGTGGCGGCGGCTGCACGCTCCCGACGCACCGGATCTGTACCCGGTCGAACTGCGCCCCGAGATGGACGCACTGATGGCCGAGATCCACACCGACGTCAACAACGGCGTCTACAAGTGCGGGTTCGCCACCTCGCAGGAGGCGTACGACGAGGCGTTCCGGGCTCTCTTCACCCGACTGGACGCGCTCTCCGAGCGACTGGCCGGGCAGCGCTACCTGATGGGTGACGGGATCACCGAGGCCGACGTGCGGCTGTTCACCACGCTGGTCCGCTTCGACGCCGCGTACCACGGGCACTTCAAGTGCAACCGCAACAAGCTGACCGAGATGCCGGTGCTGTGGGCGTACGCCCGGGACCTGTTCCAGACCCCGGGCTTCGGCGAGACGGTGGACTTCGACCACATCAAGCGGCACTACTACGGCACCCACCGGGAGATCAACCCGAGCGGCATCGTGCCGCTCGGGCCTGACGAGTCCGGCTGGAGCACGCCGCACGGGCGTGGCTGAGCCGGGTCTGCCCGGCACCACGACCGCGCCGAGGGCCCGCGCGGACGTTGCCCGCCGGGTCGCCGCCTCGGCAGCGGCCGGCTGCGCGCTGGCCGGCGCGGTCGCGGTGACGGTCGCCGTGCTCGCCGGTCCTGGCCCAGGGCTCACCGGGTACGTCAGTGAGGCGGGCATCGCCGGCAGTGGTCACGCCGCGACGTACCGGATCGGGGTTCTCGCGCTTGCCGGCGCGTTGCTGCTGGTCGGCGCGGCGCTGCCTCCCGGGGTGTGGGCGGCACCGGCGCTGCTCGCCACCGGTGCCGTGTTCACCGCCGTGTCCGGCGCGGTGACCTGCTCCGCCGGTTGCCCGCTGCCGCCGTTCGAGCGAGCCACGACGGCGGATCTGGTGCATGGTGGCGCGAGCATCGCGGCGACCGCGGCGGTGGTCTTCGCGATGGTCACGCTCGCCGTGTCCGGGCCGGCCGGCCCGGCGGTGCGACGATTGGCCGGGGTGGCCGCCGCGCTGACCCTGCCGCTCTGTGCCACGGTCGGGCTGGCAATGCTCATCGTCGGTCGGGGCGCGGTGGTGGGTGTGCTGGAGCGGCTGGTCCTCGCGCTCGCGGTGCTGTGGGGCCTGGTCACCGCCACCGCCCTGGCCCTGGCCCGCCGGTAGGGCTGTAAGGAGCATCACGGTCGGCATCCCTTTCACCTCGGAGAAGGGCCGGCGTAACGTGGGCCGGCGATGACCAATGTCTGGGATCTCACCGTCCGCCTGTATGTCGATCTCCGACTGCAGGCCAGCGGCGTCTGTCCGGCGTAGCCAGCTCTTCCGCCTACCCCGACCGGACCAGACAATTGGAAAGACCCACATGCCTTTCGGCCTGCGCAAAATTCCCTTCTCCGTGCAGATCCTGCTCGGCCTCGTGCTCGGCGTCGCGCTGGGCTTCCTGGCCCGCACCAACGACCTGAGCTGGCTGACCAGCACCCTGCACACCGTCGGTAACCTCTTCATCCAACTGCTCAAGCTTGCCGTGCCGCCGCTGGTCTTCACCGCCATCGTGGTCAGCGTGGTCAGCCTGCGCGGCGTGGCCAACGCCGCCCGGCTCGCGCTCAAGACCCTGATGTGGTTCGGCATCACCGCACTGATCGCGGTGGGCATCGGCATCGGCCTCGGCCTGCTCGTCAACCCGGGCAGGGGCGTCACCCTCGACCTCGGTGGGGCGGCACCGCCGAAGAACACCGGCTCCTGGACCGACTTCCTCACCGGCATCGTGCCCACCAACCCGGTCGGCGCGTTCGTCGAGGGCAACGTCCTCCAGATCGTCTTCCTCGCCCTCGTCGTCGGCGCCGCGGCCCTGCTGGTCGGCGACGCCGCCGAGCCGTTCGTGGCACTGAACCGCTCCCTGCTGGAAATCGTCCAGAAGGCGCTCTGGTGGGTCATCCGCCTCGCCCCGATCGGCACCCTCGGCCTGATCGGCAACGCCGTCGCCTCGTACGGCTGGGATTTGCTGGCCCCCCTCGCGAAGTTCACCACCGCCGTCTACGTCGGCTGCGCCATCGTGCTGTTCGTGGTCTACCCGCTGGTGCTGATCCTCGCCGGCCGCCTCAACCCGCTGCGCTTCTTCGCTGGCGCCTGGCCGGCGATCGAGCTGGCCTTCGTGTCCCGCTCCTCGGTCGGCACCATGCCGGTGACCCAGCGCTCCGTCGAGCGGCTCGGCGTGCCCCGCGAGTACGCCTCGTTCGCGGTGCCCTTCGGTGCCACCACGAAGATGGACGGCTGCGCCGCCATCTACCCCGCACTCGCCGCGATCTTCGTGGCCCAGGTGTTCGGCGTGCAGCTCGGCGTCACCGACTACCTGCTGATCGCCTTCGTCTCGGTGGTCGGCTCGGCGGCCACCGCCGGCCTGACCGGCGCGATCGTGATGCTCACCCTGACCCTCAGCACGCTGGGCCTGCCGCTGGCCGGCGCCGGCCTGCTGCTGGCCATCGACCCGATCCTGGACATGATCCGTACCGCCACCAACGTGGCCGGGCAGGCGCTGGTGCCGACCGTGGTCGCCGCCCGCGAGGGCACCCTCGACCGGGCCGCGTACGAGTCCGCCGGCCGCCGCGACCTGACCGACCCGGAGCCGACCCCGCTCGCCCGACCCGACCGGCAGGACGAGCTGAGCCCCGTCCCCGCCTGACCCCGGGCATACCGACGTCGATGGACCCCTCACCGAGGGGTCCATCGACGCTTCCGAAAGGATGACCACATGAGCTCCCTGTTCACACCGCTGGCCCTTCGTGCGGTCACCCTGCCCAACCGGATCGCCATGGCACCGATGTGCCAGTACTCCGCCGGCCCGGACGGTCTGCCCACCGACTGGCACCTGGTCCACCTCGCGAGCCGCGCGGTCGGCGGAGCCGGGCTGGTGCTGAGCGAGGCGACCGCCGTGCTCCCCGAGGGCCGGATCAGCCCGCAGGACACCGGGCTGTGGTCAGATGCGCACGTCGACGCGTGGCGGCCGGTGACCGCGTCCGTCGCCGCCCACGGCGCGGTGCCGGCCGTACAGCTCGCGCACGCCGGGTTCAAGGCCTCCACGTACCGACCGTGGGCACCCAACCGCGGCGGCGTGCCCGACGCCGAGGGTGGCTGGACGCCCGTCGCCCCCGGCTCGGAGCCGTTCACCGCCGGTTACCGGACGCCGAGCACTCTCGACGCGGAGGGCATTGCCGGAGTGGTCGAGGCGTTCGCGGCAGCCGCCGAACGCGCGCTGGATGCCGGCTTCTCCGCCGTGGAGATCCACGCCGCCCACGGCTACCTGCTCAACGAGTTCCTCTCGCCGCTGACCAACAACCGCACCGACTCCTACGGCGGCGACCGGGCCGCCCGGATGCGCCTCACCCTGGAGGTGGCCCGCGCGGTCCGCGCCGCGGTCGGCGAGAACGTGCCGGTGCTGACCCGGATCTCCGCCACCGACTGGGTCGAGGGCGGCTGGACGATCGAGGACAGCGTGGTGCTCGCCGGCGAGCTGGCCGGCGTCGGCGTCGACCTGGTCGACGCCTCCTCCGGTGGCGTGAGCGTGGACCAGCGCATCCCGCTCGGCCCCGGCTACCAGGTGCCGCTGGCCGCCCAGATCCGCCGCGAGGCCGGCGTGCTGACCGGTGCGGTGGGCCTGATCGTCGAGCCCGAGCACGCCGAGCAGATCGTCGCCGGCGGCGAGGCCGACCTGGTGCTGCTCGGCCGGGAGCTGCTGCGCGACCCGTACTGGCCGCGCCGGGCCGCCGCCAAGCTCGGCGTCGCGTACACCGGGCCCGCCCAGTACGCCCGCGCAGCCTGACCCCCGCCGGTGGGGCGGCTGCCGTGCCCCCGGCAGCCGCCCCACCGTCAGCCGGCCAGGTGCGACCAGTCGCCCTCCAGGTCCTGCCAGGTGCCCTGGGCCGCCACCGTGCCGCCGAGCAGCACCACCACGTGGTCGGCCCGGACCAACGCGGCGCGCTTCGCGGTCGAGCCGACCACGGTCACCCCGTGTCCGCGCAACGCCTGCCACAGCGCCAGCTCGGTGGTGACGTCCAGCGCCGACGACACGTCGTCCGCGACCAACAATTCGGTACGCGGGGCCAGCGCCCGAGCCAGCGCCAACCGCTGCAACTGCCCGCCGGAGAGCCGGGTGCCCTTGTGCCCGATGAGCAGGCCCAGCCCCCCGCCAGCAGCGGCCAGGTCATGGTCGAGCTGGGCGGTGCTGACCGCCCCGGCCGCGTCCACCTGGTGCCCGAGCGCGATGTTGTCGGCCACCGTGCCGGAGAGCACCCGGGGCAACTGGCCGACGTAGCCGACCTGGTTGGGGCGCAGGAACAATTCCGGCTCGGTGACCGGGTCGCCGTTCCAGGCCAGCTCGCCGGTGTGGTGCACGATCCCGGCCAACGCCCGCAGCAGCGACGACTTACCCGAGCCGACCGGCCCGACAACCAGCACCAACTGCCCACGCTGCACCGTCAGGTCCACATCCCGAACGGCGACCGTACCGTCGGAGTGCACCACCCCGAAGCCGCGCAGCTCCAGCCGGCGCAGCGGATGCCGGGGCGGTGGCGTCGGCGCGGGCGCCGTCCCGGCGGCCAGGTCGACTGCCGAAACCGCCGCGGAGTACGCGCTCACTCCGGTCATCGCCGCCGTGCGCCGGGTCCAGACCCGCGCCGAGGGCAGCTGGGAGATCAACGACGCGGTGGTCCAGGCGAACCAGCGCGCCGCACCGAGGGTGGCGACGGCCACCAGCACCGCCCCGGCGGAGAGGCCGCCGCCCAGGTAGAGCGCCCACGCGCCGATCGGCAACAGACCACTGGCCACCGACGGCGTGGAGCGCGCCCACACCTGCACCGAGATCTCCCGTCGCTGCCGGTCGCTGCGCAGCACGTCCAGGTCCGCCAGATGGCGGAGCACCGCCGCGGTCGCGCCAGCGAGCTTCACCGTCCGCGCCGCGGAGAGCGCGGAGACCAGCGCGGTCGCGAAGGAAGCCCGCGCCGCCACCGTCGCCCGGGCCGCACGCTCGAGCGTCGGCCCGAACAGCGTCGCGGCCAGCCCGGAGACGACCATCGTGCCGAGGAAGAACAGCCCCGGTACGACGCTGCCGGTCACCGCCGTCATGGCGACCACCAGGACCAACGCGACAGCCTGGTCCAGCACGTTGTCCGCGAGCTGGACCACCCGCTCGGTGTCGCCGCCCTGCGCCACCACCTCCGCCGGGGTGTGCGAGCTGACCCGGCGCGGCCCGGTCTGTCCGTGCACCAGGCGCAAGCCGATCCGCAGCATCTGCCGGACCCACCACTGCGGGAACCAGACGTGGGTGTAGAACGGCACCGGCAGGGTGACCAGCAGCCCGGCCACGATCCCCACCGCCGGCAGGTACGGGTTGCCGGTCCCGTCGACCACGTCGGCCCAGAGCCAGGGCAGCACGGGGCCGTCCAACCCCAGCAGGGTGACCGTGAGGAACAGCACGATCGCGGCCAGCCCGTACCGGGGATCGTTGGTGCAGAGTCGGACGATCTCCCGCAGCGTCCGGGCCGGCGGTACGGGCGGCAGTGGCGGCGGGTCGGCACGGGTCGGCGCGACCTTCGCGACCGTCTCAACCAGCGCGACCTTCGCGACCGGGCCGACCTGCGCTGTCGTCGGCCCGCTCGGCCAGGCGTCGGCCGGGTCGGGGCCGACCAGCAGGTCGGTGCCGGCACCGGCGCGGCCGGCCGGCACCGCTGCCGCGTACGCGGCGGCGTGGCTGGTCGCCAGCAGCTCGGCGAAGCGCGTCGACGTTTCCAGCGAGCCGGCCTCGACCACCGCGCCGTCGGCCAACACCACGACCTCGTCGCAGCGGCGCACCGAGGAGAGTCGGTGCGCGATGACGATCCCGATCCGGTCGCGCAACAGTCGTTCGGTGGCCCGCTGCACCCGTGCCTCGGTGACCGGGTCCAACCGTGCGGTGGCCTCGTCGAGGATCACCACATGCGGCTCACGGACCAGGATCCGGGCGAACGCGACCAACTGCTCCTGACCGGCGGAGAGCACATGCCCGCCCTCACCCAGCCGGGTCGCCAGCCCGTCCGGCAGCTCGGCGATCCAGCCGGCCAGACCCAGCTCGTTCAATGCCCGGGCTGCGGCGTCGAGCAGCTCCGGGTCGAAGAGCGCGACGTTCTCGGCGAGCGTGCCGGCCAGGATCTCGGTGCGCTGCGGCACCAGCGCCACCCAGCGGCGCAGCTGCTCGACATCGAGATCGCACAGGTCGGTGCCGCCGAGGAAGACCGTTCCCGGCGGCACGTCGACAGCCCTGGTGAGCACCTTCGCCAGAGTCGACTTGCCCGAGCCGGTGCGCCCGATCAACGCGTACGAGCGGCCGCGCGTGAAGGTGAGGCTGACCCCGCGCAGCGCGGCCCCCCGACCGCTCTCCGGGCCACTCACCTGGTACCCGAATGTCAGCTCGCGGATGCGCAGGTCACCGTCGGTCGGGCTGGCCCCGCCGACAGGCTCCTGCCGGGCCTTCTGGAGCAACTGCACCCGGGCCCACGCGCCGAGAGCCTCCTGGATCTCCGGCACCATCCGGCTGACGTGTTCCGCGGTGGCCCCGAAAGCCAGGGCGAGCAGCCAGATGGCGGTGAGCCGGGCAGCGTCGATCCGGTCGGTGGTCAACGCCCAGGCACCGCCGAGCACCACCGCGCCGATGCCAGCCCGGATCGTCGCGGTGGCGGCCGTGGCCACCCGGGCGGACAACACCCAGACCAGGCGGCCCCGGGACAGCACGGCGGCGGCCCGCTGGGCGTAGAGCCGCAACACGTACGGCCGGGCCAGGCTGGTCCGCACGTCGTCCTGGCCGTGCACCGCCTCCTCCATCACCGCGGCCAGGTCCGACCACGCCTCCTCCTCGGCCATCCGGGCCGGACCGATCCGCGCCGTGGGCCGGCGCAGTCCGACCGCGAGCACCACCGTGAGCAGCAGCATCGCGATCCCGGCGGGCCACCACACGACCAGCGCGACGACCATCGACAACAGGCCGACACAGAGGCCCTGGGCGAGCCGGGTGCCCTGGTTACGGACCGCCGACGCCACCTGATAGACGTCCCCGTCGATGCGGTCGAGCAACTCGCCCACCGGAGTGGTCTCCAAGGTGGGCAGGTCCTGCCCGAAGGCGACGCGGCAGAGCCGGCGGCGCACATCGGCGGACCAGTCGGCGGTCAGACCAGCCATCAGCAGGCTCACCGCGAGGTCGCTGAGCACCACGGCGACCAGCGCCGCGGCCAGCACGGTGAAGAAGCCGGACGAACGATGCACCAGCACCGCGCCGGCGAGTGCCGACGCACCGGCCTGGCCGGCGGCGCCGAGCACGATCAGAACGGCCACGATCGTCATACGACGTGACGAGGTGCCCCACAGATCACGGAGCAGGCGCATTGGTGTCCCTCCGGACGTGGGTGGCGGCGAACCCAGCGTGCCGGTACGGAGCCGGTCGACTCAACCGATTTACCGGCTCTGAGCAGGGCTTCCAATCAGGTCTGCGCGACCCTGCGAACGATGCCGAGCAGCACCTCCTGCAAGTCCAGACCGACCGGCCGGTCGGTCTGGAAGACCAACCACAGCAGCTGGGCGAACGCCTACCGGCGGATGTACTCCTCCTCAACGCGGAGCAGGACACCCAGCACCCAGCTCGACACGGCACACAACTCAACGCACGCGGCTCAACTCGGCACGCAGCTCGACGCGGAGGCAGGACACCCAGCGCGCGGCGCAACGCGGCGCAACGCGGCGCAACGCGGCGCAACGCGGCGCAACGCGGCGCAACGCGGCGCAACGCGGCGCAACGCAGGGCACTCAGCGCGTGGCGCGGCCGGCGGTAGCCCGGCGACCGCCGCCCAGAACTCGGCGCCGCAGTGCCTGTTCGGGGGCGGTCGTTGTTGTTGGTGCGATACCTGTGAGGCATAAATATGCCTGTGAGGTATCACCCGCGTTGTCGATCGCGGCCCCAGCCGCGCCTTCCGAGGTGATCGACTCGGTGTCGGGGATGTCGCGGTGTCCGGGGCGGGTGATGCCCCAATGTCGGCGATCTGGAGTTGACCATCGTCAGGCGAACGCCACGCCGCCGGCAGGGTGCACGATTCCGCGTCGAATGTCCCATTTCACAGGCGATTCTGACCTGTGACCGGTCGCACCCGTGGCCCGGAATCATGGCCGGCCCGGGGTCGTTACATACCCTGACGATCGCAGCACCACCGGCCCGCCACCCCGCGCCTCGGGGTTGGAGCGCCGACCCGGGGTTGGAATGCTCGACCCCGCCCGGTCGTTACGGTTACCTACGAACGACCGCTCGGCGACCGCCTCCACGAGGGTGCCGATGGATGGGCCACCCCCGGAATGACCCCGGCCCCCCGGTCGTTACACCTGGACCTGGCGCCACGAGCCCTGCGCCCGTAGGCCGCCGACCCCCAAGACTTTTCCCCTTGATTTCTGATGCGCCCGGACGAGGTGCTCACACCCCGCACGCCGTTCCCCCCGTTTGGCGGCTGGGTGTCCTTACCCCCGAAGGAGCTAACCCTCATGAACACGATCATTCGTAAGAGCGTGCTGTCCGTTGCGGGTCTCGCGTTCGCCGGTGGTGTCTTCGCCGGTCCGATCGCCGCCCACGCCAACCCGGTCGACAGCAAGCCCGTCGCGGTCGCGGTGCAGAGCGCCAAGCCGCAGGGCGACCAGTCCCACATCACCCTGAACGACGAGCAGAGCGCCAACGTCAAGGCCATCATCGCCGCCACGAAGAAGGCCGGACTGCCCGAGCGGGCCGCGGTCATCTCCATCGCCACAAGCCTGCAGGAGTCGAAGCTGGAGAACCTCGGCCACCTCGGCGACGCCAACGACCACGACTCGTTGGGCCTGTTCCAACAGCGCCCGACCAGCGGGTGGGGTACGCCGGAGCAGATCACCGACCCCGCCTACTCCACCACCGCATTCCTCAAGGGTCTGAAGCAGGTCGACGGGTGGCAGGACATGCCCCTGACCCAGGCCGCGCAGACCGTACAGGTCTCCGCCTACCCCGACGCGTACGCCCAGTGGGAGCAGCAGGCCACCGACCTCGTCGGCCAGCACTGGAACAGCTGACCCACATGACCTATGGTCAGTGGGCGGGAGTCGCTCTGGGTGGACCGGTTCACCGACGCC